>JAGOEI010000025.1:6436-21116 GCA_017997795.1 Thauera sp. | reverse complement strand
CCGTGGCCCGACTTGCGCTCGGTGCGCGCGAGCGCGTATTCCTCGCTGGTGTGCGGATGCAGGAAGACCGGGAAGTCACGCCCGACCGGGCGAAAGCCGCGCGCGAGCATCTCTTCGGGGGTGCTGCCGACCACGACCCAGTCGCGGTCCTTGACCGGCAGCCCGAGCAGGGCGTCGCGCACCGCCCCGCCGACAACGTAGGCCTGCATCAGCCGTAGAGGTCCTCTTCCACGATGGATTCGGTCTCGGCACGCGCGGCCACCGTCCACTCCTGCATGTGCGGGTTGGCGAGCAGGGTGGCGAGGTATTCACCGGCAGCGCCCTCGGGCTTCACGCCGTAGGTCTGGAAGCGGAACGCCACCGGGGCGAACGCGGCGTCGGCGAGGCTGAAGCGGCCGAAGAGATACGGACCTTCGGCGCCGAAGCGGGCGCGGCAGTCGTTCCAGATCGCGATGATGCGTGCGATGTCGGCGTCCACCTCGGGGCTGTGGCCGAAGCCGGTGTAGTCCTTGCGCACGTTCATCGGCATGCGGCTGCGCAGGTTCTGGAAGCCGGCGTGCATCTCGGCGGTGACTGCACGGGCGATGGCGCGTGCGGCCGGGTCCGCGGGCAGCAGGGCGGGGTTCTTTTCGGCGAGGTATTCACCGATCGCGAGCGAATCCCACACCGTGAAGCCGTGGTCGATCAGGCACGGCACCTTGCCCGAGGGCGAGTGCGAAAGGATGCGCTCGCGGCTGCCGGGGATGAACAGCGGGATGCGGATCTCCTCGAAGGTGAATCCGCCCTCGCGCGCGGCGAGCCAGGCGCGCAGGGACCAGGAAGAGTAGTTTTTGTTGCCGATGATGAGTTTCATCGTGTGCTCCGGGTCACGGGTAAAAAGTGGAGTCAGCGAAAGTGGATCGCTGAAGGTCGATCAACGTCTGGCATGGCGCCGGAACGGGTAGTAGAACGCGCGCGGGCCGGCCGTGCCGAGCCAGCCGGGCGCGACCGCCTCGAGCGCGGTCGGGGTAAGACCGAAGGGCTGGGGCTCGCCGCTGGCGACGTTGTCCACCCGCATCGAGCGCACGTTGTCGCGGCTCATCAGCGGCTGGGGGGCGAGCTCCATCAGGCGCGCCTGCACCATGCCGATGCCTTCGGGCAGGCCGAGGACCGGCCGCGGCTTGCCGATCAGGGCAGAGACGTATTCGACCAGTTGGCGCAGCGTGTAGACGGTGGGGCCGGCGAGCTCGAAGGTCTGGCCGGCCGCATCGGGGCGGGTGAGGCTCTGATACACGGCCTCGGCCACATCCTCGACATAGACCGGCTGGAAGCGGCAGCTCGCGCCGGTCAGCGGCAGCACCGGGAACATGCGGGCAAGATCCGCGAACAGGTTCAGGAAGCTGTCACCACGGCCGAAGACCACCGAGGGGCGCAGGATGGTCCACGCGATGTCGGGCCCGGCGGCCTCGATCGCGTGCTCGCCCGCGGCCTTGGAGCGCTGGTACTCGGATGGCCCGTTGGCGTCGGCGCCGAGCGCGCTGATGTGCACCAGACGCGCCACGCCGGCGGTGCGGCAGGCGGTGACGATCTTCTGCGGCAGCTCGACGTGGGCGCGCGCGAAGTCGGGACCGAAGGGCGTGCCCGGGCGCGAGTGCAGCACGCCGACGGTGTTGATCACCGCGTCCGCGTCCTCGAACAGGCGCGCGAGCGCGGCGGGGTCGTGCACGTCGGCCTCGACGACCTCGGCATTGGGCAGCAGCAGCACGTGACCGGCGCGGCTGCGTCGGCGGGTGGGAATGAGCACCTTGACGCCTGCTTCGCACAGGCGGTTGGCGATGGCGCTGCCGATAAAACCGGAGCCGCCGACGATGACGACACGTTTCGGATTCATGCGTGGACCCTTGGCAGGTAGTGGTTGATGTCTTGGGGTGTCCAGCCCGGGAGCTTACTCGCTGACCGGCGCCGGCGCGATGGTGCCGAGGCGGGCCTTGAGCGACTGCGGGCGTTTTTCCAGCATCGCCGAGTAGATCACGGCGTTGGCGAGGACCTTCTTGACGTAGTCGCGGGTCTCGTCGAAGGGGATGGTCTCGGCGTAGATGGCGCCTTCCAGCGGCTGCGCGTCGCGCCAGCGTCGCGCGCGGCCGGGGCCGGCGTTGTAGCCGGCGGAGGCCAGCACCGGGTGCGTGTCGAGGTCTTCCATGATGATGCGCATGTAGCTCGTACCCAGCAGCACGTTGGTGTCGGGGTCGTTGAGCAGGCCGGGGTGGTAGCCCGCCAGGCCGATCTTGTTCGCCACCCACTTCCCGGTAGCGGGCATCACCTGCATCAGCCCGCGCGCGCCCACGCTGGAGCGCGCCGGGACCACGAAGCGGCTCTCCTGGCGCATCAGGCCATATACCCAGCCCAGATCCAGCCCCTGCGCGCGCACCTGGGGTTCGATCAGGTCGCGGTAGGGGGTGAGGAAGCGCAGCTCGAAATTGCTGCGCGGGTTGGCGAGTTCGGCGGTGTTGATCGCGCGGTCGTAGAGCTCGTTGCGCAGCGCGAGGTGGGCGGCGCCGAGGCGGAACTGCTCGTCGCGGTCGCGCACGCCCCACACCCACTCGCGGATCGCCTCGGTGCGCATGTCGAGCTGGTAGAGCGCGAGCGCGCGCCGCAGGCTGGGGTCGCGCTCGGCCTCTTCGAGCTTGTCGCGCGCCAACGGGGCGGTGGCGGGCGGCGGCATGAAGGGCTGGCCGAGCTCCTCGGCGGCGAGCATGCCGTAGAAGTGCGGCTCGCCCGCGATACGCACGAAGAGCGAATCGGCGGCGTCGCGGTTGCCGCTCGCGGCGTGCGCCCGGCCCAGCCAGTAGAGCCAGTCGGGCTGTTCGCGTTCCTGCGCCGGCATGGCCTCGATGGCGCTGCGCACCCCGCGCCAGTCCTGCGCGCGCAAGGCGGTGCGCACCCGCCACGCGCGCTGCAGCGGCGTCATCTCGATGTCGCCGGCCGCGGCGTAGAGCGCGCCGGCCTCGGGCAGGCGATCGATGGCGGCGTGCATCGCCATCACCAGGTTGGCGTAATTGCGTTCTTCGGCGCCGAGACGGTCCTGGATGCGCAGCAGGCGCAGGCGCGCGCCGGGGATGTCCTCGCGGGCCAGGCGCACCAGCGCTGCCAGTGCGAGTTCGCGTCCGGCGCGCGTGACCGCGAAGTTGGCCGGCAGGCGGTCGAGCCAGGGCGCCGGCGAGCGGATCGCCTGGTCGAGATCGCCTGGCGCCGGGGCGCTGTCCTGCGCCAGCAGCGGGAGAGTGGCGAGCGCGGCGGCGGGGCTGCGGGTATCGACCTGGCGGCGGATGCGCTGCCAGACCCGATCCTCGCCGACATGGCCGCTGCCGACTGCGCTGCGCAGTGGCATGTCGCAGGCATCGTGGGCGTCGATGAGGCTGTCCCACTGCTGCGCCACCTCGTCGAGCGCGCTGCGGTCGCCGGTGAGCAGGCGCGCGGTCCACGCCGCGCAGCGCAGCTCGCCATCGGGGTTCTGCAAACCAGGGTAGAGGCGCACGAAGCCGGCCCAGTCGCCGTCCTTGGCCAGGCGCCGCAGCCAGTCGGCGCGCAGGCGCTCGGCGAGGTTGCTGCCCGCCTCTTCGGCGAGGAAGGCTTCGAGCTGGCTGGCAGGTGGCGGCTCGCTGCGGGCGAGCAGGTTGGTGAGCAGCCAGTAGCGCGGATAGGCGTCGAGTACGTGAGGCTCGCGCACGGCGGCGAGGCGCTCGAGCGTGTCGCGGTCGCCCTTGCGCAGGGCTTCGCGAGCGGCGACGATACGGTCGGATCCGGTTTCACTGCCGACCTGTGCGATTGCTCCCCCGGGGAGCAGGAATGCTGCAGCGAACAAGGTCGCCCGTAATGCCTTTCTCATGCCTGATGATGCCTCCATTGCAGGCCTACCATACCACAAGCGATGACCACCTTTTCCGCACCCGAGCCCGACTTTGCTGCAAAGCGCAAACATCTCCGCGAGCACGCCCTGAAGCTGCGCCAGGCCTTGCCGGTCGAGCGTCGTGAGGTGATGACCGGGCAGCTCGCGCGCCATCTCGACGCGCTGATGCAAACCCTGGCACCGCGTTCGCTCGGCTTCTGCTGGCCCTATCGCGCCGAACCCGATCTGCGTGACTGGGTGCAGGCTTGGCTCACGGGTGGATCCGGACGCATTGCGGCGCTGCCGGTGGTCGTGGAGCGGCACGCGCCGATGGTGTTCCGGCGCTGGATCCCGGGCGTGCCGATGGCGCTCGACCGCCACGGCATCCCGCATCCGGCCGAGGGCGAGGCGCTGGTGCCGGAGGTGCTGCTGGTGCCGCTCAACGCCTTCGATGACCGCGGCTACCGCCTCGGCTACGGCGGCGGCTACTTCGACCGCACGCTGGCCGGCATGCAGACCATCGCGGTGGGGGTGGGGTTCGAGCTCGGGCGCGTGCCGGATACGCATCCGCAGCAATACGATCGGCCGATGCAGTGGGTGGTCACGGAAGCCGGTGTGATGCAGCCGCGGGCCTGAGTCTGCCGCGGACCCGAAGGCGGTGACGCCGCGCCGCCCGGCCGGGTGGCGCAGGCGGCATGGGGTCGGGCGAGCGCTGGCGGCTCAGCTTCCGGACAGGAACAGCCGGTAGGCCGGGTTGCCGGTCTCGGCCACGTAGTCGTAGCCCAGGCGCTGCAGGAAGGCGTCGAAGGCGTCCTTGTCTGCCGGCGGCACCTGCATGCCGACCAGCACGCGGCCGAAGTCGGAGCCGTGGTTGCGGTAGTGGAACAGCGAGATGTTCCAGTCCGAGCGCAGGTTGGAGAGGAAATTCATCAGCGCGCCCGGACGCTCGGGGAACACGAAGCGATACACCACCTCGTTGTCCACCTGCGGCGCGCGCCCGCCCACCATGTAGCGCACGTGCGACTTGGCCAGCTCGTCGTCGGTGAGATCGAGCGCAGGCAGGTCGTGGCGTTCGAGCATCTCGACCAGGCGTGCAACCTCGCCGCGGTTGTGCACGGTCACGCCGACGAAGATGTGCGCCTGGCCGGCATCGGCGTAGCGGTAGTTGAACTCGGTGATGTTGCGGTTGCCGAGCACGCTGATGAACTTCTTGAACGAGCCCGGTTTCTCGGGAATCGTCACTGCCAGCACGGCTTCGCGCTGCTCGCCGAGTTCGGCGCGCTCGGCGACGAAGCGCAGACGGTCGAAGTTCATGTTCGCGCCCGAGGCCACCGCCACCAGGTTCTTGTCGCGCAGCTTGTTGCGACGGGCGTATTCCTTGGCGCCGGCGACCGCGAGCGCGCCGGCGGGCTCGAGGATCGAGCGCGTGTCTTCGAACACGTCCTTGATCGCGGCGCAGATCGCGTCGTTGTCGACCACGATCATCTCGTCCACATATTGCTGGCACAGGCGGAAGGTCTCGACGCCGACCTCCTTGACCGCGGCGCCGTCGGCGAAGATGCCGACCTGCTCGAGCGCGATGCGACGGCCCGCGGCGAGCGACTGCGTCATCGCATCGGCATCCACCGCCTCGACGCCGATGATCTTCGTCCCCGGGCGCAGGCGCTTGATGTAGGCCGCCACCCCGGCGATCAGCCCGCCGCCGCCGACGCAGCAGAACACGGCGTGGATCGGCTTGGGGTGGGCGCGCAGGATCTCCATGCCCACCGTGCCCTGGCCGGCGATCACGTCAGGGTCGTCGAAGGGATGGACGAAGGTGAGCTTTTCGGCCTTCTCGAGCTCGAGCGCGTGGGCGTAGGCGTCGGAGTAGGACTCGCCGGCGAGCACCACCTCGCCGCCGCGCGCCTTCACTGCGTCGATCTTGATCGCCGGCGTGGTGCTCGGCATCACGATCACCGCGCGCACGCCGAGCCTGGCCGCCGACAGCGCCACGCCCTGGGCGTGGTTGCCGGCCGAGGCGCAGATCACGCCGCGCTTCAAGGCCTGCGGCGACAGGTTCGCCATCTTGTTGTAGGCGCCGCGGATCTTGAAGCTGAACACCGGCTGCATGTCCTCGCGCTTGAGGAAGATGCGGTTGTGCGTGCGCGCAGACAGGTTGGTGGCGAGGTCGAGCGGCGTCTCGACGGCGACGTCGTACACCTGCGCGTTGAGGATGCGTTCCAGGTAATCCGTGGGGGTGGTCATGGCCGGCCAGTGCGCTGCTGTAAAGCAGTCGACGGTAACAGCCGTACCCGGCGTGCGGCAAGTGCGGGGCCGGTCAGTGCGGGGCCGGGCAGGGCCGCACTCACGAGGGCACGGCCAGGGCGCGGCGCTCAGCCTGCGCTGTCGTCTTCCGCGGCGCGCAACGCGCGCGTCTGGCGCTCGATGAACTCCTGCGTCGAGTCGATGCCGCGCAGTTGCAGGATGGTGGAGCGCACCGCGGCCTCGAGCAGCACCGCCAGGTTGCGGCCCGCGGCCACGGGCAGGACCACGCGCCCGATCTTGACGCCCAGGATGTCCTGAGTCTCCTGCTGCAGGGGCAGGCGGCTCGGATCGTCGGGGCCGGGCTGGCGGCGGTCGAGGTGGCAGATCAGGCGCAGACGCATCTTCCGCCGGCAGGCCGTCTCGCCAAAGATGGTGCGGATGTTCAGCAGGCCGAGTCCGCGCACCTCGATGAAGTCCTGCAGCATCTCGGGGCAGCGGCCTTCGAGCACCGTGGGGGCGACGCGCGACAGTTCGACGACGTCATCGGCCACCAGGCCGTGGCCGCGCGAGATCAGCTCGAGGCCGAGCTCGGACTTGCCGGCGCCGGAGTCCCCGGTGATCAGCACGCCGAGACCGAGCACGTCCATGAACACGCCGTGCAGAGAGACCTTCTCGGCGAGCTCGCGCGACAGATACAGGCGCAACTGGTCAATGACGCTGGCCGATGGGTGGCGCGCGGTGAACAGCGCCACGTCGTGGGCCTCGCAGATGCCGTGGATGATGTTGGGCACCTCGCAGCCGTCGGCCACGATGATGGCGGGCGGGCGGGCCGACAGGATCTCGTTGAGGTGGCGCGCGACCTTCTCGTTGGACTGGCGCTGCGCCCAGGCGAGCTCGGCGGTGCCGATGATCTGCAGCCGGGTGGGGTGGATCAGGTTGAGGTGGCCGACGAGGTCGGCCGGCCAGATCTGCTCGTCACCCACGGACAGGCGCGCATCGATCCGTCCGCTGACGTAGGTGAGGTTCAGGCTGTCGCGATGAGCCTCATACAGCCGTGCTACGCTGGTCTGCCGCATCGGCGCCCCAGGTCATGAACATCTGGTGGATTTGGGTCGCGTCGGGTGCGTTCTGCAGCGCTTCGCGGAACACGCGGTCGCTGAACATCTGCGCGAGCTCGGACAGCAACTGCAGGTGCGTCTCGTTGGCCTGCTCGGGCACCAGCAGCACGAACAGCATGCTGACCGGTCGGCCGTCGGGGGCGTCGAACTGCACCGGCGCAGCCAGGCGCAGGAAGGCGCCGGCAGCATCCTTGAGGCCCTTGATGCGACCGTGCGGGATGGCGATGCCCTGCCCCAATCCCGTGGAGCCGAGGCGCTCGCGGGTGAACAGGCTGTCGAAGACCGTGCTGCGGGCGATGCCCTGGTTGTTCTCGAACAGCAGTCCCGCCTGTTCGAAGACGCGCTTCTTGCTGCTCGCGTCGAGGTCGACCACCACGTTGGACAGTGGCAGGAGTTGGGATATCAGGCTCATTCGCTGGTGGGCTCGCGCAACGCCCCTTGTGCAGATGCCACGCAGGGCGGGCAGTCGGTCCGGGGCGAGTGGAGGTCGCGTCGTGAAAACGCGCGCATTATAACCACACCCCGGACACGGGGCTGTAACGAAGGCGTCAGGCTTCCGGAACCTGGTGCTTGAGCGTCTCGTGGTTGTGGTCGGACTGCTTCTGCTTGTACTTCTGGACCTGACGCTCGAGCTTGTCGGTCATGGCGTCGATGGCCGCGTAGAGGTCGGCATCGTCGCTCTCGACGAAGATGTCCTTGCCGCGCACGTGCAGGGTTACCTCGGCCTTCTGCTTGAGCTTCTCGACCGACAGGATCACGCCGACGCTGGTGACGTTGTCGAAGTGGCGGATGACGCGGTCGAGCTTCGAAGTCACGTAGTCGCGAATGGCGGGGGTGACTTCGACGTGACGCCCGGTGATGTTCAGATTCATGGTAACTCCTGTTGTTGTCAGATGGATTTGCGCAGACTGACCGGCGGGATATTGAGCGACTCGCGATATTTGGCGATGGTGCGCCGTGCGACCACGATACCCTGCTGGCCCAATACTTCTGCAATCTTGGCGTCGGACAGCGGCTTCTTGCTGTCTTCGGCATCCACCAATTGGCGAATCAGCGCTCGAATCGCCGTCGAGGATGCTGCTCCACCGGTGTCGGTGGCGACG
The DNA here is from genome assembly GCA_017997795.1 of Thauera sp. GTDB lineage: Bacteria > Pseudomonadota > Gammaproteobacteria > Burkholderiales > Rhodocyclaceae > Thauera. The sequence continues at coordinate 12,786 of JAGOEI010000025.1, read as the reverse complement.
TGACTGCCGAAGAAATACTTGAGTTCGAACACGCCGCGCGGGGTCGCCATGTACTTCTGCGTGGTGACGCGCGATACGGTGGATTCGTGCAGCTCGAGCTGGTCTGCGATCTCCCGGAGGGTGAGTGGCCGCATCGCCACGTCCCCATGATCGAAGAACTGCCGCTGCTGGTCAACGATGGCCTGGGACACGCGCAGGATGGTGTCGAAGCGCTGCTGCACGTTCTTGATCAGCCAGCGCGCCTCCTGCAACTGGCCTCCCAGTCCGCCGCCCTGGCCGCGGTTCTGCTGCAGCAGGCTGGCGTACAGGCGGTTGATGCGCAGGCGCGGCATCGCGTCGTGGTTGAGCGTCACCGTCCACCGTCCGCGCAGCTTGCGCACCACCACGTCGGGCAGCACGTAGCGCGTCTCGCTGCTCGAGTAGCGCGAGCCGGGGTGGGGGTCGAGGCTGCAGATCAGCGTCTGGGCGGCGCGCAGCGCGTCGTCGTCGCAGCCGGTGAGCTTCTTGAGCCGGGCGAAGTTGCGGTCGGCGAGGAGCTCGAGGTGGCGGGTGACGATCTCGAGCGCGAGCGTGCGGACGGGGCTGGCCGGCAGGGTGCGCAACTGCAGCGCGAGGCATTCCTGCGGGCTGCGGGCGCCGATTCCAACAGGCTCGAGGTTCTGCACGTGGTGCAGGGCGATGGCGAGGTCGTCGAGATCGACGTCGGCTTCCGGCGGCAGCAACTGCAGCAGATCGTCGAGTGGCTGGTGCAGGTAGCCGTCATCGTCGAGCGCCTCGATCAGGAATCGCACCAGGGCGCGGTCCCGATCGGACAGTTGCGACAGGGCCACCTGCTGGTCGAGGTGCTCGCGCAGCGAAACGCCCGCGGCCTGCAGGTCCTGGTAGTCGACGTCGTCGTCGTCGCTCTCGCTGCGGCTCGAGGCGCCGGTGCCGACGTTGGACCAGTCGATGCTGTCGTCGGCGCTGCTGCCCTCGCCGCCTTCGCGCTGGTCGCTGTCGGGGGCGGGTGCTTCGGCCGCGCTTTCCTGCGCTTGCTCGCGTTCGGGCGGGGGGGCGGCGGGTGCCTGTGGTGCGAAGTCCGCGCCGTCGCCGTCCTCGCGCTCGAGCATCGGGTTCTCGAGCAGGATGCGCTCGATCTCCTGGTTCAGCTCGATCGTCGACAACTGCAGCAGCTTGATCGACTGCTGCAGTTGCGGCGTCAGCGTGAGGTGCTGGGAGAGCTTGAGCTGGAGGCTGGGTTTCATCGCGGTGGGCCGGCGCGCGCCGTCAGAGGCGGAAGTGCTCGCCGAGATAGACCTGGCGCACGCGCTCGTTCTCGATGATCTCGCCCGGCTGGCCGCTGGCCAGCACGCGCCCCTCGCTGATGATGTAGGCGCGGTCGCAGATGCCGAGGGTCTCGCGCACGTTGTGATCGGTGATCAGCACGCCGATGTCGCGCTCCTTGAGGAAGCGGATGATCTTCTGGATGTCGATCACCGCGATCGGGTCGACGCCGGCGAAGGGCTCGTCGAGCAGGATCAGGCGCGGGTCGGTGGCCAGCGCGCGCGCGATCTCGCAGCGCCGGCGCTCGCCGCCCGACAGCGAGATGGCGGTGTTGTTGCGCAGGTGATGGATGCCGAGCTCGTGCAGCAGCTCTTCGAGGCGTTCGTTCACCTGGCGCTTGTCGAGGCCCTGCAGCTCGAGCACGGCCTGGATGTTCTCGGCCACGGTGAGCTTGCGGAACACGCTCATTTCTTGCGGCAGGTAGGACAGGCCGAGCCGCGCGCGGGCGTGGATGGGGAGGTGGGTGAGGTCCTTGCCGTCGAGGCTGATCTGGCCGCCGTCGGCACGCACCAGGCCGACGATCATGTAGAAGCAGGTGGTCTTGCCGGCGCCGTTGGGGCCGAGCAGGCCGACGACCTCGCCCGAGCCGACCTCGAAACCGACGTCGTGCACCACGGTGCGCGCCTTGTAGCGCTTTTGCAGGCCGGCGACCTTAAGCAGACTCATCGTAGGGCTCTTTCAGCAGCTTGCGGATCAGGTCGGGGGCAAAGCCCCGGGTTTGCAGGAAGCGCGCCTGGCGCGCCCATTCGCGCGCGTCGGCGGGCGGTTCGGTGAAGCGGCCGCGCAATACGGCGCGCGCGCGGTCTGCTTCGGATTCTACGCACTCGCCGGCGATGGCTTCGTCGATCAGGTCACGGTCGATGCCGCGGCGGGCGAGCTCGCTGCGCAGCCGGCTGGCGCCGAAGCGCCCCGCCTTGCCGCGCACGAAGGCTTCGGCGTAGCGGGTGTCGGACTGCAGGCCGAGCTCGCCCATGCGCTCGATCACCGCGTCGATCTCGTTGGCGTCGCCATGGGCGGCGAGCTTTCGTGCCAGCTCGGCGCGCGAGTGGTCGCGCCGGGCGAGGTGGCGCAGCGCGCGTTCACGCAGGCTGGGTTCGCCCATGCTCGACGCCCGCGGGTCAGGCCTCGGCCGCGGCCGGGGCGGCCACCGCTGCAGCCATCTCCGGCAGGCCGACGGCGATGCGCACCTTGTTCTCGATCTCGCGTGCGAGCGCCGGGTTGTTGCGCAGGAACTCGCGCGAGTTGTCCTTGCCCTGGCCGATCTTGTCGCCCTGGTAGGCGTACCAGGCGCCCGACTTGTCGACGATCTTGTGCTCGACGCCGAGGTCGATGATCTCGCCCTCGCGCGAGATGCCCTCGCCGTACAGGATGTCGAAGTGTGCTTCCTTGAAAGGCGGCGACACCTTGTTCTTGACCACCTTGACGCGGGTCTCGGAGCCGACCACCTCGTCGCCCTTCTTGATCGTGCCGGTGCGGCGGATGTCCATGCGCACCGAGGCGTAGAACTTGAGCGCGTTGCCGCCGGTGGTGGTCTCGGGGCTGCCGAACATCACGCCGATCTTCATGCGGATCTGGTTGATGAAGATCACCAGCGTGTTGGTGCGCTTGATGTTGGCGGTGAGCTTGCGCAGCGCCTGCGACATCAGGCGCGCCTGCAGGCCGGGGAGCTGGTCGCCCATCTCGCCCTCGATCTCGGCCTTGGGCGTGAGCGCGGCGACCGAGTCGATGACGACGATGTCGACGCCGCCCGAGCGCACCAGCATGTCGGCGATCTCGAGCGCCTGTTCGCCGGTATCGGGCTGCGAGATCAGCAGGTCCTCGATATTGACGCCGAGCTTTTCGGCGTAGCCGACGTCGAGCGCGTGCTCGGCGTCGATGAAGGCGGCGGTGCCGCCGAGCTTCTGCATCTCGGCGATGACCTGCAGCGTCAGCGTGGTCTTGCCCGAGGATTCCGGGCCGTAGATCTCGACCACCCGGCCGCGCGGCAGACCGCCGAGGCCGAGTGCGATGTCGAGCCCGAGCGAGCCGGTGGAAACGACCTGGATGTCGCGCTCGATGCTGCCGTCGCCCATGCGCATGATCGAACCCTTGCCGAACTGCTTTTCGATTTGCGAGAGCGCGGCGGCGAGGGCTTTGGCCTTGTTGTCGTCCATGGAAGTGCGTCCTGTAAGTTGAGCTGATTATGGCACAAAGATTGCAGGCGATGCGGGCCTGCCTCGTGCATGGCGCCAGTTTAAAGACTGTATGAAGTTACAGGCAAAAAATTTTCTCGCCGCTGCGTGCCGCGGGCGGGAAGGCGTCGTGCATTAATGCCAAATAAGTAAATGCGATGCAAGCGCGCAGGCGTGTGCTCAGGACGTTCGAGCGGCCAGGCGGAGGATGCCGTCGAGCGCGTGGATGACCGTCTGCCGGCGCACCGCCGCGCGGTCGCCGGCGAAATGAAGGGTCAGCGTGCGGGTGGGCGAGGTCTTCGCCGCCCAGCCGATGCAGACCATGCCCACCGGCTTCGCGGGGGTGCCGCCGGTGGGGCCGGCGACGCCGGACACCGCCACCGCGACGTCGGCCAGGCTGCGCGCGAGCGCACCCTCGGCCATCTCGCACACGGTGGCCTCGCTCACCGCGCCGTGCTCGGCCAGGGTCTGCGCGCAGACGCCGAGCATGTCCATCTTGGCTTCATTGGAGTAGGTGACGAAGCCGCGGTCGAACCAGGCCGAGCTGCCGCCGATCGCGGTCACCGCCTCGGCGATCCAGCCACCGGTGCACGATTCTGCAGTGGCAAGTCGCCAGCCGCGTGCGGCCAGGGCCTCGCCAACGCGGCGGGCGAGCGTGTCGAGTTCGGTGTCGATCATGGGTTCAGGCGCCGAACAGGGTGACGAGGATGGCGAGCACGAGCAGCGTGTAGCCGGCGGCGACGATGTCGTCGAACATCACCCCGAAGCCGCCCTTGAAGCTGCGGTCCGCCCAGCGCACCGGGGGCGGCTTGACGATGTCGAAGAAGCGGAACAGCGCCACGGCGAGCGCCTGCCAGAGCAGCGTGCCGGGCGTGAACATCAGCACCAGCCAGGTCGCGACCATCTCGTCCCACACGATGCCGCCGTGGTCGGACACACCCAGCGCCCGCCCGGTGCGCTCGGCCGCCAGCACGCCGGCGACGAACAGGCTGGCGAGCAGGGCGAGGAAGACGAACTCCGACAGGGGCGTGCGGATCAGCGGATACAGCGCCCACGCCAGCAGCGTGCCCATGGTGCCCGGCGCCCACGGCGACAGGCCGGCGCCGAAGCCCAGGGAAATGAAGTGGGCGGGGTGACTCATCATCAGGCGGGCGGTGGGGCGCATGGGCGGGTTTCGGGTCGTGATGAGGGGCGGATTGCGGGCTGGGTTTGCTCAACCGAAGTGATCGTAGCCCGAGCGCGTGCCGGGGACCAGCCGGCCATCTGCTTCACGCAGCCAGAGCGTGCCGGGCTCGGCGCCGAGTTCGCCGATGCGGTGCAGCGCAAGCCCGAGCTGGCCGGCGAGGGCTTCCACGTCGGCGCGTCGTGCGGCAGGGGCCGCAAAGAGCAGTTCGTAGTCGTCACCGCCGTCGAGCAGGCAGCGTCGCGCGAGCGCCTCGTCGGCGCCGTTGTCGCGCAGCGCGGCGAGCGGCAGCGCGCCGACATCGATGATGGCGCCGGTGGCGGAGCACTCGAGGATGTGGCCGAGGTCGCCGAGCAGGCCGTCGGAGACGTCGAGCATGGCGGTCGCGATGCCGCGCAGCGCCAGGCCGAGGGCGACGCGCGCCTGCGGGCGTTGCAGCGCTGCAATGCAGGCTGCGCTGCCCGCGGTCGAGATTCGTGCTTCGCCGCGCAGCGCCGCGAGGCCGAGCGCGGCCATTCCGGGCTGGCCGGACACCCACAGGTCGTCGCCGGGGCGACCGCCTGCGCGCGTGATCGCCTGGCCCTGCGGCACCTCGCCGATGATGGTCACCGACAGGGTCAGTGGTCCGCGCGTGGTGTCGCCGCCGGCGAGGTCCACGCCATGGGCGTCGGCGCAGGCGAAGAATCCGCGCGCGAAGGCGGCGATCCAGGCCTCGTCCGCCGCGGGCAGCGCGAGCGCGAGGAAAGCCCAGCGCGGGGTGGCTCCCATCGCGGCGAGGTCGGAGACGTTCACTGCCAGTGTCTTCCAGCCCAGGTCCTCGGGGTCGGTGTCGGCGAAGAAGTGCGTGCCCGACACCAGCATGTCGGTGGAAACGGCGAGCTGCATCCCCGGGCGGGCGTGCAGAAGCGCGGCATCGTCGCCGACGGCGAGGTCGGTGTGGCGGGTCGGGCGCGTGAAATGGCGCCGGATCAGATCGAATTCGGAGGGCATCGCGGGGCGGGGCCGCGTTGGCAAGCGCGGCGCCGGGAGTCGAGAATCGGGACGGGCGCCTAGCTTAACGCACACCCCGCGGCGCGCGCCGCCCGTGCGCGGGCAAGGGGCTCAGCGCCGGCCGGTGAGCTTGTCCTTCAGCGCGTCCCAGTCCACCGCGTCGAGCGTGTTCTTCACCAGCAGGCCGAGGTCGGTGTCGCCTTCCATGCGCAGGCGGCGGCTGAAGAACAGCGTGTCGGGGTCCTCCTCGCGCAGCGCCAGCGCCATGAAGTCGCGCGTCGTGGCGGAGATGATCAGGTCGGGCTTCTTGCCGGGTGTCGGCGCGGAACGCCGGAAGCCCTTGGCGGTGAGGGTGAAGTCGAGCGTGAGCCCGGCGTCGAGCACGCGCATCTGCAGGTGGTGGCCGGTGAGCGGCTCGAGTGTGTCGCGCGGCAGGATGCGGCCGAGTGCGAGGTTGAGCGCGAGCGTCAGCACGTGGGTGGGCGGCTGCTGCGGCAGGCGCGCGACGAGCCTGGCCAGCGGCGCGGGCACGGTGAAGTCGGGGATGCGGAAGTTTTCCAGGCGCTCGCCGATGCGCTGGCGCAGGGCGCCGGGCAGCAGCTCGGTGGGCAGGGGCGGGCGCGGAAGGGAAGGCAGGGCAGGCATGTTCGGTCTCCGAAAGCGGGTCAGGCGGCGACGTACTG
>JAGOEI010000025.1:0-6336 GCA_017997795.1 Thauera sp. | reverse complement strand
TCCAGGCGCTCGCCGATGCGCTGGCGCAGGGCGCCGGGCAGCAGCTCGGTGGGCAGGGGCGGGCGCGGAAGGGAAGGCAGGGCAGGCATGTTCGGTCTCCGAAAGCGGGTCAGGCGGCGACGTACTGCTCGACGCCGGCGCGGCCGTGCCAGAAGCCGTTGCACGGTGCCTCGACCATCAGCTCGCGGCTGGCGGCGAGCGCGGCGGACGGCGTCTGCGTGCCGTCGAGCACGGCGCGGAACAGTTCGACGATCTTGCGCGTGTGCGCACCCTGCGGGCTGATGCGCAGCACCTCGGCGCTCTTTTGCACGGCAGACAGGTCGCCGAGCAGGTTGTGAACCCGCGCCGACTGGGTCTGCACGCCGTTCAGCGTCAGGAAGGGCTCGCCCTCGCGGGTGCGCAGCGTGATGCCGTCCATGATCGACAGGCAGCGGAACTCGCAGGTGTCCTTCTGCAGGTTGAAGTGGCGGGCAGTGAAGCAGCGCGCCGAGTGCGCCAGCGGCAGGCGGCCGTAGGCGAAGACCTCGGTCTCGATCGGCGCGGCCAGCGCGGAACTCACTTCGGCGAGCGCCGCGCCCGCCATCTCGGGGGCGACCGCCCAGCGCGTGGCGCCGGAATCGATCATCAACTGCAGCGTGCTCGGGTTGAAGATGCTGAGCGTCGGGCCGGCGATCCAGTCGCGCGCGCCGGCCTCGGTCAGCAGACGCACCGCGCCCATGTCGTTGGCTTCGACGCGGAAACCGGGATCGCCCTCGGCGCTCTGGCGCACGATGCGGCGCAGCACCTTGAGGTCGGATTCGGATTCGATCAGGCCCTGGGTGCTCATCACCACCTCCTTGCCGGCGGCGGCGAGCACCTTCCCGACCTCGAGCCAGTCCTCGAGGCGCAGTTCGTGGCGGCGCGAGCACACGGTCTCGCCGAGATAGACGCTGTCGACCGGCGCTTCGACCATGTCGGCGTAGAAATCGAGCACGCTCTGGTGCGGCCAGTAGTAGAGCAGGGGACCGAGGGCGAGTTTCATTGGGCGGTTCTCATTCGGATGGGGCGTCGCCGCAAGCGTCGTTCGCGCCATGGCGCGGCAGGCGGTGGGCGGCGATCGGGTTCGGCACGGGCAATGGTCCGGGCGCGGAGTGCGTCGAGTGCGGGGTGTGGTCGGTGCGGGAGCGTCAGCGCAGGCGCGGCGTCGCGGCGCTCACTTCCACGGCCGGTAGTAGGCGCCCAGCGTGTGGCTCTGGCCTTCGGAGACCTTGTTGAGTTCGGCCATCCAAGCCGGCAGCACGGCAAAGCCCTCCGGGCCACCGGCCTTGAGCTTGTCGAGCGCGGCGCGCCACACCTTGGTCACCTGGGCGACGTAGGCCGGACTGCGCTGGCGGCCTTCGATCTTGATCGCGCGGATGCCGATGCGGGCGAGCTCGGGCAGCAGCTCGAGGGTGTTGAGGCTGGTCGGCTCCTCGAGCGCGTAGTAGGTCTCGTCGTTGACCTCGAAGCGGCCCTTGCACAGCGTCGGGTAGCCGGCGCGCTCGCCGTCGGCGAAGCGGTCGATGAGGATGCCGTTCAAGCGCGTCTCCATGCCGCGCGGGGTGTCTTCCCAGCGCACGTGCTTGCCCGGCGAGCAGGCGCCGTTGCAGTTGGGCGATTCGCCGGTGGCGTAGGCCGACAGCGCGCAGCGCCCCTCGACCATCACGCACAGGCCGCCGAAGCCGAAGACCTCGATCTCGACCGGGGTGTTGGCGACCACGCTCTCGACCTGCGCCATCGACAGCACGCGCGGCAGCACCGCGCGCTGGATGCCGAAGCGCTCATGGTAATAGTTGATCGCCTCGTAGCTGGTGGCCGAGCCTTGCACCGACAGATGCAGGCGCAGTTGCGGGTGGGTCTTGGCGGCGTAGGCCATCAGCCCGGGGTCGGCGAGGATCAGCGCGTCCACGCCGAATTCGGCGGCGCGGTCGATGGCCTGCGTCCAGCTCGGCCAGTTGCCGGTCTGCGGGTAGGTGTTGAGCGCGAGCAGGACCTTGCGTTTGCGCGCGTGGGCGTAGGCGATGCCCTCGCGGACCTGCGCCGGGTCGAAGTTGAGGCCGCTGAAGTTGCGCGCGTTGGTGGCGTCCTTGAAGCCGAGGTAGACGCAGTCGGCGCCGTGATCGATGGCGGTCTTGAGCGCCGGAAGGCTGCCGGCGGGGCAGACGAGTTCGATCGGGGAAGACACGGTCATGGGAGCGGTATTTCCAGGGGAAAAAACGCCGCAACCATAAACGAGCCCGGCGGCGCCCGCGTTGATAACCATCAAACGCGGGCGCCGTCGTCAGAGGGCGCTTCGAGGTGCCGCGCGTCTCCGTGGGAGCGCGCCTGCCCGCGAACGCAATGCTTCGGCGTGCGCTATTCGCGGGCAAGCCCGCTCCCTCGGTTCCAGGCGGTGTCGCGCTTGCTGCGCGGAGCGCTCAGCGATGCGTGTGGTAGGTCCCCGCTGCCGCATGATGCCCGCCCATGTGCGGGCGGTGGTGCGCCTTCGGCCCGAGCAGGCCGCCCACCAGCATGCCGAGCGCGCTCGCCGCCAGGCCGTAGAGCTGCGGCTCGATGTCGCCTTCGGGCACGAACAGCTCGAACAGGATCCAGGTCGACAGGCCGAGGATAATCGCCAGCGCGGCGCCGAGGTTGTTGGCGCGCTTCCAGAACAGGCCGGCGGCCAGCGGCACGAAGGCGCCGGCGAGCGTGATGCGGTAGGCGTTCTCCACCATCTGGTGGATCGACGATTCGGTGCTGGTGGCATACCAGGTGACGAGGGCGGTGAACACGACCACGGTGATGCGGGTGCTCATCAGGAAGGCGCGGTCGCCCATGCCCGGGAAGAAGCCGCGCAGCACGTTCTCGGAGAAGGTCACCGACGGGGCGAGCAGGGTGCCGGAAGCGGTCGACATGATCACCGACAGCAGCGCGCCGAAGAAGATCACCTGCGCGTAGAAGGGCATGTACTGCAGGATCAGCGTCGGCAGGATGAGCTGCGAGTCCTGCTCCATCAGGCGCGAGACCATGGCCGGGTCGATGATGTTGGCGGTGTAGGCGAGGAACAGCGGCACCGCGGCGAAGAAGAAGTAGCTCACGCCGCCGAGCGTGGTGCCCCACACCGCGACGGTCTCGTTCCTGGACGAGTTGACGCGCTGGAACACGTCCTGCTGCGGGATCGAGCCGAGCGCCATGGTGGCGAAGGCGGCGAACCAGGCGACCATGTCCACCAGGTCGAGCGTGGGCAGGAACTCGAACTTGCCTTCGGCGGCCGCCTTGGTGATCACGTTGTCGAAGCCGCCCGCCATGTCGCCGGCGATCCAGCTCACCCAGATCAGACCGATGACGATCACGATCATCTGCACGAAGGTGGTCATCGCCACCGACCACATGCCACCGAACAGCGTATAGACCAGCACCACGCCGGCGCCGATCAGCATGCCCTGGTTCATGCTTACCAGCTCGCCCGACAGCACGTTGAACACCAGCCCGAGCGCGGTCACCTGCGCCGCCACCCAGCCGAGGTAGGACAGCACGATGCAGATCGACAGCACGAGCTCGGTCGTGCGGTTGTAGCGCATGCGGAAGAAGTCGCCCAGCGTGAGCAGGTTCAGGCGGTACAGCGGGCGGGCGAAGATGAGGCCGAACAGGATCAGGCAGGCGGAGGCACCGAGCGGGTCGGAGATCAGGCCGCGAAAGCCTTCCTCGATGAAGGTGGCGGAGATGCCGAGCACGGTCTCGGCGCCGAACCAGGTGGCGAACACCATCGCCAGCACCACGATCATCGGCAGGTTGCGGCCGGCCGTGATGTAGTCACGCGCGTTGTGCACCCGGGTGGCGGCATACAGGCCGATGCCGATGGAGACGACCAGATAGGCGACGACAAGCCAGAGCAGCATGGTTAAGGCCCTTCGTGATGGCGCATCCGCGCGAGGTGAGCGAAAAAAGAGGGCGCGAGTTTAACAACAGAACGCCCTCGGCGGGGATGCGAATCACGCGCCAAGGGCTTGATCGCTCGCGATTTATTGCATGTGCGCAACGCTCGCGGCAGCGTCGGCGGGGACGCACGCGCGCAGCGTGTCGATGATGCGGCTCGTCGCCTCGTCCAGCGTGGCCTCGTCGATCACCAGCGGCGGCGCCAGGCGGATCACGTTGCCGTTGGTGTCGCGGGTGGCGATGCCGCGTGCGAGCAGGCGCTCGGCGATGTCGGCGGCGTCCGCCAGCGCGGGGTCGAGCGCCACGCCGACGAGCAGGCCGCGGCCGCGCACTTCGCGCACGCAGGGCAGCGCGGCGGCGCGCAGGCGCGCCATCAGGCGCTCGCCGAGGCGCTCGGCGAGCTCCCACGGGCGCGTTTCGGCGAGCAGCGCGAGCACCTCGGTGCCGACCGCGGCGGCGAGCGGGTTGCCGCCGAAGGTCGAGCCGTGGTCGCCGGGGCCGAACACGTCCATCACCCGGCGATCGGCGAGGAAGGCCGACACCGGCAGCAGGCCGCCGCCGAGTGCCTTGCCCAGGATCAGCCCGTCCGGCCGCACGCCCTCGTGGTCGCAGGCCAGCAGCCGGCCGGTGCGGCCGAGCCCGGTCTGCACCTCGTCGGCGATCAGCAGCACGTCGTGGCGGCGGCAGAGTTCGGCACAGCGCGACAGGTAGCCGGGCGGCGGCACCACGATGCCGCCCTCGCCCTGGATCGGCTCGACCAGGAAGGCGGTGGTGTCGGGGGTGATCGCGGCCTCGAGCGCGTCGGCGTCGCCATACGGCACGCGATCGAGCCCGGGCGGGAAGGGGCCGAAGCCGTCGCGGTAGTGGTCGTTGGACGACAGCCCGACGATGGCGATCGAACGACCATGGAAGTTGCCGTCGCAGGCGAGGATGCGCGCGCGCTCCGGCGCGATGCCCTTGACCTTGTAACCCCACTTGCGCGCGGCCTTGAGTGCGGTCTCGACCGCTTCCAGCCCGGTATTGACCGGCAGCGCGCGCTCGTAGCCGAAGGTGGCGCACAGGCGCTCGAGGAAGACCGGCAGGCGGTCGCTGGAGAAGGCGCGCGAGGTCAGCGCCAGGCGCTGCGCCTGCTCTACCAGCGCCCCGACCAGGCGCGGATGGCTGTGGCCGAAGCTCACCGCCGAATAGGCGCTCATCATGTCGAGGTAGCGCCGGCCGTCGGTGTCCCACAACCACACGCCCTCGCCGCGCTGGAACACCGTCGGCAGCGGCGCGTAGTTGGCGGCGCCGAAACGGCGCTCCTTGTCGCGCAGCCAGGCGGTGCCGGGGCCGAGCGCGGCGCGGGCGAACTCGGCGACCCAGTCTGCGCTGCGCTGGTCGGGGTCGAGGTCGGGGCGGTACTCGACGATCTCGAGCGCGATGAAGTCGGCGCAGGCGCGCAGGCTCAGCAGCACGTCGGCGAGCGCGCGCGGATCGAGCCCCTCGGCTTCGGGGCAGGTCACCGCCGGAAAGGCCTGCGGGTCGAGCGCGTCGAGGTCGAGGCTCACGCCGAAGCCGGCTTCCTGGTCCGCGCGGGCGATGGTCATTGCGTCGCAGAACACGGCGGCCAGCCCGCGCGCACGGATCTCGTCCATGGCGAAGACGTGCACGCCGAGCCGGGCGAGCAGCGCCTGCTCCTCCGGCTCCCAGGCGCGCGCGCCGACGATGCAGGTGCGTGTCGGGTCGAGTGCCGGGCCAGGGATGCCGGTGAGCGCATCATGGCCGACGCCGAGCAGCGCGGCCAGCGGCATGCCGTGGATGTTGCCCGAGTGCGTGGTGGCGTCGGTGTGGCTGTCGAGGTGGGCGTCGACCCAGATCAGGCCCGGAGCGCGCCCGCGCCGGCGGCCGACGCCGCGCCAGGTGCCGGCGGCGATCGCGTGGTCGCCGCCGAGCACGAGCGGGAAGCTGCCCGCGGGCAAGGCTGCGATGTGGTCGGCGAGGCGGTGGGCGAAGGCGGCATTGGCGGCGACGCGGGTGGCCATGTCGGTGGCGGCATCTGCGCCGGGCGCAGTGGGGGCGCGTGCGCCGGGCGCACTGGGGGCGCCTGCGGCGGGGCACGCAGTGCGCTCCGCCGCGGTCGGCAGCAGCGTCTCCGCCCATTCCACGTTCGGCCCGATGGCCGCCAGGCGATGCATGAGTGCGCCGCCTTGCAGCGCGGCCGGTGCCGCGGCTGAGCCCGCATGCGGGGCACCGAGCGCCGAAGCGGCGCCGATGATGCTGATCAGTGTGTGGGGTGCCCGCAGGGCGCCGAGCGTTGTCGTCATCGCACACCTCCCGTCTGCAGTCCTCTTCAGGCCGCTGCTCGTTGAAGTTTCGACGGGGTGGCAGCCGAATCGTTCAGCCGTTGCGGGTGGCGCGGATCAG
>JAGOEI010000024.1 GCA_017997795.1 Thauera sp. | reverse complement strand
AGACCACGATGGCCTTCCGCCGCTTCCTCGACGGCGCCGGCTTCATCGACGTCGAGACGCCGATGCTGACCAAGAGCACGCCCGAAGGCGCGCGCGACTACCTGGTGCCCTCGCGCGTGCATCCGGGCCAGTTCTTCGCCCTGCCGCAGTCGCCCCAGCTCTTCAAGCAACTGCTGATGGTGGCCGGCTACGACCGCTACTACCAGATCGTCAAGTGCTTCCGCGACGAGGACCTGCGCGCCGACCGCCAGCCCGAATTCACCCAGGTCGACCTCGAGACCTCGTTCATGAACGAGCACGAGATCACCGCGCTGGTGGAAGAGATGATCCGCTTCGTGTTCAAGGAGGCGATGGACGTCGACCTGCCCGCGCCCTTCCCGCGCATGACCTACGCCGAGGCGATGCGCCGCTACGGCTCGGACAAGCCCGACCTGCGCGTCACGCTCGAACTGACGGATGTGACCGACGCGGTGCAGGACGTCGCCTTCAAGGTCTTCAGCGGCCCCGCCACCTCCGGCGGCCGCGTCGCGGCGATGCGCGTGCCGGGCGGCAACGCCCTCACCCGCGGCGAGATCGACGAGTACACCAAGTTCGTCGGCATCTACGGCGCCCGCGGCCTGGCCTACATCAAGGTCAATGACGTCACCCAGCCCAACGAGCAGGGCCTGCAGTCGCCGATCGTCAAGAACCTGCACGAGAAGGCGCTCACCACCATCCTCGAGCGCACCGGCGCGCAGTCGGGCGACCTGATCTTCTTCGGCGCCGACAAGACCAAGGTGGTCAACGACGCCATGGGCGCGCTGCGCATCAAGCTCGGCCACGAGAAAGGCTACGTCACCGGCGAGGCCTGGCGCCCGCTGTGGGTCGTCGACTTCCCGATGTTCGAGTACGACGAGGAAGACAAGCGCTGGACCGCCTGCCACCACCCCTTCACCAGCCCGAAGGACGAGCACATCGACCTGCTCGAATCCAACCCGGGCGAGTGCCTGGCCAAGGCCTACGACCTCGCGCTCAATGGCTGGGAGATCGGCGGCGGCTCGGTGCGTATCCACCGCGCCGACGTGCAGGCGCGCGTGTTCGAGGCGCTCAACATCGGCCCCGAGGAGCAGCAGGCCAAGTTCGGCTTCCTGCTCGACGCGCTCAAGTACGGCGCGCCGCCGCACGGTGGGCTGGCCTTCGGCCTCGACCGCATCGTCACCATGATGACCGGCGCCGAATCCATCCGCGACGTGATCGCCTTCCCCAAGACCCAGCGCGCCCAGTGCCTGCTCACCGACGCGCCCAGCGGCGTGGACGAGAAGCAGTTGCGCGAGTTGCACATCCGCCTGCGCCAGAAGGTCGAGACCCAGGTCGAGGTCGAGCGCGGCTGAGCATACGCCCGGCCCGTGGAAGCAAAGTCTGTGGGAGCGGGTCTGCCCGCGAACAGGGCGCGCAGAACCGCCGCATTCGCGGGCAAGCTTGCTCCCACAGCGCCGCGCCCACGCCTGAAGCCCCCGCGACGAAGATGCATTTCTTCATCGCGGGGGCTTCAGCCTTTTGACGGCCTGCCGTAATCTTCGGTCATGGCACGCCCTCGGCGTGCGTCCGGTGCCCGTCCGATGCTGCTGCCCCACGATCTCGATGTCCTCGTCGTCGAAAGCCAGGCGACCATGCGCGCACAACTGCGCAACATGCTCACGTCCATCGGCATCGAGGCGCCGCAGTTTGCCGTGTCGGCGACCATGGCCATGCGCCGGCTGCGCGCGCAGCGCTACGACCTGGTGCTGTGCGAGTACAACCTCGGCGAAGGCCAGGACGGCCAGCACCTGCTCGAGGACCTGCGCCAGCACCGCATCATCCCGCGCGACACGCTGTTCGTGATGATCACCGCCGAGCGCAACTACGAGCGCGTGACCAGCGCCTGCGAGCTCGCCCCCGACGACTACATCCTCAAGCCGCTCACCGCCGAAACCCTGCGCGTGCGCCTGCTGCGTGCGCTCGAGAAGCGCGACGCCTTCCTGCCCGCCTGGCAGTTGATGAAGATCGGCGACCCGGTGGGGGCGATCGACTACTGTCGGATCGCCCGCAACGAGCATCCGCAACACCTGGTCGACTTCATGCGCCTGCAGGCCGAACTGCACGCCGGCATCGGCCAGATCGCCGAGGCCGAGACGCTGTATCGCGAGATCCTTGCCGCACGCCCCATCCCCTGGGCCTCGCTCGGCCTCGCGCGCATGCTGGTGGTGAAGAAATCCTGGGTCGAAGCCGAACACATCCTGACCGAGCTGCTCGCCCGCCATGATCGCTTCATCGAGGCCTACGAACTCCTCGCCCGCCTGCGCGAAGAGACCACGCGCCCGCAGGAAGCCTGCGCCGCCCTGCAGCGCGCCAGCGAGCTGTCGCCGTATCGCATCACCCGCCTGCGTCATCTGGGTGAGCTGGCCTTGAGCGCAGGCGACCCGGCGACCGCCGAGCGCAGCCTCGCCGACGTCGTCGAGCGCGGCAAGTATTCCGAGTTTCGCGAGCCCGAGGATCACGTGCGCCTGCTGCAGGCCCAACTCTCCCTGCACAAGCTCGCCGATGCACGCGAAACGCTCGACGAGCTGGAGCGCGGCCTCGGGCGCCACCCCAAGGGCGAGCTGTGCGCAGCCATCGGTGGTGCGCTCATCCAGGCCCATGTGCACGACCATACCGCCGCGCGCCAGTCGATGCTGAGCGCGCTGCGCAATCCGGCCCGTCTGCGCGACCTGTCCGTCGGCCTGCGCCAGGATCTCGTCAAGGCCTGCTACGACCAGCAGATGCGCGACGAGGGCACCGAACTGCTCGCCGACCTGATCCGCACCGCAGGCGACGACCGCACGCTGGAATCGACGCGCGCAGTGCTGCGTTCGCGCGGCCTCGACCAGGTCTCGCGCGAGGTCGAGGCGAAGGTCCAGGCCGAAGTGAAGTCGCTGGTGACCACCGGCGCCCAGAAGGCGCACGCCGGCGACTTCGACGGCGCCGTGGCCGAGATGATGAACGCCGCGCGCAAGATGCCCGGCAACCCGCACGTGCTGTTCAACGCCGCGCTCGCCCTGCTGCGCCACATCGAGAACCGCGGCTGGAACGAGGCCTTCGCCGCGCAGGCGAGCGCGCTGATCGAGCGCGCCCAGCGCCTGTCGCCCGCCAACCCACGGCTGACGGCGATCACCGAGTTCATGCACGAGCTGATGAAACGCTTCGGCATCGCCCCCGGCCGCCCCCAACCCAAGCCGCGTCCGGCCTGACCCCCATGCTGCACACGCTCGCCCTCCGCCTCCTGCTCATGCTGGCGCTCGTCGCCGGCCTCGTCGCCTGCGCGCCGCCCGCCGGCTCGGACACCCGCCTGCCCTCCCACGCCGGCCTGCCGCCGGAGGCGATCGAGACCCTCGCCCTCATCCAGCGCGGCGGCCCCTTCCCCTACCGCAAGGACGGCACCACCTTCCAGAACCGCGAGCGCCTGCTGCCCGCCAAGCCGCGTGACTATTACCGCGAATACACGGTGCCCACCCCCGGCGCGCGCGACCGTGGTGCGCGCCGCATCGTCGCCGGCGGCAACCCGCCCGAAGTCTTCTACTACACCGCCGATCACTACAGCAGCTTCCGCCAGATCGAGCCCCTGCCATGACGACCACGCCGCCTCGCCCCGACACCAGCCCCGCCGACGCGCACCTGGACGTCCGCATCGATCTGGCCGGCTGCACCGACAAGGCCACCCTGCTCGCGCGCTTCGCGGCCGCGCTGCACTTTCCCGACTGGTTCGGCCACAACTGGGACGCCCTGTCCGACTGCCTCACCGACCTGTCCTGGCTCCCGGCCCGGCACTACCGCATCGAGCTCGCCCAGCCGCAGGCCCTGCGTACGGCCGCATCCGAAACCCTGGACACCGCGCTCGAGATCCTCGGCGAGGTGGCCGAGTTCTGGGCTGACGAAGGGGTGATCTTCGAATTCGCGCTCAGCGAGACCCCGCCGGCAGACGATCGCCCTGCGCCAGACGCGCCCGTCGATCCTCGATGAGTTCGGCAAGGCAGCGCGGGCAGTAACAGCCGGCCTCCGCGGGCATCGCGCCCGCCTCGGGCACCGCGAACGCAGCCGGAAACGCCGCGCACCAGCACGCGGATTCGCCCGCCTGCATGCCACAGGTGAAGCTCGCGCCACAGCGCGGACAGGTGTTGGTCGGCTCGCTCATCGCAGGTGCACCTCGGGCAGTCATCGTGGTCGGACGGCGGCGGGGTCCAAGTCCGGCGCCATCGTGGCGGCGATGATAGTGCATCCTCGCCCTGCCCTTCCCGCCCGGCGCTGTCCCCGCCACGAACCCGCTTGAAAACCCGAGGCCCGCACCTATATTGGTCCTGAGGCCGGAATGTACCGGCAGCCTTGTGAAGAGGAGAACCGTACATGAGCACGAATGTCACCCGACGCGTCGACCCCCTGGAAGACTTCTTCCGCGGCTTTTTCGTCCGCCCCGTGGATTTCGGCGGCGGCCCGGTGGCCAACATGGGGACGGATGCGCCGCAGATGCGCGTCGACGTCAAGGAGAACGCAGACGGCTACGAAGTGCATGCCGAACTGCCGGGCATGAAGAAGGAAGACATCCACGTCCACATCGACGGCCCGGTGGTGTCGATCAGCGCCGAACGCAAGCAGGAAAAGGAAGTGAAGGAAGGCGAGAAGGTGCTGCGCACCGAGCGCTACTTCGGCAAGGTCTCGCGCAGCTTCCAGCTCGGCCAGGAGATCGACGAGGCCAAGGCCTCGGCCAGGTTCAACGACGGCGTCCTCGAACTGGCGCTGCCGAAGAAGGCCGAAGCCCAGGCCAAGCGCCTGAACATCGACTGATCGCGCTGAAGCAATCTTGAAAAAACCCGCCGCCGGCAGTCGCCGGGGCGGGTTTTGTTCTTCCTGGCGGCTGCTAGCCTCCGCTGCGCCGCCGGTTTCCGTCCAGCCTTACTTGCTCTTGATCATCGTGCCGACGCCGTGGTCAGTCAGAATCTCGAGCAGCAGGCAGTGTTCGACGCGGCCATCGATGATGTGCACCGACTTCACGCCGTTGCGCGCCGCATCGAGCGCCGAGCCGATCTTGGGCAGCATGCCGCCCGACAGCGTGCCGTCGGCGACCAGGTCGTCGATCTGGCGCGGGGTCAGCCCGGTGAGCAGGTTGCCCGCCTTGTCGAGCACGCCCGGGGTGTTGGTGAGCAGCACCAGCTTCTCGGCCTTGAGAATCTCGGCGAGCTTGCCCGCGACCACGTCGGCGTTGATGTTGTAGGTCTCGCCCTCTTCGCCGACGCCGATCGGCGCGATCACCGGGATGAAGTCGCCCTGGTCCAGGAAGGAGATCAGGCTGGGGTCGATGCTGGTGATCTCGCCCACCTGGCCGACGTCGATCAGGTCGCCCGCGGGGGCGTCGAGCTTCTGCATCAGCAGCTTCTTGGCGCGAATGAAGCTGGCGTCCTTGCCGGTCAGGCCCACGGCCTTGCCGCCGGCCTGGTTGATCAGGTTGACGATCTCCTTGTTCACCTGGCCGCCGAGCACCATCTCGACCACTTCCATGGTCTCGGCATCGGTGACGCGCATGCCCTGGACGAACTCGCCCTTCTTGCCGACGCGGGCGAGCAGGTGCTCGATCTGCGGGCCGCCGCCGTGTACCACCACCGGGTTCAGACCGACCAGCTTGAGCAACACCACGTCCTGCGCAAAGCACTCCTTGAGGTGCGGGTCGGTCATCGCGTTGCCGCCGTACTTGATGACGATGGTCTTGTCGAAGAAGCGCTTGATGTAGGGCAGCGCCTCGGCAAGGATCTCGGCCTTGCGTGCGGGGCTCACGGCTTGTTGGGGGGCGGACTGGGTCATCGGGGGCTCCTTGAACGAACCCCATGATTCTAGTGGCCTGCCCCCGGAACCGGAAGCGCACTGCAGCAATCGAGCGCCGCGGCATCGGGGCGAGCACGAATGGATGCGCTATCGCTATCTGTTTTTTAAGAACGTTCAATTGGAACTATCAGAGACCGATCTCCATACTGAACGTGTGAGAAGCGCCACGCTGTCCGCCCGGCCCGCTTCACCCGCACGTCTCGAGGAGTTCCGCCATGGTCGATAAAGTTGCCCGCCTGCACTTCCAGCCCGCCAGCCCGGCCGGCGCCCTGCGTGCGCTCAGCGGCTGGCTGATCGCGATCACCGGCCTCGCGCTGCTCGTCGCCCAGCTCGTGCGCAGCGTCGAAGGCTTCGCGCTGCCGGTGTCGGGCGCCGTCTCCGGCGGTGCGATGGCGGCCGCTGCCACCGCGCTCGGTGCCGTGCCGCTGCTGGTGATGCGTCGCATCGGCCCCAATGTGCAGGGCATGCTGCTCGGCTTCGGCGCGGGCGTGATGCTGGCGGCGAGCGTGTTCTCGCTGCTGCTGCCAGCCTTTGAGGCTGCACAGGCACAGGCCGCTTCCGAACTCGGCGCCGCCACCCTGGTGGCACTCGGCGTGCTGCTCGGCGCCGGTGGCCTGCTCGCGATGGATCGCGCCCTGCCCCACACCCACGCGCCCGAAGGCCGCCAGAGCGCCGCCGCGGTGTGGTTGTTCGTGTTCGCGATTGCGGTGCACAACATCCCCGAAGGTCTCGCCATCGGCGTTGCGGCGGGCCTCAACGGCAGCGCCGCGGGCTCGGGCGACGCGGTCGCCACCGGCATCTCGCTGCAGAACATTCCCGAAGGTCTGATCGTGGCGATCGCGCTCGTCACTGCCGGCTACAGCCGCTGGCTGGCCTTCGGCGTGGCCGCGGCGTCCGGCCTGATGGAGCCGATCGCCGCCATCGCGGGATCGATGATGGTGTCGGTGTCGGCGGTGATCCTGCCCTGGGGGCTCGCCGGTGCGGCCGGTGCGATGCTGTTCGTGGTCAGCCACGAGATCATCCCGGAGTCGCACCGCCGCGGCCATGAGACGCTGGCCACCGGCGGCCTGATCGTCGGCTTCGTGCTGATGATGCTGATGGATGCCGTGCTGGGCTGAGGTCCCACCGGTTCCTGCAGGAGCGACGCGAGTCGCGATCGGGCCGCGCGGCTACGATGCGCGTCGGCGGGGCCGAAAGGTCGAGATCGCGACTCGCGTCGCTCCTACAAAGACCTGGTGCGCTCGCAGCCGCCTGGAGGAACTGCCGCGGCCGCTGGTGCCCAGCGGGAAAGTGCGGCCGAAAGGACGAAGGGCGCTCCGAGGAGCGCCCTTCTTGTGTTCAGGGTGGCGAGCCTGACCCCCGGCACTTGCAGGAAGCGGCTGTGGCTGCTGCCTTCCGGCCCTGACCAGGTTCACCGCGCTGCAATGCGGGGAGACCCGCCACGGCCGGCATTGTAGCAGCACAAACCGCGGGGCACGACCTCTGATGAGCGCGGTGGAGAGAATTCGCGGGCAAGAACGCGCGGCTGGCGCCGCTCCCACGCAATCCGCCCGGCCCACCGCGGGCTGGATCAGCCCTTGAGCTCGGGGAAGTCTTCCTCGAAGAACTCCAGCTCGCCACGCACGTTCTCGCCACGCGCCTCTTCCGCCTTGCGCAGCTCGACGCGGCGGATCTTGCCCGAGATGGTCTTGGGCAGGTCGGCGAAGGACAGGCGGCGGATGCGCTTGTACGGGGCCAGGCGCTCGCGGGTGAAGGCGAAGATGTCCTTCGCCAGCTCGCGGCTCGGCTCCTGGCCGGCGACCAGGATCACGAAGGCCTTGGGCACCGCCAGGCGCAGCGGATCCGGGCTCGGCACCACCGCGGCTTCGGCCACGGCCGGGTGCTCGATCAGCACGCTCTCGAGCTCGAAGGGGCTGATGCGGTAGTCGGAAGCCTTGAACACGTCGTCGGCGCGACCGACGTAGGTGATGTAGCCCTCGTCGTCGATGCTGGCGACGTCACCGGTACGGTAGTGGCCGTCACGCATGACTTCCGCGGTCTTGGCCGCGTCGCCGGCGTAGCCGACCATCAGGCCGACCGGACGGTGCTCGCCCATCACCAGCGCCACTTCGCCCTCGACCGAGGGCTTGCTCTCGGCATCGAGCAGGGCGATCTTGTAGCCGGGCAGCGGGCGGCCCATGGAGCCGGGCTTCAAGGGCTGGTCGGGGGTGTTGCCGATCTGCGCGGTGGTCTCGGTCTGGCCGAAACCGTCGCGGATGGTGATGCCCCAGGCCTTCTTCACCTGCTCGATGACTTCGGGGTTGAGCGGCTCGCCGGCGCCGATGAGCTCGCGCAGCTTGGTCTTGACTGCGGCCAGGTCCTGCTGGATCAGCATGCGCCACACGGTCGGCGGCGCGCACATGGTGGTGACCTCGTACTTCACCAGCACGTCGAGCAGGGCCGCCGCGTTGAAGCGGTTGTAGTTGTACAAGAACACGCAGGCGCCGGCATTCCAGGGCGCGAAGAAGCAGCTCCAGGCGTGCTTGGCCCAGCCCGGCGAGGAGATGTTCATGTGACGGTCGTTGGGCTTCAGGCCGATCCAGTACATCGTCGACAGGTGGCCGACCGGGTAGGACTGGTGGGTGTGCAGCACCAGCTTGGGCTTGGAGGTGGTCCCCGAGGTGAAGTACAGCAGCAGCGGGTCATCGACGCGGGTCACGCCCTCCGGGGTGAAGACGTCGGACTCGGCGGCGGCCTCCTCGAAGGCCTTCCAGCCCACCGGCGCGCCGCCCACGGCGATGCGGCCGAAGCTGCCCGGCAGGCTCTCGAACTTGTCGGTGTGGGCCTTGCCGATCACCACGTGCTTGACCTGGCCGCGCTCGACGCGGTCCACCAGGTCGTCGGGGGTGAGCAGCGTGGTCGCAGGAATCACCACCGCGCCGAGCTTGATCGCGGCGAGCATGGTCTCCCACAACGGCACTTCGTTGCCGAGCATGATCAGGATGCGCTCGCCGCGCTTGACGCCCTGCTTGCGCAGCCAGTTGGCGACGCGGTTCGAGCGCGCCGACATCTCGGCGAAGCTGAGCTTCGACTCGCGGCCGTCTTCCTCGATGATCCACAGCGCCGGGTTGTCGTTGCCCTTGGCCATGGCGTCGAAGTAATCCAGCGCCCAGTTGAACTCCTTCAGCTTCGGCCACGTGAAGCCGGCGTAGGCGGTGGCGTAGTCGCTGCGGTGCTGCAACAGGAAGTCGCGGGCGGCGAGAAATTCGGTCACGGCAGTCATGGGCTCTCCTCTCCGATGCGTCGTTGAAATCTTTCGCGGCGGGTCGCGCCCGCAGCGTCAGCGGTCTATTTTACGTTGACGTTAACGTAATTCCTCGACAGAAATCAAAAAAACCACTGCAAGCATAGACCGATCTGCAGGCGGGCCGGGACCCGACGACTGCAAGCCCGGGGGCTGCATTCGCGGGCAGGTCCGCCTTCAACCGGGCAGACGGACGGGCTCACGCACCACTCAGCGCCGGCCACGCCGTTCCTGGGGCCGCCACCACACATGCCCGCTGCGGCAGGTGCGGTGGGTATACTGCGAACTCACGCGCCGACTTGCCACGAGGAATGCCCATGTCTTCGACACCGCCCGCCCTCATCGCCCGCTACGGCGCCAACGCCGCACCAGCCGAAGCGGATCTCACC
This sequence comes from Thauera sp., assembly GCA_017997795.1. Lineage (GTDB taxonomy): Bacteria > Pseudomonadota > Gammaproteobacteria > Burkholderiales > Rhodocyclaceae > Thauera. The sequence continues at coordinate 11,637 of JAGOEI010000024.1, read as the reverse complement.
CCGCTGATCGAGCAACTGCTGGCGCACCGTTCGGTGCGTGCGTACCTGCCCGATCCGGTCAGCGACGCCCAGCTCGCGGCCATCATCGCCGCGGCGCAGTCCGCCGCCAGTTCCTCCAACCTCAACGTCTGGAGCGTAGTCGCCGTGCGCGACCAGGGCAAACGCGCCCGCCTCGCCGAGCTCGCCGGCAACCAGGCGCATGTGCGCGATGCACCGCTGCAGCTCGTGTGGCTGGCCGACCTTGCCCGCCTGCGTCGCATCGCCGCGCAGCTCGAGCGCCCCGCGGCCGGGCTGGATTACACCGAGATGTTCCTCACCGCCGTCATCGACGCCGCCCTGGCCGCGCAGAACGCCGCCGCCGCTGCCGAGTCGCTCGGCCTGGGCATGGTGTACATCGGCGGCATGCGCAACCACCCGGAAGAGGTCGCCGCCCTGCTCGAACTGCCGCCCGAGGTGTTCGCCGTGTTCGGCATGTGCGTCGGCACGCCCGACCCGGCCCATCCGGCCGAGGTCAAGCCGCGTCCGCCGCAGACGGTGGTGCTGCACCACGAGCGTTACCGCCAGGACGTCCAGGACGCCGGCATCGAGGCCTACAACCAGGCCATGGCGCACTTCTACGACGAGCAGAAGATGAACGTGCGCGGCACCTGGGCGGTGCATTCGGCCAAGCGCATCGCCGGGCCGGAGAGCCTGTCCGGACGCGACCGCCTGGTCGAGGCCCTGCACGCGCTCGGCTTCAAGCTCAAGTAATCCGCCACGCAACCGCTGCCCGACCGCTCCGAGGACACCCCATGCGCACCCGCAACACCACGCTGACCACCGACCAGAAGGCCCTCGCGGTCAACCTCGACAAGTACAAGTACGGCTCGATCGTCGAGATCGGCGCCGGCCAGGAAGTCGCCCGCCGCTTCTTCCAGGTCGGCGCCGCCGCCGGCACCGTCGCCAAGACCATGTCGGCCTACGACATGGCGGTCAGCGACGACATCTACGGCCATGTCGACCGCTACGTCAGCCGCGCCCGCCTGCTGCAGATGCTGGACAAGGAGTTCACCCAGGTGGTCGCGCGGCTGGCCCACCTGCGGCCGAAGAACACCACCTTCTTCGCCTACGCCGCCACCGTCACCGCGCGCAGCTTCAAGCAGAAGAACGAGTGCCACGGCTGGGTCGGCATCCGCCTGCAACTGCACCCGGGCGCCGAGCCCAGCGACGTGATCATGCACGTGCGCATGCTCGACAACGACAACGCGCTGCAGTCCGAGGCGCTCGGCATCCTCGGCGTGAACCTCATCCACGGCACCTTCTTCCATCACCAGAACCCCGAATGGGTGATCGAGGGCCTGGCCGACGGGCTGGGCTCGGAGCGCATCGAGGTCGACCTCATCCACTTCTCCGGCCCCTACTTCGAGGAGGTCGAGAACCGCCTGATGAACCTGCACCTGATCCGGAGCTGGCTCACGCGTGCGGTGGTGTTCAACCCGGCGGGCGAGGTGGTGGTGCCGGGCGAGCTCTTCTACCGCAAGCCGGTGATGGTGATGCGCGGCAGCTTCAAGCCGGTGACCTACGTCAACGTGGACATGATGCGCTCCGGCCTGCGCCAGTTCAGCCAGCTCGCCGCGGTCGACGAGAACGAGATCCTGTCGCTCGCCGAGGTCACGATGAACTCGCTGATCAGCGGCGACAACGTCGATGGCGCCGACTTCCTCGCCCGCATCGACCTGCTCGCCTCGCAGGGCTACACGGTGATGATCTCGGACTACGTGCGCTTCTTCCGCCTGCGCGCCTACCTGCGCCGCTACACCCTGAAGCCGATCGGCATCGTGCTGTCGGTGCGCGACTTCGCCTTCCTGTTCGACGAGAAGTACTACGAGGGTCTGGAGGGCGGCATCCTCGAGGCCTTCGGCAAGCTGTTTCCGGACAACACGCATGTATATGTCTACCCCTCGCGCCCGCGCGGCGGCGACTCGACTGCGCTGGTCACGCTGGACAACGTGCAGGTGCCCGCCAACCTGCGCCATCTGCTCGCCTTCCTGAAGGAAAACGACAAGTTGCTCGCCGTGCAGCCGCAGGACGAGGGCCACCTCCACATCGACGTCGCCGACGTGCTCGCCGGCCTGCGCCGCGGCCGCGGCGACTGGGAGGCCGACGTGCCCGAAGGCGTGGCGCAGCGCATCATCGAAGGCCGCCTGCTCGGCTTCGACACCGAGTGAGCCGCGTGACGAGCCCTGCACACCCCCGGACCCTGCCGCGCGCGGGGTCTTTTTTTGAACTTCCGCCGCCAGTGCGGTCTTTTTATATGGCGGCGCAGCATTCCGTGACCCTGGCTGCGCGACGACCTGCCCCGCCCGCCCGCTGCGGACCGCAGTGACACGCCTCCGATCACACGACCCCGAACCGAGCCGCGCATGAGCCCGCCCACCCCTTCGCCTGCGAAGATCGAACACCCCCACGCCCTCACCGCCGACGCCGCCCTCGCCGCGCTGGCCAGCGACGCCTGCGGCCTGTCCGACGCCGAGGCCGCGCGCCGGCTCGACGAAGTCGGCCCCAACCGCCTGCCCGAGCCGCCCAGGGACGGTGCGCTGAAACGCTTCTTCAAACATTTCAACGACGTGCTGATCTACGTGCTGCTCGGCGCCGCGGCGATCACCGCGCTGCTCGGGCACTGGATCGACACCGGCGTGATCCTCGGCGTGGTCGTCATCAACGCCATCATCGGCTTCATCCAGGAAGGCAAGGCCGAGCAGGCGCTCGAGGGCATCCGCAAGATGCTGTCGCTGCACGCGCAGGTGTGCCGCGACGGGCGCTGGAACGCGATCGACGCCGACACCCTGGTCCCGGGCGACATCGTGCGCCTGCGCTCCGGCGACCGCGTGCCGGCCGACCTGCGCCTGATCGAGGCCACCAACCTGCGCATCGAAGAGTCCGCCCTCACCGGCGAGTCGGTCCCAGCCGACAAGGACTGCAACGCGGTGGCGTCCGATGCCGGCGTCGGTGACCGCAGCGGCATGGCGTTTTCCGGCACGCTGGTCGCCGCCGGGCGTGGCATCGGCGTGGTGGTGGCCACCGGGGCCGACACCGAACTTGGCCGCATCAACCGCCTGATCGCCGAAGTGCAGACGCTGCAAACCCCGCTCACGCGGCAGATGGCGCAGTTCAGCAAGGTGCTGTCGGTGGCGATCGTCGCCCTGGCGCTGCTGATGCTGGTGATCGGCCTGCAGGTGCACGACCTGCCGCTCGCCGACGTCTTCCTCGCCGCGATCGGCTTCGCGGTGGCGGCCATCCCCGAAGGCCTGCCGGCGATCCTGACCATCACGCTCGCGCTCGGCGTGCAGCGCATGGCGCAGCGCAACGCGATCACGCGCAAGCTGACCGCAGTCGAGGCGCTCGGCTCGGTCACCGTGATCTGCTCGGACAAGACCGGCACGCTGACCAAGAACGAGATGACCGTGCGCCATGTGATCACCCGGGGCGGCTTCTTCAAGGTCAGCGGCACCGGCTACCAGCCCGAGGGCGACATCACCCTCGAGGGCAAGACCGCCCGCCTGGCGCAGCACGGCCACCTGCACGCGCTGATCGAGGTGGTCGCGGTCGCCAACGACACCCACGTCGCCGAGGAAGACGGCCAGTGGAAGGTCACCGGCGAACCCACCGAGGGCGCGCTGCGCACGCTCGCGCACAAGGCCGGCTTCGACGCCGATACCCACGAGCGCCACGCCAGCATTCCGTTCGAGTCGGCCAACAAGTTCATGGCCACGCTCAACACCGCCCCTGGCGGCACGCGCCGCATCCTGCTGAAGGGTGCGCCCGACCGCCTGCTCGACCGGTGCACGACCGAGCTCGGCGCCGGCGGCGGGCTCGAGCCGCTCGAGCGCAGCTTCTGGGAGACGGAGATCGACGCGCTGAGCGCCGAAGGCCTGCGCGTGCTCGCCGCCGCCGCGCGCGAGGTCGCTGACGACAAGGACGCGCTCGCGCTCGAGGACCTCGAGCAGGACATGGTCTTCCTCGGCCTCATCGGCATCATCGACCCGCCGCGCCCCGAGGCCATCGACGCCATCCGCTCCTGCCACACCGCCGGCATCCGCGTGAAGATGATCACCGGCGACCACGCCGGCACCGCGCGCGCGATCGGCATCGAGATGGGACTGGGCAGCGCGGAATCGCTGCGCGTGGTGTCCGGCGCCGAGATCGAGTCGGCCTCGGACGAGGAACTGCAGCAGCTCGCCCAGGACTGCGACATCTTTGCCCGCACCAGCCCCGAGCACAAACTGCGCCTGGTCACCGCGCTGCAGGCGCGCGGCGAGGTGGTGGCGATGACCGGCGACGGCGTCAACGACGCCCCCGCGCTCAAGCGCGCCGACGTCGGCGTGGCCATGGGCATCAAGGGCACCGAGGCCACCAAGGAGGCCGCCGAGATCGTGCTCGCCGACGACAACTTCTCCACCATCGAGCGCGCGGTCGAGGAAGGGCGCACCATCTACGACAACCTGAGGAAGGCCATCCTCTTCATCCTGCCAACCAACGGCGGGCAGGGCTTCGTGATGCTGGCCGCGGTAATCTTCGGCCTCACCCTGCCGCTCACCCCCGTGCAGATCCTGTGGGTGAACATGGTGGTCGCGGTCACCCTGGCGCTGGCGCTGGCCTTCGAGCCCGCCGAGCCGGGCGTCATGGAACGCCCGCCGCGCAAGCCGGGCACGCCGATCATGGACGGCGGCATGCTGTGGCGGGTGGGCTTCGTGTCGCTGCTGATCGGCGGCGCCACCATCGCTTCCTTCGAATACTCGCTCGCACAAGGCATGGAACTGCAGGCGGCGCGCACGATGGCGGTCAACACGCTGGTGATCGCGCAGGCCTGGTACCTGTTCAACAGCCGCTTCCTCACCGCCTCCAGCCTCTCGCCCGCGCGATTATTCACCAACCCGGCGGCACAGATCTCGGTCCTGATCCTGACCCTGCTGCAGCTCGGCTTCGTCTATCTGCCCTTCATGAACACCTGGTTCGGCACCACCCCGCTGGCGCTGGAAACCTGGCTGCCGCCGATCGGCATCGGCGCGCTGGTGTTCCTCATCATCGAGGCCGAGAAGGCGCTGCTGCGCCGCCGCGGCTGATCGAGCCGGCGCAGCCGACCATCGTCACGGCGATTGCAAAGGGCAGGCGCAGATGACCCCGGACCAGATCCTCGTTCTCACCATCCTGCTCGCCACCATCGGCATGTTCCTGTGGGGGCGGTGGCGTCACGACATGGTCGCGGTCATGGCCCTGCTCGCCTGCGTGCTCGCAGGGCTGGTCGAGCCCGCCGTCGCCTTCGCCGGCTTCGGCCACCCCGCGGTGGTCACCGTGGCCTGCGTGCTGGTGCTCAGCCGCGGGCTGCAGGCCTCGGGGGCGGTGGATACACTCGCGGCCAGGCTGTTGCCGGCGAAGGCCGGGATCGCGCTCAGCCTCGCCGCGCTCGTCGGCCTGGGCGCCCTGCTGTCAGGCGTCATGAACAACGTCGGCGCGATGGCGCTGCTGATGCCAGTGGCGATGCAGCTCGCCTCACGCCTCGGCCTTCCGCCTGGGAGGGTGCTGATGCCGCTGGCCTTCGGCACCATCCTCGGCGGCATGACGACGATGATCGGCACCCCGCCCAACCTGATCGTGTCCGGATTTCGCGCGCAGTTGGGCCAGGGCGGCTTCGCCATGTTCGACTTCACGCCCGTGGGTCTGAGCGTCGCCGTCACCGGCACCCTGTTCATCGTGCTGCTTGGCTGGCGCCTCGTCCCGGCGCGCGAGAAGGCGAGCACCGAAGGCTTCGAAACCGGTGCCTATGTCACCGAGGTCCGCGTCGTGCCGGACAGCAAGGCCGCAGGCATGCTCCTGCGCGCAATCGAGACCCGGCTCGACGAGGCTGGCGCACAGATCATCGGCCTGGTGCGCAACGACGTGCGCATGACCGCCCCCCAGTCGAGCCGAAAGGTGCTGGCCGGCGACATCCTGGTCATCGAGGCCGACATCGAGGCGCTGCCCGAAGTCCTGGCCACGCTCGGCCTGAAGCTTGAAGAAGCCGGTTCGTCGCGCACGGGCGACGAACCGGAAGAGGATGCCGACGAACAGCAGCGCAGCCCCCCGGCAAAGCCTGCACAGGCCACCGCCGACGCCCCGCAGGCGCGGCGGACGAAGCAGGACGCGAACAGCAAAGAAGGGGGGCAAGACGCTGGAGGGGTCAGGGGCGAAGGCGGCGAAACCCGGAAAAACAAGGATGAGGACGCAAGCGACGAGCGCGACGGAAACGACAGCGACGCCGCCAGGGCCTCCGCCGATGCCGAGATCGCGCTGCTGGAACTGGTCGTCCGCCCCGAGGCCAGCCTGATCGGGCGCTCGGCCATGGATCTGGCGCTGCGCACCCGCTACGGCCTAAACCTGCTCGCCGTTTCGCGCAACGGTCAGCGCTCGAAGTCCCGCCTCAGAACGATGAAGATCCAGGCCGGCGACCTGCTGTTGATGCAGGGGCCGCTCGAGGCGCTCGCCGAGTTCGCGGCCGATTCGGGCTGCGTGCCGCTGGCTGAACGCGAGCTGCGCATCCCCGACCGCCGCAAGGCCTGGATCGCCGGTGCGATCATGGCCTGCGCGGTCGGCAGCGCCGCGCTAGGCCTGCTGCCCGCGGCCATCTCCTTCGCGCTCGGCGTGCTCGCCTCGATGGCCTTTCGCACCCTTCCCCTGCGATCGATCTACGACAGCATCGACTGGCCGGTCATCGTGCTGCTCGGCGCGCTGATCCCGGTCGCGGGCGCGATGGAATCGACCGGCACCGCCGATCTGATCGCGCGCGCCCTGCTCGATGGCGTGGCGCGGGGCAACGCCATCGTCGCCCTCACCCTGGTGCTCATCGTCACCATGACCCTGTCCGACCTGATGAACAACGCCGCCACCGCGGCCGTGATGTGCCCGATCGGGATCGGCACCGCCGCCGCGCTCGGGGCCAACGCCGACGCCTTCCTGATGGCGGTCGCGATCGGCGCGTCGTGCGCCTTCCTGACCCCGATCGGCCACCAGAACAACACCCTGATCCTCGGCCCGGGGGGCTTGCGCTTCGGCGACTACTGGCGGCTCGGCCTGCCCCTCGAGCTGCTGGTGGCGGCAGTATCGATCCCCCTGATCCTGCTGGTGTGGCCGCTCTGAGCGACAGTCCGGGCATGGGTGCCCGATCGCTGCTGCCACGCGTATCCTCCCTGCCATGAACGACGACAACCCCAACGACAGCCACGACGCCGCAGGCAAGGCCGAAGCGCCCGCACTTACGCTGAGCGAACAGGTGGTCAAGGCGCTTGCCGACGGCCGCAACAAGCGCGTGCGCAAGCTGCTCCAGCGCCTGCATCCGGCCAAGATCGCGGCGCTGCTCGAGCGCCTCGAACCCGCGCAGCGCCTGGCGCTGTGGCAACAGATCCACGGCACGCTCGAAGGCCGGGTGCTCGGCCATCTGAGCGCCGAACTGCGTCCCGCGCTGGCACACGAATCCCATGAGGACGGGACAGCGGAAGCCGACAGCGCCGCCACGTCGCAGCCCGAAAACGACGCCGCCGCGCGCCAGCCGAGCGAGCTCGAGGCGGTGCGCGGTGCGCTCGAGGCCGGCAAGCTCAAGCGCGTGGGCAAGCTGCTGCACCGCATGCACCCGGCCAAGGTCGCCGGCCTGCTCGAGTCCCTGCCGCCTGCCGAGCGCAGCCAGGCCTGGAGCATGGTCGAGACCGAGCGCGCCGGGCGCGTGCTCAGCTTCCTGCACGACGAGATCAGCGCCGCGCTGGCGCAGGAGCTCGACCTCGAAGACCTCATCGCCGCGGTGCAGCACCTCGAGCTCGACGACCTGGTCGACCTCATCCAGACCCTGCCTGCCGGGCTCGGCAGCCGGCTGGTGCTCGCCACCACCGGCGCGCGCCGTGAGCAGCTCGAGTCGATGCTGTCCTACCCGGAAGAGTCCGCCGGCGGCCTGATGAACGCCGACGCCATCGAAGTCCGCGCCGAGGTCAAGGCCGGCACCGTGCTGCGCTACCTGCGCCTGCTCGAGACCCTGCCGCCGCAGACCGACATGCTGATGGTGGTCGACCGCAAGGGCCACTACCAGGGCGCGCTGCGCCTGTCCGCGCTGGTCACCGCCAGCCTCGAGACCCGGGTCGCCGAGCTGATGCACACCGACATCGCCGGCATCGCGGTCGACACCGACAGCCGCGAGGTCGCGCGCCAGTTCCAGGATCTCGACCTGATGTCGGCGCCGGTGGTCGATGGCGAAGGCCGGCTGATCGGCCGCATCACGGTCGACGACGTCATCGACCTGATCCGCGAGGACTCCGAGCGCACGGTGATGCAGATGGCCGGCCTGGACGACGAGGCCGACATGTTCGCCCCGGTGCTGGTGAGCTCGCGCCGGCGCGCGCTGTGGCTGGGCATCAACCTCGTCACCGCCTTCCTCGCTGCCTGGGTGATCGGTCAGTTCCAGGGCACGCTCGAGCAACTGGTGGCGCTCGCCGTGCTGATGCCGATCGTCGCCAGCATGGGCGGCATCGCCGGCAGCCAGACGCTCACCCTGGTGATCCGCGGCCTTGCCCTCGGCCAGGTACAGAAGGGCAACGTGCGCGTGCTGCTCAACCGCGGGGTCGGGGTCTCGATCCTCAACGGCATGCTGTGGGCCGCCGTCGTCGCGGCGCTGGCCGTGGTGTGGTTCGGTGACTGGGGCATCGGCGGCGTGATCGCCGCCGCCATCCTGCTCAACCTGCTGTGCGCCGCGGTCGCCGGCCTGGCCATCCCGCTCCTCCTCGACCGCCTGGGCATCGACCCCGCGCTCGCCGGCAGCGTGATCCTGACCACGATCACCGACGTGGTCGGCTTTTTCGCCTTCCTCGGGCTGGCGACGGTGCTGCTGCTATGAACCGCCGCCCCGCAGGCCCCGGCCTGTTTCGCCCTTCACCCAACGCCGCATTCAACCGGAGCATCCCATGAGCAAGCACCACAAGATCGACATCGCCGACTTTCGCGTCAAGGGTGGCCACAAGGTGGACCTCGCCGACTGGCCCACGCAGGTCAAGCCTTTCTACGATTCCAAGGACGCCTACAAGGACATGCTCGAGGCCGGCACCGAGCGCCTGTCCGAACTGCAGGAGATGCTCTACGCCCACGACCGCTACTCGCTGCTGGTGATCTTCCAGGCCATGGACGCCGCGGGCAAGGACGGCGCCATCCGCCACGTCATGTCGGGCGTCAATCCGCAGGGCTGCCAGGTGTTCAGCTTCAAGCACCCGAGCGCCACCGAGCTCGACCACGACTTCCTGTGGCGCACCCACGTCGCGCTGCCCGAGCGCGGGCGCATCGGCATCTTCAACCGCTCGTACTACGAGGAGGTGCTGATCGTGCGCGTGCTGCCCGAGATCCTGCGCGGCGAACAGTTGCCCGACGAGACCCTGGCGGCGAAGGATTTCTGGGGCGACCGCTACCGCTCGATCGCCGACTCCGAGGCCCACCTGCACCGCAACGGCACCCGCATCGTCAAGATCTTCCTGCACCTGTCGAAGGACGAGCAGCGCGACCGCCTGATCGCGCGCATCGACGAGGAAGACAAGAACTGGAAGTTCGACGAGGGCGACATCGAGCAGCGCCAGCACTGGGACAAGTACATGGCCGCCTACGCCGACTGCCTCGCCGCCACCAGCACGGCCGACTGCCCGTGGTACGTGGTGCCGGCCGACGACAAGAAGAACGCCCGCCTGATCGTGTCGCAGATCCTGGTCGACACCCTGGCCGGGCTGGACATGCGCTACCCCGAGACCACGCCGCAACGGCGCGAGAAGCTGCTCGAGATCCGCCGCCAGCTCGAAGCCGGCGAGGTCTGAGCCACCCCGTTCACGGCTTGCGCCGCTCCTACACGGCATAGGATCCGCGTCGGTACATGGCGTCGGATCCGTGTCGGTTTCTGTAGGAGCGCCGCAAGGCGCGAACGCTGCGACCGGGGGCGCGTCGATTCCTGCGAGCCGTGCTCAGCCCTGCAGGCTCTCACCGATCTGCTCGCAATATTCGCGCAAGTCCTCGGGCACGCCGCCCGGGCATTCGCCGCAGGCGCGGTTGCCGGGCACGGCGTAGTCGATGAACTTCGGGTAGGCGAGGCCGAGCTCGGCCATCAGCTTCTCGAAGGCCTCGATGCGCTGCTCGCCACCCAGGCGCGGGTTGCGCGCCTTTTCCTGGGCGATCGATGACACGCGACGCTCCTTGTAGTCGTGGCCGGGATACACCAGCGTGTCGTCGGGCAGCGCGAACAGCTTGCCGCGCACGCTGTGATAGAGCGCGCGCGCGTCGCCATTCTGGAAGTCGGTGCGGCCGCAGCCCTCGATCAGCAGCGCGTCGCCGGTGAGCACGCGGTCCGCGACGCAATAGGCGTGGTGGCCGTCGGTGTGGCCGGGGGTGAAGATCGGCTCGATGCGCACGCTGCCCACCTGCAGCGCCACGCCCTCCTCCACGCCGAGGTCGGCACAGGGCAGGCCGTCGATCGCGGGGTGCGCGATGCGGCTGCCGACCTCCTCGCGCAGCTTGCGTGCGGCGGTGATGTGGTCCGCGTGGATGTGGGTGTCGAGGGTGTAGGCGAGCGTGAGCCCCAGCCGGCGCAGCTCTTCCAGATCGCGCTGCCAGGCCGGCAGCACCGGGTCGACCAGCACCGCCTGGCCGGTGTCCTCGCAGCCGAGCAGGTAGGTGTAGGTGCTGGAGATGGGTTCGAAAAGCTGGCGAAAGATCATTGCGGGCTCCTTGTCTCGGTCAGCGGGGCGTCGGGCGTCGCGCGTCGGGCGTCGGGCGTACGGTACAACACCAGGCGTCGAGCGCGCAGCATGGCGCCGGGGCCGAAAAGCCCGAAGGCGGGATCGGTGCGACCGGCTCAGTCACGCGCCACCGCGCTGAAGCCCGCCTCGTTCTGCCGCGCCGCCTCGCCGCTCACCCAGGTCAGCAGCGGCCCCTGCGGGTTGTGCTGCTGCGTCTCGGCGCAGGCCTCGAGGCACAGCGCGCACTGCGTGCAGGTGAACATGTGGCGCTTGATGCTGCGCGGCTTGAGCCGCATCGGGCACACCGCATTGCAGGCCGACTCGCGATCCGGCAGGCAGGTGCTGCACGCGCTCGCCCGCGAACGGTCGAAGCCGACCACCATCGCGTCGCGGTTCTTCATCCAGATCAGGCTCTGGAACACGCCCACCGAACACATATAGCGGCAGAACAGATGGCGGGCGAAGAGGAAGTCCGCGCTCAGCACCGTGGTGATGATGACGAGGAAGAGGGTCTGGATGCGCGTGAAGTCGAGCGCGAGCAGGTTGCCGTAGATCTGCGCCGGCGGCAGCACGTAGGTGAGCAGCACCACCGCCCACGAGAACGCGAGCAGCACACCCACCGGCGCCACCACCAGCCACCAGCGCGGATCGCGGCGCAGGCTGGAGCCATCGGGCCGCAGGGCGGGCAGCGGCGACTTCTGCCACAGCGTGGGCTTGCCGCTCGCGCGGCTGAACAATTCATTGAGAAACTCGACGACCGGAAAATGCGGACACAGCCAGCCGCAGAACAGTCGCCCCCATTTCCACGCCACCCACAGCACCACCGCGGCGACACCGAACACCGGCAGGAACAGCCGCAGCAGCAGGTTGCCGC
>JAGOEI010000131.1 GCA_017997795.1 Thauera sp. | reverse complement strand
CGCTGGATGAGCGAGCGCGAGTACGAATCCGTGGCGCAGCTCAAGGGCTCGATGAGCCAGCGCAAGCTCACCGACCCGAGCGCGTTCGCGCGCGCGGCCTACCTCAACGCGATCGATTCCTTCTCGCCACCGCCGGGGGTGCGCTACTGAGGACAGGCTCAGCCGAGCTCCACCGCCAGTTCGGCGATGGCGTCGTCCTTGTCGTCGTCGCCTTCACCGCGCGCCCATTCCGGATGGGCGCGCGCGCGGGTCAATGCACCGGGCAGGCTGCCGGTGCGCCATTGACGGGTCGCGGGATCGGTCGCCTCGGCCACCGGCAGGCGGCCGCCGCCGGCGCTTGCCGCCCCCATACCGACCTCGATCGGCGTCATCGCCGCATGACCGCGCCCCTCCAGCGCCGCCAGCAGTTCGCGCTGGCGCAGCGCGACGATGCGCAGGATGGCGTCGTCCACGGTGAGCTCGCGATGCCCGCGCAGCTTGGCGGCGATGCGTTCGCCGTAATGCCCGAAGGTCTGCCACAGCCCGCCGGCGAGGGCGCCGAGCGCGGCCGCCGCGCCCAGCGTGAGCCCGCCCACCATCAGGTCCACCCCCAGCCCGGCCGCCGCGCCGGCGGCGGCGCCGGTGCCGAGGCGCACCCCCATCTGGCGCAGGGTCTCGGCGTTGAAGAGGTCGTCGTCCCAGCGCCCGTCGGTGAGCGGCAGCGCGTCCATGCGCGCGTCGTCGGGGCGGAAGCGGTACAGCCGCAGCAGCGCATCGACGCAGGCCTGCTCGCGCCGGCGCACGTCCTCGCGCAGGCGGGCGACGGCGGCCTGCAGCACCGCCTCGCTGTCGGCGTCGGCGGCTTCGTCGAGACGGTCGCGCAGCGCCGCGAGCTCGACCAGCAGCTCGGCGACCAGGCGGCGGGCAGCCTCGCGGCGGGCGTCGGACTCGCGCGCGCGGGCATCGATCAGCGCCTGCAGGCGGGCGCGGTGGGCGTGGATCAGCGTGGCCAGGGTGTCGAAGAGCTCGCGCTCGCCATCGAGCGGCGGCGCCACGGTGTCGAAGCTCACCACCGCATGCAGGCCGAGACGGGCGAGCGCGGTGCGCCAGTCGGTGACGCGCGCGGCGGGCGCGGCGACGAAGTTGAGCACCGGCAGCAGCGGACGGGCGCAGGCGGCGAGGAGTTCGAGCTCGTCGCGATGCTTGGGCAGCACCGGATCGCGCGCATCGACCACGTACAGCGCGGCGTCGCTGGCCAGCATCTGGCGCAACACCTTGGCCTCCTGCTCGAAACGGCCGGCGGCCTCGTCGCGGGCGAGGAAACGCGCCACGCGCTCGGGGCCGTCGACGCGCGCGCCGGGCGCGACCAGGCCGTCGATGAATTCGAGCAGCGCGATGGCGTCCTCCATGCCCGGGGTGTCGAACAGTTCCACCGCCGGCACGCCGTCGGCCATCAGCCGCAGGCCCTCGACGTGGCGGGTGGTGCCGGCAGAATCCGACACCTCGCCGAAGCCGACGTCGCGCGCCAGCGTGCGCAGCAGCGAGGTCTTGCCGGTGTTGGTGTGGCCGACCACGGCCACGCGCAGGATGTCGCTCATCGGGCTTCGTCTCCGTGTTGCAGCCAGGCGCGCGCTGCGGCGGCGTCCATGAGCACGACCTCGCCCTCCGCGCCAACGCCCCGTCCTGCCTGGCCTGTCGCGCCATCGACTGTGTAGCCGACGTTCGCATCGTCCGGGGCTGCGCCGACGAGACCGATCCCGGCCAGGCCCTCGCGCCACTGACGCAGCCGCCCCGCCTGCGCCGCCCCGGCGCCGCGCTCCGCCGCGCCGCGCTCCGCCGCGCCGTCCGCCGCCGCCGCCGGGCCTCTGTCCGCGCTACCCGCCGTGCCCGAATCCGCTGCCTCGCGCACGTCGAGGCCCGCCAGCCAGACCCGGATCGACTGCGCGTGATCGGCCAGCTCGGCGATCAGGCCGAGGCTGCCGCGGTCCGGCGTCTGGCGCGCATCGACCGCCACCAGCAGGCGCCTGGGCGGATGCGCCGCGAAAAGCTCGCGCGCGGCGCGGCGTTGCTCGCGGCTGTCGAGGCGGCCGCCGTCGTCCCAGTGGCGCACTGGCGCCGCATCCGCCGCGGTCGTCGTCCCGCGCACGTCTGCGGGCGCCGATCGTGCTTCGAGGATGTCCGGCCACGCCAGATCGTCGCCGAGTTCGAGCGCCACCGCGACCGCGCTGCCGTCGCCACGGGCGATCGCCGCGTGCCGCCGCGGCCGCGGCATCGCCGCCGGCTCGGGGTCGCGCACGCCGATGCGTTCGCTGTCGGGCATCAGCAGCGGGCGCAGGCGGGCGTAGCCCGGGCGCGACAGATCGAGCGCCAGCCGCCGCGTGCCGCGCCGCCACAACGCCGCACACAGCAAGGCGAGCACGAGCCGCGGCAGCACGCCGTACACCACCACCGCGCCCACCAGCCAGCCCGCCCAGGCGCGCCGGCCGGCCTCGTCCAGCATCGGCGCGTCGCCGCTCGCCGCCACCGTGGCCGCATCCGGCACTGGAAAGCCGAGCGTGCCCGGCAGCGCACCGAGCGCGGCGCTCAACGCAACGAAGGTATCGGCCGGCAGGATCGTGGTCTCCCACACGAAGCCGTAGCGCCGGGTGGCGAGCAGCGCAAGCACACCGAGCGTGGCGCCGAGCAGCGCCGCGCACCACAGCGCATGATTGGCCGCGCCCACGCCCCACGCCGCCAGCCGCCCACGCCCGAGCAGACCGCCGAGCGCCAGCGGCAGATCGGCCGCGGCCTTGCTGCGATCGAGGAAGCCGGTCAGCGCCAGCCACGCCCGGCCGAGCACGCCGCCGTGCTGGAAGCCGCCGCGCGCGCCACCCTGCAGCGCCAGCGTCACCAGCCACAGCAGCAGGCTGAACAGATGCACGCCAAGCAGCCCGCCCAGCGTCCACACCACATTCACCGGCCGCGTGCCGTCGCCCAGCACGCCGGCCGCCGCGCCGAAACCCAGCACCAGCGCCAGCACCGCCGCGGCCAGCAGCAACACGCGCGCCCGCGCCTGCCAGCGCACGATCGCATCGTCCCAGCCCTCGCGCGCGCCGAGTGCGTCGGCCCGATGCAGCAGCCGGCCCTCGAAGTCGGGCGCCGCGGCGCGCGCATCAGCGTGGATGCGCGCGTCGTCGAGCGCACCGTGGTGTTCCTCATGGCGGCGCACCAGTTCGGCGAGCCAGCGGGATTGGAATGGAGTCAGATCGGCAGAGGGGCTCAACGCGTATCGTCGCAGGGATGTCTATAGGCGACATGGTAACGCGCACAGCACGCGGCATCGTGCGCCGGGACCCTCCCGGGCAATGCGGCGGGGCGCCAAGGCAGTTCGATGGGGGGCGCAGAATCGGGATAGGGGCGGCCAGCTTGCCTGACCGTTCCCCTCCCACACCACCCGGCATGCGGGTCCGCACCGGGCGGTTCGAGTCGTTGAGGTTATGAGAGTCGAGGTACGCCGAGTCGGTCGAAGTAGGCGATCGGCAGCGCGCGATTCAGTCGCATGCGGCTGTTACGCCACCAGCACCGACTGTTCGCCGCCACCTTGCGGGCGTCCTCGTCCGAGGCACCCATCGCTTTCAACGCCCGGTAAATCGTCGTGCCCCGACGCCAATGCTTGAGCTGCACGGCACGCAGCCGGTGTCGGATCCACTCGTCGAGTTCGCGGAACACCTTGGGTGTCTGCGCAAGCTGGAAGTACGCCTTCCAACCCGGCATGTAGGCCCGCAGCCGTTCGGCGATCTCGGACAGGTTGCGCCCGCCCGAGCGACGCGTGAGTTGCCGGACGCGTTGCTTGAAGGTCGCCAGGGCCTTTCGGGCCACAGCACACTTGATCCGGTCACCCGCACTGCGCCACAACTCGTAGCCCAAAAACTTGCGACCGGTCGCCGGCGCCACCGCCGTCTTGGCCTCGTTGACCTTCAGATGGAGTCGTTCGTAGAGCTTGGTCAGGCCCGCCAGCACCCGTTCGCCCGCCCGGCGGCTGCGCACATATACGTTGCAGTCGTCCGCGTAACGAACAAAGCGGTGGCCCCGTCGCTCCAGTTCCCGATCCACCTCGTCGAGCAGCACATTGGCCAGCAGCGGCGACAGCGGTCCGCCTTGCGGCGTCCCCTCGTAGCGCACCATGACCACCCCGCCATCCATGATCCCGGCCACAAGGTAACGACGGATCAGCCGTAGCACGGCCTTGTCGTCGATTCGCCTCGCCAGTCGTTCCATCAGGATGTCGTGATTGACCCGGTCGAAGAACTTCTCCAGATCCACATCGACCACCACCCGGTAGCCGTCCTGCACGTAGCGCTGTGCATCGAGCACCGCGTCGTGCGCACGGCGTCCCGGCCGGAAGCCGTAGCTGTGTTCGGAGAACGTCGGATCAATTCTGCGCTGCAAGACTTGCAGCAGGGCTTGCTGGATCAGCCGATCCGTCACCGTCGGAATCCCCAGTTCGCGCACGCCGCCATCGGGCTTCGGGATCTGGACCCGGCGCACCGGCAGGGGCCGGTAGTTGCCATCCAGTAAAGATTCCCGAATCCGGGGCCAGTGCGTTCTCAGGTAGTCCGCCGTCTCGGCAATCGACAACCCATCCACCCCAGCACTGCCGCGATTGGATTTGACGCGTTTCCACGCCACCTCCATGTTCGCTCTCGCGAGCGCCTGCGCAAGCAGGCCGTCCCGCCCTGGGCTTCCGGCTTCATCCCGCGCCGTCCGTGCTTCATCACGCACCACTTCAGGATCGGCTTCACCTCGCCCTCCCGCGTTGCGCCCCGGACTCCCGGGCTTCTGATGCACTGCACGTCCGAGCGACACGGCCTTCGGCCCTCCTACTCGTTCGGCCCTTCGCCCAAAACCAACGGCTACTATGGCCTCTGCTGACTTCTCGCTCCGGCTCAGCGCCGTCGCCCTTTCAGGCACAAGGCGAGATCTCCCCAGGTAAGGACGCACTCCTTCGCTGCACAACCGCCGGATTTACGCCGCTTCGCCTTGATCACGAGAGCTTCGCGGCTTCTTGCCCGCTCGCCCTGCTCGGCAGCGCCTCCTATCCAGTTCTTGTCCATCGGCTCGCAGCTTACGTTCCACGCTTCCTTCCCACGCTCGGTCGCCCTCACGCAGTTGCGCTTCACTTCGTTCGCTGTGATCAACTTACGGCGGGACTTGCACCCGCAGGAGTGCGCCCATGCTGGGCGCACAAAACAAACGGCGACCGAAGTCGCCGCAAGCTCGAGCGTGTGCGTGCTCAGCTGCGCCGGCGACGGGCCAAGCCAAGCCCCAGCAAAGCCAGTCCCGCAAGAGCCAGGCTACCCGGCTCCGGTACCGCGTTGGGTGCGGCGACAACGTCGTTCCAGTTCTCGGCCAGGATCAGGTTATCGATCAGCAGGGTATCCCCGCCATCTAGGTTAGCCGTGCGGAAGCCGACACGGGTGACCGTCGAGATCCCTGCATTGCCGCTGGACTTTGCATCCGGCTTGGTAAGGTCGGCAAAGATCGGATTCAGCCACAGGTCGAAGTTGCTGTAGTTACCGCTCTCGGCTGTACGCCACAGACGTCCCACGATCTGGTAAGTCACGCGGGTCGAGCTACCAATGTCGCTGTCCAGAGCAAAGCTTCCTTCTGTACCCGTGGTGCGTACGAAAATGTCGTTCGTCCCGCTCCCACCATTGGCCTTGATGCCGATGTTGGGTCTGTTCGTCAGGTCGCTGCGAGCCGTGGTGCTGTTGTCATTGAACCAGAGCCCAAGGAAGTCGTTATTCGTCAGGGCGCCACTGTCGAGCTGAAAAAGGAAAGAGACAAAGAGCTCGTTGCCCGAGAAGGTGGGTGAAAGCGTGCGCTGCACAGCAGCACTGTTATTGCCAGTGCTAGCGCCTGAGGTGTTGCTGGTACCGATGATGCTTAGAGCATTTCCGCTACCCAGGTCTACGTCGGGGTCGACTACTTGGGTGATGGCCGTCGCAGCGGTCCAGGCGCCAGCCCAACCCGAACCAGGGGCTTGCGTATTAGGGAGTTCGCCCTGAGCGTAGTTGAAATCGTCGCTCGCGACGATGTCCGCCGAAGCCAGCGGAGACAGGACCGAAAGTGCGATGGCGGAGACCAGGGCGCGGAGTTTCATGTTCGTTCTGCTCTTGTGAGTTATTTTGCCAGAACCAAGCAATATTCACGCCACTAAGGCCGAACCATCACAAATACATCGAGCAATCAGAACATTGTCAATTTCTTCGCATTCTTCATGGGAGCATACACGGCGCATAGACCATGCCCCGTGTAAAAATTTCCGACACTTTTTAGAGAGCGCCGACGCCTGATGCCCCGGTCACTTCGATGATGCGCTCGCTGCCAACTGACACCCGACGCCTCGATGAGAACCTTATGCAACTTGACCACGATCAATCCCTGGCATTCAAAAGCGTTTAGCCTTTCGAGCTTGTCATCGCGTCCAGGACCCGAGCATGACCACCGACCTCTTCCACTGGTCCGACGAGTTC
>JAGOEI010000023.1 GCA_017997795.1 Thauera sp. | reverse complement strand
CTGATCGCCGACGACAAGCATCTGAGCGTGATGCTGCACCAGTGCGACGAGGTGCTGCAGCGTGTGCGCAAGCGCGCGATGCGCATTGGCACCAGCTTGACGCTGACCTTCAAGCTCGAGCGCCTGCGCCAGCACCTCGAGCGCATCCACGAACTGATCGAGCTGCTCGGCGAGTGGCGGACGCGGCGCGTGGTGGAAGATGCCGCGCCGCGCATCGTGCGCCTGTTCAAGACCCTGGTGCGCGCCGAGTGCCGCAAGAACATCCTCGCCGACTACTGGGGCAAGAACGTCGAACTGCTGTCGCTGCGCATGACCGAAAGCGCGAGCAAGACCGGCGAGCACTACATCACCAGTTCGCGTACCGAGTACTTCGGGCTGTTCGCATCGGCCGCGCTCGGCGGGCTGATCATCGCCTTCATGGCCGCCAACAAGATCGTGCTCGGCAGCCAGGGCATGGCGCCGCTCAACGAGCTGCTGTCGTTCTGCCTCAACTACGGCCTCGGCTTCATGCTCATCCACATGCTCGGCGGCACCGTCGCCACCAAGCAGCCGGCGATGACCGCCAACGCCATCGCCGCTTCGATCGGTGAGGCCAAGGGCAAGACGCGCGACCTCGAGGCCCTCGCCGACCTGATCGTGCGCACCATACGCAGCCAGACCGGCGCCATCCTCGGCAACATCGGCGTGGCGATCCCGGTGGCGCTGGCCGTGGGCGTGGTGATCAAGCTCGGCACCGGCGAGCACTTCATCAGCCCGGAAAAGGCGCAGCAACTGCTCGACGAGATCGACCCGCGCGGCGGCGCGCTGCTGTTCGCCGCGATCGCGGGCGTGTGCCTGTTCATGTCCGGGCTGATCGCCGCCTACTACGACAACCTCTCGGCCTACAACCGCGTGCCGCAGCGCCTGCGCCAGTTGCGCGGCCTGCGCCGGCTGCTCGGCGAGGCGCGCGCCGAACGCTTTGCCGCCTACGTGGAGCAGAACATCGGCGCGCTGGCGGGCAACTTCTTCTTCGGCTTCCTGCTCGGCGGCGCCACCGCGCTGGGCGTGCTGTTCGGGCTGCCGATCGACATCCGCCACATCGCCTTCTCGTCGGCCTACCTGGGCTATGCCGCGGCGGCGCTCGACTTCTCGATCCCCGCCACCACGGTGGCGATCGCCTTTGCCGGCGTGCTGCTGATCGGCATCACCAACCTGCTGGTGAGCTTCATGCTGACCCTGAGCGTGGCCATGCGCGCGCGCCGCATCAGCTTCGAGCAGGGCCGCAGCCTCGGCGGTCTGCTGGCGAAGCGCCTGCTGCGCGCGCCGGGCGCCTTCCTGTTCCCGCCGCGCAGCGACGAACCGGCACTTGGTCCGACGCCCCCGAACGGCTAGAATGCGCGCCCTGAGTCTCGTCATAGTTCAACGGATAGAACAGGCGCCTCCTAAGCGCCAGATCCAGGTTCGATTCCTGGTGACGGGACCATCACTAAGTACCAAGCAGCATCGCGCCACAACAGAAACCCGCACAGCTCAAGGCTTTGCGGGTTTTTTGTTGCCCCATTTCGCCCCAAGTGGCACCATGTCAATACCGTCAAAACGACGGCATTTAAGACGGTACACGCGCCCACTTCCCGATACCGTCAAAAAAAATACCGTCAGCCGGAGATCGACATGCCGCTGACCGACACCGCAATCCGCCAAGCAAAGCCAGGCGCCAAGCCCATCAAGATGACCGATGGCGACGGGCTCTTCCTCCTTCTGCAGCCCACAGGCTCCAAGCTCTGGAGGTACGACTACCGCTTCGCCGGCAAGCGCAAGACGCTCGCGATCGGTGCCTACCCCGCCGTCAGCCTCGCGGCCGCGCGGAAGGCGCTGGCCGCTGCGCGCGAGCAACTCGCCGCGGGAGCCGATCCGGCCGCAACCAAGAAGGACGCCAAGCGCGCCGCCCGGCTCGCCGCCGAGAACTCATTCGAGGCCGTTGCCCGATCCTGGTGGACCTCGTGGAAGACCAGCCGCACCGAGGGCACCGCATACGCCGCCATCCGCGCGCTTGAGAACCACGTGTTCCCGGTTATCGGAAGCAAGCCGATCACCACAGTTCAGCCCGTCGACGTCCTGGAGCTGCTGCGCAAGATCGAGGCGAAAGGCGCAACGGACATGCTCAAGCGGGTGCGCGCCCGGATCGGCGAGATCTACATCCACGCGATTGCGAACGGCATCGCCAAGAGCAACCCCGCCGAGGGCCTGCACAAAGCTGTAACGCCGCACAAAGGCGAACACCGTCCGGCACTGCGCGCAGGCGAGCTCCGCGAGTTTTTCATTCGCCTGGACGCGGTGCGCATCTCCAGGCCGATCAAGCTCGCGATTCAGCTCCTGGTGCTGACCTTCGTTCGACCCGGTGAGCTGCGGTGTGCGCAGTGGCCTGAGTTCGACCTCGAGGCCGGCGTGTGGACCGTCCCCGCCGAGCGCGACCGCGCACGAGGCCTGACCGGGATGAAGATGCGCGAGGAACACGTTGTTCCGCTTTCCCGGCAAGCCGTGGCGGCACTTCGCGAGCTGCAGGACCACGCCGGCGGGAGCGACTTGCTCTTCCCGAACCGAAACGGCCAGGGCCGCCCAATCAGCGAGAACACGATCAACAGCGCATTGCGCGCGATGGGCTATCAGGCTGGCCAGGTCACCGGGCACGGCTTTCGCGCCACAGCAACCGGCGCGCTCCTGGAACTGGGCTATCGGCCTGACGTGATCGACCGACAGCTCGCGCACCGTGAGCGGAAGCAGGTATTCGCTGCCTACAGCCATCACGCACAGTTCATGGCCGAGCGCCGAGCGATGATGCAGGCGTGGGCGGATCACCTGGACGCGCTGCAATCCGGGGCACGAATCATCCCGTTCCGCAGCGTGGTAAACGGGTAAGTCGAGACATCCGCGCCTCCGCCACCCCAATCGCTCGAGGGATTCCTGATTGACCGCCAAAGCAAAATTCAGCGGCCCCCTCTGCCCAGTCGTCGAGCTGCCGCCGGGGCTGTCAGGAGAACTGCAGGCCTATGCGCTGCAGCACTGTGCTCGAGACAAAGATCCCAGCAAATTTGCAGATCTTCTTTCAATGCATACCACCTACGCCGCAGCGGCGATCCAGTTGTACAGGGCCGGTGGGACAAACAAGAACGAGCGAGGGCTAGAGCTCAGCTCCCTGAAAGCCAGTTTAGCCGACTCGGAGAGAAAGCTGCTCATGCTGTCTTTCGAGACTCATATCCTGTTCGAGTCACCAGACGAATCGGATCCTGTTGCGGAAACACGCAGGTCGTTGCAGCTCATGATGCGCCAGGTCGACGCTGCACTTCAGACCCTGAAGCAGCAGCCTCGGGCACCTCGACCGGACGAACGCGTCCGAGAGGTTGCATCCGAACTCGCCGAAGACTTCGCCGAAACCCTCGAGCATTTCGGCGCACCCGTTTCAAGAACCTCCGACGCAGACTTCGACGGTTCATCGCCGGCTGTCGAGCTTCTCGAGCGCCTTGGCTCGATCGCGGGAATCAGGCTTTCCAAGCGCACGTGGCGCGACTATCTCTCGCGACGTAGCAAACGCCCCGTTGGCGGGTAGCTTCCTGCGCTTATTCCGAAGGTCACGGCTGCTTCACATTCGCCCCATGTCGCACCAAGCGGCGCAACATGAGAGCGAGCCATGCAAGCAGTCACGAACCCAACGCCGATGCCGAAGACGCACGGCGCAATCATCAAGCCGGCCATCGCTGGATTCGACCAAATGCCGGATTCGGCACTGGTCGATGTCGAGACGGTAGCCGTCGTCACGGGCCAGAGCCAAAACTCCGTTTGGCGCAAGTCGAAGGCCGGAACCCTGCCGGCGCCCGTCAAGGTTGGCCCCAAGACCACCCGCTGGCAAGTTGGCGCGATTCGCGCATACCTCGCAAGCCTGACCGCAGCGTGAGGTGGCGCCATGCCCAATCCGAAAAAAGAAAAGGGCGCCGTCCCTTTCGAGAACACGCGCCCTTGCGAATCACACACCTCGCAGTGTAGCGCCCTGGACAGCAGCCCGGTATTCCCACAGCCGAACAGAATCCGCGAAGCCGCGCTGCGTGCATCGGTCACCGGCCCCATCCGCCAATCAGGCTTCCAACGCTCGTGGAGACTCGCTGCATACGTCCGCTTCCTGAAGGATGACGGCTGGGCGATCCGAAGCCGCGAGGTGGCCGAGAGCGGCCGCGTGGTCGCCGAGTACGTCCTCGACCTGCAGGACGCCGCCACCGCCAGCGCTGCGGCGCGGTTCCGCGCTCAGTGGGGTGCAGCATGATCCGCGCCTTGATCGCTGGCGAGCTTGCCGCCGATCCGCAGCAGCGGACCAGCAAGACCGGTAACCCCTACGTGCTCGCTCGTGTGTCCGTGCCGCAAGGAGACGAGGGGCGCATCTTCTGCAGCGTGATCGCCTTCCAGTCGGACGCCGTGGCACGCCTTCTGCAGCTGAAGGCCGGCGCATCCGTGGCTGTGGCCGGCACCCTGAAGGTAAGCACCTACCAGGCCAAGGACGGCAACACCCGCCCGAGTCTCGACATTCATGCCGATGAGGTGGCCAGCACGACACCACGGCCGCGCAAGCCGAAGGCTGCACTGGATCGCGGGCAGACCGGCGGCGCGGGAGCTTACGACCCGTTTGCCGACATGCCCGGCGCTGGTGATGTCGATTGGCTGGGGGCTTGACCATGACCAGACTACAGACCCATGGTCGCAGGCCGCGCGGCGCCATCAATCAGGGCAGAGAACCCGGTTACCGCATCGAGCGCGACGGCATCGTTCGTGTGCGCTACATGCCGCCTGTCCGCTACAGCCAGATCCGCGGCGAGTTGCGCATCTCCATTCGTCACGAGGCGCCGGCAGTGGAATGGGGCCGCAACGGGGAGCGCTGGTGCTTCCTCCATGACCTCGATGACGCCTCCCTGCTGCGCCTCATCGATGATTTTCGCGTTGCCACCGAAGATCGAAGGGGGCAATGGTGAGGACTCCGAGCAACCCAGCTTCGGCACGGCTTAATCTGCCGGCCTACGCCCGACCACTGGCCGAGCTGCGCCGCCAAGGGCAACGCCCCGCCGGCGAGACCGTCATCGTGCGCCTGGATAGCTGGCCGCAGAAGTGGCACATCGGCGCGGACCTCGAGCACGTGAGGGGCCGCGCCCCGTCTGTCCGCTGGCCGCAAGTTACCGTCGGCGAAGATGCCGACCCCGACGCGCTCGACTTCAGCTTTGCCCGCAATCTTGACGCCATCGTTCCACACTGGCGCTCGAAGTCGCCGCCGTCCCGCCTGCGTGCGCTGCTCCGGCGAGTCCTGCAGGCGGACCCGCGCCGGCTGATCGTGCTGGACATGGAGCGCAGTGGCCGCGCGTGGTTCATCAAGTCCGTCGACCGTGGCGTGGAGGTGCAGCTATGAGCGCGCCTGCCTTCGCTGTGGTCAAGGACCCCGCGCCGCCGGTCAGGCGCTACCAGCTTCTCACCTCGTCCGACCTCGCCGACCGCCCGCGCCTGCGGTGGCGCGTGAAGAACGTCCTTCCGCAGACCGGGCTCGCCGCCTTGATCGGACCGAGCGGCAGCGGGAAAACCTTCCTCGCGCTGGACCTGGTGGCAGCAGTGGCGCACGGAGAGCCATGGTTCGGCAACCGGGTGCATGAAGCGCCGGTCGCCTATGTGGCACTCGAAGGCGAGGCCGGCATCGCGAACCGCATCGCCGCCCACGAGATTCGCACCCGTCGCAAGCTCCCGGATCACTTCCGAGTGATCGTTGAGCGGTTCGAGCTGCTGAGCATCGCCGACGTGCCCGCGCTCGCCGAGACACTGAAAGCCGCCGGCATCGTGGATGGGATCACGGTCATCGACACCCTGAACCGCGCCGCCGGGGGCGCTGACGAGAACAGCAGCGCCGACATGGGCCTGTTGATTGCCGCCCTCACGGAGCTGCAATCCAGAGTCGGCGGGCTGATCCTGATCGTGCACCACACCGGCAAGGACGCCGCCCGCGGAGCCCGTGGGCACTCGTCCCTGTTCGCGGCCCTGGACGCCTGCATCGAGGTCACACGCACCGACGCCCGGCGCGAGTGGAAGCAGGCCAAGGCCAAGGACGGCGAGGACGGCAAGAGCCATCCGTTCCGCCTGGATGTGGTCGAGATCGGGGAGGACGAGGACGGGGACCCGATCACCTCATGCGTGGTCGCGCCAGAAGAGCGCGCCGCCGATGCCGTCCGCCGGGTGAAACTGCCGACCGGCGGGAACCAGAAAATCATCTATGACGCGCTGCGCGAGCTGCTGCGGGAGGCGCGACGCTTCGGAATGGCTGGCGCACCGCCGACCCGCCCATGCATCGAGATTCAGGAAGCCATCGAGAAGACCCGCGATCGGCTGGCTGTCGAATCCGACAGGAAGACCGAGCGCACCAGACAGGCAATCACAGGGCTTGTGAATAGTGGTGCGCTGGTGCTTCGGGAGGGGTGGCTATGGCTTGCCTGACCCGCCCGCCCCGGTTCCCCCCGTTTTTCCCCTCCCCCCTAAAGGGGGAGCGGGGAATTTCGGGCCCCGGCGGCACCGTTTCGGGGATTTTCGGGGATTTTCGGGGACTGGAAGCGCTGCCGGGAACGCGCCCAGTCGGCCGTCACTGGCTTGGTCAGCAGGGGAAGTCTTGGGCATGCGGAGGGGTGGATATGGCTCGTCTGACGCCTTCCCGAAATTCCCGAAACGAGGTGAAACGGGATTGCCGGGCTTTCCCGATATTCCCGCGCCCCCTTTATAGGGGGCGGGAAGAACGGGAAGGGAAATCGGGAACCGTGGAAAGCCCCGTCCACCACCGGAAAAGCACGCAAGACAACCACGCCAGAAAGCCGGATCACGGCTCAGGAGAAGCCCAGCCATGACCACCCCCTCCCCTATCCTCTTTGCCGGCATCGACCCAGGTATTGCGGGCGCTGTCGGCCTCGTCGATCACGCCGGGCGCTTCGCGGGTGTCGAGGACATGCCCGTCCTGCCGACCACCACCGGCCGCAAGCAGATCGACCCCGCCGGGCTGGCCGCCATCCTGCGTCAGCACCAGCCGGCATTCGTGCTTGTCGAGCGTGTCGGCCCTCGCCCGGGTGAAGGCGCCGTGGGCGGGTTCGGCTTCGGGCATAGCTTCGGCTGCATTCTCGGCGTGCTCGGCGCCCTTGAGCTGCCGCACGACTTGATCCAGCCCGCGGTCTGGAAGCGCCGCGCCGGCATCCCCGCCGGCAGCGACAAGGCCGTGTCGGTCGCCACCGCGAAACGCGCCCTCCCCCATGCCGCCGCGCACCTGACGCGCGTGAAGGACGACGGCCGCGCCGAAGCGCTCCTGTTGGCGCTGCAGGCCTGGCAGGCAAGGGGGCGGCAATGATCGACACCGAATAGAAGCCGGGCAGCCCGACCTCCCCGGCAACCTCCCCCCCATCACCAACGAAGGACACACAGCCATGAGAAGCGACTCAACCAACGGAATCGGTAACCTGATGCGCAGCATCCGCGAGCGAGAAGACGCGAAGGCGGAGCAGATGAAGATCGCCAGCCAGATCGCGGCGGTTCCCGAATCAACCTTCGCCGACCATCCGGAGGTCAAGCGCCAGCGCGAGCTGGTCGCTCTTCTGGAGCGCCGTTTCCAACTGACTGAGGAACCGAACCAACGCCGCCGGCTCTCCGAGGCGATTGCGGCGATGCGCCTGGAGATAGTCGAGCGTTCAGCAGATGTGACCAATGCAGCGATCGACGACCTTGCCGACGATCCCATCACGTTCAGGCGCGCGTTTGCCGCAACAGAGGAAGTCCGCCGCCTGACGTGCGCCATTACCGCGGCCGAAGCCGCCCTGGCGGACCTGAACCGGAAATTCAACGGACGGAGCCAGCAACTCGATCAGTTTCGCGCCGCCCGCAGCGAGCTGGATCGTCTGCTGCACCGCCTCAAGCGCGAGCACCTTGGAATGTCCGGGGAGTGAGGGGGTAGCGAATGACGGACACGACCACGAATCCGAAGCGATCAACCGCCGAAACGATCCTCGAAGCGATTCAGGACTTGCACGCCCGCGAGCAGCTCGTGACCCGCGAGACGCTGGCCGAGGTGACAGGCCTGAAACTGACCACGATCGACGATCGGCTTGGGTACCTGCTCGACAACGGCAAGATTCGGCGTGTGCAGCGTGGCGTATTCGTTCCGATGGAGCAGCACAAGCCGGCCCGCCCGATCTCGCGCACGCTTTGCCCCGATGGCACGACCGTGCTCGAGATCGGCGACGCGGTGATGATCCTCACCCCGCGGGAGTCGCGCATGTTGGGCGAGGTGATGACCGGCGCCGCACAGCAGTTTGTCGCGATCGAGATCGGGCACGAGGGGGCACGGCTCAATGCGGTACTGTCCGCGCAGGTGAGCGACGTTCGGCGGGAGCTGCGCCAACTCCAAGACTGCCCGCCAGATGGGCGCGCAGAACCTGAGCACTGACATGGCCGCCGCCAAGGTTGGTGAATCGTTGGTTAGTGCTGCGGTTAGTGAGCAAACCAAGACATCTGACGTGGTGCCCGACCCCGATACTCGGGAGCCGCGAGCCCTCGTCCACGGCATCGCCGACGACATCACCGCCTTCGACCAACCACGCAAACAGGAAGGATGCTGGTATCCAAGGCCGAGGTATCCAGCAGGGTATCCACGGAAACGCGGGCTGTGATCGATGGTTACCAGCCCATGGTTACCAGCATGGTTACCGGCAAAAACGGACTCTCAGACCGATCGAGAGGCGGCGCGGCAGGCCCAGACACTACCGGCGCACCGTTCGCCGCTTCTGCGACCGATACGCAAGCCGGAGAGGGAACAACCTGGAACGAGACAGGGGCCGAATGCAGCGCCGCCAAGGCCGAGAGGCAGGATCCCAGCCCCTTCGATCCGCGCTGGCCGAGGTACGACGGAGTGGATTGGACCGCAGCCACTCACGAAAACTCACGTCGCAGAGGCGATAGCGGAGAGCATGAAAGCCCGCGGCGAGCAGACCACAGTCACCGCTGACCGCATGCTGCTGTACGAGCGAGGCATCTAACGGCCGATACCGCGTATGCCGAAGCGCTTGACCGCACCGCGCCGCCTGAGCCATGATGCATCTGCACCGCAAACAACGGCGCACCGGTTTGGCGACCGGGACAGTTCTGGCGGACAACCGCCGCAGTGCGGCTTTTTTTCGTCCGTAGCATGGTGCCGCGCAATGGGCGGGCCGTGTTGGGAGACCGCAAGGTCTGCCGGTTCCAGAACCCGGTTCGCCAACCCGACACGGTTCCGCTCACCCCGTTTGGCGACGGGAGGCGGAGAACGAAACCAGTTCTGGAGCACCACCATGCACACCCGCTCACCCGGCACGCGCGCACTTGCGCCGACCACGCCCACGATTTCCACGAGCTTCACCCCCGGCCCCTGGCGCGAACACAGCCATCGGCAGATCGGCCCCGACGAAGGCATCGTCTGCGAGGTCTGGTCCGCGATCGGCTGGGGCGATGCCGCCATCCAGCAGGCCGACGCCAATGTCCGCCAGATCGCCGCCGCACCTGATCTGCACCGGGCGCTGCTCGCCGCCCTCGTGGTCGTTGCCGGCTGCAACGGCGACGGACTCTTCGGCGACCAGGAGCGCGCCATTCGGGCCGCCCTGGCGAAGGTGGGAGGGAGTGCAGCATGAGCACGATCAACCGACTGCACCTGTACCGCGCGCTGCGCCGCATCACGGGCCCGGCGCTGGCCTACCGCCTGAGCTTCGGCGGGAGGGCGTGACCATGACCACCACCAGCGCCAACAAGACCACCGACAACAGCGACAGGAGCAAGCCATGAACACGATGCAAAGCGCGATGGGGACGATGTTCAAGCACGCCAAGGCCAGCATGGATGCCGTGGCCCTGGGCGAGCTTTCCTGCCTGACCGAGCGTGCCAGCGAGGAAGCGCGCCGCCTGTCGGACCTGTGCGAAGGTATCGGTCTCCTGGAGTCGGGCGACGAACACGACTTCAGCAACCTGCGGAACTCGGAAAGCCTGTGTTCGCTGATGCTCGGCCTGTCCCACTCCTTCGACACGATCGCCGCCATGGTGCAGGTAGGCGACGCCGCGGCCAGCGAGCTGGAGAAGCGCAACGAGCGGCCGGTAGCCCCGGCTACGACCGAAGTGGGTGCAGCATGAGACGGCCCATCTACGAGTCCATGACCCTGCTGATGCAGCGGGCCGAAGGCAACCTGACGCCGGCCGACTGGCTGCAACTGACCGACCTTGCCGACGCGGCCGCCAGCGAGGCGCTACGGCTGGCCGAGGTGACGCAGAGTATCGGCTGCCTCGTGAGCGAGGATGGCCAGAGCTCGACCCGTTTCGGCTCCTTCCAGAACTCGGAAGACGTGTTCGGCCTGCTGTGCGCGCTGTCGCACTCGCTCGAGACCATCGGCGCAATGGCCGAGGTGGGCAGCTACGCCGCGTCGCAACTGATCCCGATCCCGCAGCCCGAGGTGAAGCCGTGAGCACCGAACTTGTCGATACCATCGAGCGCGCGGCCAGCGTGCTGGAAGACGTTGGCCAACTGCTGAAGTCCATCCTTGCCGCCGAGAGCCTCGACCAGGCGCGCGCCCTGGCAACGATCGGGGAAGAGCACGCCGCGATGCGGGCGAGCTGGCTGCGCGACGTGCTCGCCAGCGAGGAAATGAAGGCGGGGCCAACGAGGGGCGCAACATGACCGAACTTGCCCCCATCCTGGAGCGCCTCGCCGCCGCACTCGAGCGCCCGCCCCTGCCGCCTGACCGCATCCTGTGGGACGCTGAGCGGGTCGCCGAATACCTGGGCGTCAGCGCGCGCACCGTGGCCGAGAAGTGGGCGCACAAGCCGGGGTTCCCCAAGGCGATCACGCTCGGCGGCGAGCGCGCAATGAAGCGCTGGAAGGCCAAGGAAGTGATGGACTGGGCCGAGCGGCAGCGGTGAACCCGGAACGAGACCCGCCCGCGTGGCGGGTTTTTCATGGGCGATGGGCGGCGCGCTACCCTTCCCCATGACGCGCACGAGGACGAGACCATGAGCGAAAGCCCCGCCGACCGCCCAGAGCACATGCGCTGCCTCTGGGAATCCCTGAGCCCCGATCCTGACAAAGTGCTGCCGCCGACGCTTGAGCGGTTCGAGCATGTCCGCACGGTGGAAGAGCTGGAGCTGTGGTTGATGGCGAACCAACGCACGCCGAATGCAGCGGAGCGCGAAGCGATGCGACAGCGCTTGGCTGCCGAGTGGAAAGAAGACTGACCCCTCCCCCGGCTGCGCGACGTTTGCCGGCTCGCGCGAGCATCAGCAGTACGCACGCGATCGGTACGCAGCCGGTACGCAGCGAAACGCGCGTTGGCGGAGTGGTACGCACGCGAGACGAGGTTTCGCTCATCGCCGGCTGGCTCGGCACGCCGCAGCTTCTGCCTTCAGCTCGGCAACCTCGTTCATCAGCCGCATGATCGTCGCCTCTTGGCGCTCAACGATCTGCGCCAGCGCGTTCGTCTCCGTTGTGCCCGCCGGTCGCGCACCAGATGCGCCCCCACTGCCTGCAAACCGCTGAGGCTGCGTGGCCGGCGAAGGCGCCAGGCGCTGCACGGGAGCGGCATTCATGGCCGGCGGCGGTCGTGGATCTGCCGCGATGATGCAGAGGCGAGTGAGGTTTGTCCGGGAATGGCTGTTCAGGCCCTTGAAAGGTCACAACATGGCAGGGCGCACGGGGTCCGCAGTTTGCCTGTGCGCGCTGACGCTAGCGTGATACCTTTCCCCGACGTCATAGACTTGGAGGCTGTATGGCTCGGGAGCCCAACGACTACGCGCTGCGGCGCATCCACGCTGATCGGGTCGTGAAACGGCAGATCGACGAGTTGGTCGGCCTCGCCAAGGGGGCGTTGCTGGATGGGAAGGTGGAGCAGCATGAGGCCGACGGCATCCTCGCGTGGTTGCATGCGAACGTGGAGTGCCTCGATACCTGGCCCGCCAGTGTGCTTTACGACCGGCTGCGCGCCATGCTGGCCGACGGGGTGCTCGATCCGGAAGAGGCGGGAGAGCTTCTCGGTTTGCTGATGCAGATTGCTGCCCCTGCTGGAGTGGGGGCTGCGCCGGCTCCCAGCACCTTGCCACTGACCGCACCAGCTCCGGAGATCCTCTATCCGGGCCGCAGCTTCTGTTTCACCGGTGTCTTTGAGTTCGGCTCTCGTGCGGACTGCCACGAGGCGGTGCTCGCGCGCGGTGGCGAGCCGGCCAAGGGCGTCACCAAGAAGCTCAACTATCTGGTGATCGGCTCGGTGGGCTCCGACTTCTGGCGACATTCGAGCTTCGGCACCAAGATCCTGAAGGCTGCGCAGTATTGCGAAGAAGGCGCCGGGATCGCGATCGTGTCTGAGGCGCATTGGGTGACGCGGCTGCGCTAAAAGAAAACCCGCCATGGGGCGGGTTATCTTACTTCTCGGCAGCTTCGGCCGCTTTCTTTCTCGGTCGTCGCGGCCGCTTCTCTTCCACCTGTTCAGGGGCTTTTTGTTCGCGATTTCCCTCTGGAAACATCAGGGGCAGCCGGACGGCGTTGTAGCCCATCCGCCAGATCAGGTCCTGGAGTAGTGCCGCGCAACGCTGGTACAGTGGGTCGGAGAATACCTTTACGAACGAACGCCGCTCCAGGTCAGCCTCGTCTCTGGGGTGGTCGAAGACATAGCTGCACTCGACGGTACACGTGGCTTCGAAAGCAGTGTCTTCGCCCGCTTCTGCAATCCCTTTTGTGGTGACGGTCAGTCGAACCTGCAGAGTTTGGCGATCGTCGGAAAACTCCAGTGACGCGTCTACCTCTGTGCGCACCCTGCCTTCTGGCGCCTCGTCTGCCGAGAAGCTGCGTCGGCAGCTCGCTTCAAGAATCGTTGGGATGCCCGACTTGAACTTGAGCCTCTTTAGTTCGTCCATGCCGCCCTCCCGGGCGAAAAGGTGGTAAGAGGACCGGAAACCGATTCGTCGAACTCCTGAACATTGACGCCGGCCTGTTGGTGAATGTGGTGATGGTGGTTCGTGACATTGATTTCGACCTTCTCGGCCGGATTCTTGGCGCGCTTGAGCTTTTCCTCGCATGCGCCCTTGACCCATTCGTTGAGTTTTGTGCCGGCGCGCTCGGCTTCCATCGCACACCCTCTGTGCAGGTCTGACCCAAGACGCACGTTGAAGCTACCCTTGAATGGCGTGTCAGGCTGATCGCCACATTCGGCGCAGGTCTCCAGGTAGTCGTCGACCGCAGCCTCAAATGCAGCCTTAATTTCCTTGGGGGACTCTGCTGCGTAGCTGATGACGTCGTTGATGTAGAGCAGCTTGCCGTGAATCAGGCCGTCCTCGACGCTGACCTCGGCGGAGCCGAGGTAGCCCTTGTATTCAAGAATTGCCTTCATTCGATCTCTCCCGCGTTCTGTAGTGCTTCGATCAAGTCTTCAAGCGCGTACTTCTTGAGAATCGGCTCCGGATGCGGCTCGTGCGCGAAGAACTTGACGCCCGAGGTGTGGCGAAATTTCCGACCCGATCCGCCCTTGCTCTTCAACTGTTCGAAGCTACAAAGCTTGAGCAGCCGTGTAGCTTCGTCCCAAGTGAAGTCGGCGGGCAGCGATTTCAGTCGCGCGACCTGTTTTGCTTTGTTGGACACGAGATTATGCCTCAGGTTCTGGCGGTTGCGACTAACTTTAGTTGCGAACTCATTGTCTCACGGCGCGATATCCGTGATCGTTCATAAGCGCTTCTCCTGTTTCGTCCTCTCATTGAAGAAGAGCGGTCTGGAGGACGCGATGCGGCATAGCTTGCCGAAGAACGGCGTCACTTTGCCTTCAAGCTCCTTTGGCGTGGTGCCGGTGTTCAAGTGCTAACCCGAGAACTCAAAGCGTTGGCGCCGCAGGCTGGTACGGGTGAGCATCCCGAACCGCTAGCAGCCGGCGCAGGATCTTGGGGTCGGAGCTTCTCGCGCGTGTAGTCGGTCCCGAAGCAGGCCGTAACAACCGCGGCTCGATCTTGCCGCCCTCTCAGAGGTAGTAGCTCACGGTCGCGCGAAGCTGGTCGGCGAAGTTGTAGATATCGTCGACCGACTCGATCGGGTTCCGAGTCTCGTTCTTCTCTTGGCCGAAGGTCCCCAGGTACTTCTGGCCTCGGTTGAAGTGCAGGCGGCAGATCGGCTTCCGGTTGTTGTCGTCGAGGAGCACGCCGCAATAGCTCTGCGTGTCGCGCATCGCGATCCGCTTCACATCGACGGCCGACCGGACGATCGCCTTCACGATGTGGAAGCCCTCCATCTCCTCGATGGTGGTGGTGACCTTGTCCTCGGGCTCGTCCTTGGCCGCTTCGCTGCCTGCCTCCGCCGGGGTGTCGGCAGCCGGCACGGTGATCGGCTTGGTGCCGCTGATCGCAGACTTCAGGCGCTCGTTCACTTGGTCGCTCAGGTACTGCGCGGTCGCCTTCTTGGTGAGTTCGGCGAATTGCTCGCGTACCC
Source organism: Thauera sp. (assembly GCA_017997795.1). Taxonomy (GTDB): domain Bacteria; phylum Pseudomonadota; class Gammaproteobacteria; order Burkholderiales; family Rhodocyclaceae; genus Thauera. Next base: position 6,813 of record JAGOEI010000023.1, on the reverse strand, counting down.
GCTGCGTGATGGTGCCCTCATAGACGTGCGCCGCGATGAACCGGACGAAGTCGTCGCTCGGCGTCGAGAACTCGCTGGCAATGAGCCGCTTGATCTGGCCGATGAACTTCAGCTCACCGGCAGCGCTGATGATCGACTCGACGTCGAACGCGACCTTCGTCAGCTTCGCCAGCTCGGGCACGACGTGCTCGTCGATGTCGAGCAGGTCCAGCTCGAGGAACGGCTTCTCGTCCATCTTGTTAGGCTGGTCGAGGTCGGTGAAGAACTTGTAGACCTGCCCGTTCGTGAGGATGGCGATGCGGGCGCTCGTGACGTGGAAGTAGCGGAAGAGCTGGCCCGCGTGGTTGATGTTCAGTGGCTCGCCGAGCTTCTTGCACTCGAATAGGATCTGGACCTCGCTGGACTTCAGGATCGCGTAGTCGATCTTCTCGCCCTTCTTGGTGCCGACGTCGCAGACGAACTCCGGCATGACCTCGGTCGGGTCGAAAACGTCGTACCCGAGCACCGTCGCGATGAACGGCATGATGAAGGCGTTCTTCGTCGCCTCCTCGGTCTGGATAGCCGCGCCCTGCTGGCGGATTTTCGACGCAAGGTTGTTCAGCTTCTCGATGAGTTCCATGCCGTCCTCTTATCTGTATCGAATCTCCGTATGCTATGGCGGATCGCCAGTCTCGGGCAACAAGTGCATGCGTGAAGGGGCTCCAGCGATCGGGATCGCTCACGCCGGCCCCGAGATCGCCCTTGTTGCTGCCGGCTGCTGGGGTGAGCTGTGGGCCAGGATTTGACGTGGAGGGCGCCGGCCAAGACCACGAGCACGGAACGGCCCTCCGCCCTTGCGCGTGGTCGAGGAGAAGCCGGCGTTAAGGTATCATCGTGCCCTTCTCGGGGCGTCAAGCATCAAGCCCGAGAACTGGCCAGACTCGCATTGCTGACGGTATTTTTGACGGTATCGAGCAATAGCCATAGAGCAGAACCATTGTAAACACTAGCCCCTCACCTACTTTGCGATTCCTGGTGACGAGGCCAACTCCATTTCCGCGGACGTCATCCTGACTGCCGCGCCGCCGGTGGTCTCCCGCATGCCCCGCTACGCTCAAGTGCTGTTCGACCTCGACGGCACGCTGATCGACTCCGCCCCCGCCATCCTCGCGAGCTATCGCGACGCCTTCGCCACTGCAGGGCGCGAAGCCGTGGTGCCGATCGACGCCTCGATCGTCGGCCCGCCGCTGCTCGAGACCCTGCAGATGCTGGCGGGCACCACCGATGCGGCGGTGATCGAGCCCCTGGCCGCGGGGTTCAAGGCCAGCTACGACTCCAATGGTTATCGGCAGACGGCGGCCTACGACGGCGTGGGCGAGATGCTGCAGCGCCTGGCCGACGCGGGCTGCACACTGTCGATCGCCACCAACAAGCGCCTGCTGCCCACACGCCTGATCCTCGAGCATCTGGGCTGGGCGGATCACTTTGCTGCGGTGTACGCGCTCGACCTGTTCGAGCCGCGCCTGCCGAACAAGGCGGCGATGATCGCGCGCCTGATGCAGGACCAGGGCATCGCGTGCGAGCACGCGGTGTACGTCGGCGACCGCAGCGAGGACGGCGAATCGGCAGACGCCAATGGCCTGCCCTTTCTCGCCGCGACCTGGGGTTATGGCAGCCTGAGCAGCGCCGAAATGGCGCCGCACTGGCGTGCGATCGCGACACCGGCGGCGCTCGCCGATGCGATCCTGACCAGCCCGCGGGACTGACACCCGCCGCGCGTGCGGGCTACTTCTGGTCGGCGAGCAGCCGCTGCAGGTATTCGACGGGGATCGCGTAGCTGATGCCCGACGGGTCGGCGAGCACGTTCTCCTTCGTGGACTTCACGAACACCATGTTCAACACGCCGAGCACCTCGCCGCTGTCCGGGTCGTAGAGCGGACTGCCGCTGTTGCCCGGATAAGCAGTCGCATCGAGTTGATAAACGCGAAAGACGTCGTTGGCCAGGCGGCGGATCAGTGCGGGGTTGAGATTGCGCGAGTTGGCCTGCGGAATGCCGATCGGCGTGATCGCGGACACGATCCCCCGGTGCGTGACCGGCGTCATGCCGAGCACGTTGCCGATCGGAAAGCCGGTGAAGGCGATCTCCTGGCCTTCGAGCACGCGCGCGTTCGAGCCCAGGCGCAAGGCCGGCAGCGCCGGCCCGCCCTCGAGACGCACCACGGCGAGGTCGCGGCTGCGCTCGCTGGCCACGACGCGAGCGGGCCGCACCGTTCCGGTTTCGCCATCGCCCGGGACGACGATGACCAGCGCCTCCATGTTGTCGGAATCGAGACGCTCGGGCAGTACGTGCGCGTTGGTTGCCACCAGCAGGCCGTTACCGACCACGAAACCGGTGCCGCGAAACTGGAACGCAGGGCTGCGCGTGCGCTGGTAGGTGCCAACGGCGACCACCGAGGGCTTGATCCGCGGCACCGTCGCCACCAGGTCCGCCTTGGCCGTCGACAGGCCGCCGGCCAGCAAGGACATGGCAAGCGCACTCGCGAGGAACCTGCGCCGACCCGCGCAGCGCTTCGACCCCGCGGGGACCGACACCGTCATGTCTCGTGATCCTCCTGGCTCGCCAGGCGCAGCGTGCGCAGCATCCGGCTCGGCGACACCACGCTGCTGTCGTAGGGATGACGCGCCTGCCCGACGTGGCGCAGGATGCGCTCTACATAAGCCCGGGTCTCGCGATAGGGCGGCACGCCCCGATGACGGTCGACCGCGCCCTCCCCGGCGTTGTAGCCCGCCGCCGCGAGCGCGATGTCGCCCTCGAAATACGCAAGCAGCCAGCGCAGATAGGCGAGGCCGCCGCGGATGTTCTGCTCGGGGTCGTACACATTGCCGACGTTGAAACGCTCGGCGGTCTCTGGGATCAACTGCATGACGCCCATCGCGTTCTTGGGCGAGACCGCCTGCGGGTTGAGCGCGGATTCGGTCAAGCCGATCGCGAGCGCGAACTGCGGGTGAATGCCGTACTTGGGCGCGAGTTCGCTGAGCATGCGCGCCACCTGCTGACGTGCCGGCGGCAGACGCGCGACCAGCGCCTCGATCGGCCAGCGCTGCACGATGAGCGTCGACGGCGTTTCCATGCAGTCGGGCAGCGCACCAGTCGATTCCCCGATGTAGCGCTGCATGCGGGCAGCGTGCTCGTTGCCCTTCTTCGCCGCCATCTCGAAAAAGCTGGCCGCGTAGTCGTCATTGCGCTCGACGCCGCGGCCATTGGCGTACATCCACCCCAGGGCATACATGCCTTCCGGGTCGCCCAGGCGCGCGGATTCGCAGTACAGGCGGGCGGCGTAGGGCTGATCGCGCGGCACGCCTTCGCCGTGCTCGTAGCTCAGCGCCTCGCGCGCCAGGTAACTGGCATGATCGGCAAAGGCCCGCGCGATGAGACTCTCATCGGCGGCCGCAAGCGGTGCCGAGCACGCAAGCGCGACCGACAGACCCAAGGCCTGCCGAACACGACGCGCGATCGGCGACGGCTGGTGGGCCGTCGCGCACTGAGCGGATGCTTTGCGTTTTTTCTTTGCCATGTCCCTTTATGGCAGATGTGGCTCAGAGACGCCAGAGCCGTACACCAGCCTCCAGCAATGCCGCGGGGTTGTAGCTCGACTTCACGTCCGAGAATACGCCGCCCGGGCTGAGTTTTCCGAGCAGCTTGGGCAGCGGCATCTCGAGGTATTCGCTGTGTGCGACCGCGGCGACGATGGCGTCGGCCACCGGCAGCGCGTCCCAGGGCTCGAGCGCCACGCCGTACTCGTGCTCGGCTTCGGCCGAGGCCGCCACCGGGTCGTGCACATGGACCTTGCAGCCGTAGCTCTGCAATTCATGGATCACGTCGATGACCTTGCTGTTGCGCAGGTCGGGACAGTTTTCCTTGAAGGTGAGGCCGAGCACGATGACGCTGGCGCCCTTGATGCTGGAGCCGGCGGCGATCATCTCCTTGACGGTCTGTTCGGCCACGTACTTGCCCATGCCGTCGTTGATGCGGCGGCCGGCGAGGATGACCTGCGGGTGGTAGCCGAGCATGTCGGCCTTGTGCGTCAGATAGTAGGGGTCGACGCCGATGCAGTGGCCGCCCACCAGGCCGGGGCGGAAGGGCAGGAAATTCCACTTGGTGCCGGCGGCCTTGAGCACTTCCAGGGTGTCGATGCCGATCTTGTGGAAGATCACCGCGAGCTCGTTCATCAGCGCGATGTTGAGGTCGCGCTGGGTGTTCTCGATGACCTTGGCGGCTTCGGCAACCTTGATCGAGCTCGCCGGATACACGCCAGCGGTGATCACCGAGCCGTAGATTTCCTGCACCTTGGCCAGGGTCTCGGGCGTATCGCCGGAGACGACCTTGAGGATCTTGGTGACGGTGCGTTCCTTGTCGCCCGGGTTGATGCGCTCGGGCGAGTAGCCGACGAAGAAGTCCTGCTTCCACTTCATGCCCGACTCGCGCTCGAGGATGGGGATGCAGACCTCTTCGGTGGCGCCGGGATAGACGGTGGATTCGTATACCACGATGGCGCCGCGCTTGAGGTGGCGGCCGGCGGTTTCGGAGGACTTCACCAGCGGCGTGAAGTCGGGCTGATGGGCCTCGTCGACCGGCGTGGGCACGGCGATGACCACGAAGTCGGCCTCGCGCAGCATGGCGGGGTCGGTGTGGCAGGTGAGCTGGGTGGCGGCGCGCAGGTCTTCAGCGGAGACCTCGCCCGTGGGATCGTTGAACTCGCGGTAGGCGGCAACCTTCTCGGCCGAGAGGTCGAAACCGATGGTGCGGAATTTCTTGCCGAACTCCACGGCGAGCGGCAGCCCGACGTAGCCCAGGCCGATGACGGCGATGGTGGTCATGTTGGTGGTCCTTGTTGCTTTGGGTTGTTTCAGTTTGAGTGTTCAGAGGGTCTTTTGCAGGGCCAGCGCCTCGCCGTGCAGCGGCGTGCCTTCCTTCAGGCGCGGCAGCAAGGTGTCGAGCTGGGTGCGCGCCTCGGCACTGCGCCCGGCCTTGGCAAACGCCTTGGCCAGGTTGAGCTGCAGCGGCAGCAGGTCGGGGCCGAGCGCCACCGCGCGCTTGAGGTTGGTGATGCCGGCATCGAACTCGCCGCGCTCGATCTGGATCATGCCGACGGTGTCGATGATCGCGGGGTTCTCCGGCGCAAGGCGCAGCGCCTGCTCGCCATATTCCAGCGCTTTCGGATCCTTGAGCTCCTTCGCGGTCCACGCCAGGTTGTTGAGGATCAGCGCGTTCTGCGGCGCCATCTCGTGCATGCGGGCAAACAGCGCCATGGCGTCCGGATAACGCCTGTCGGCCAGCGCGCGCTCGGCGAGGTAGCCGCGCATCACCAGGTCGGTGGCATTCTTGGCGAGCCAGTCGGAGGCCACGCGGTCGGCGTCGGCCTTGCGCTCGCCGCGCAGCAGCGCGGCGTGCAGGCGCATCGCCGCCTGTCCGCCACCGCCGTTGTCGAGCGCCTTGCGGTAGGCAGCCGCTGCTTCCGCCCACTTGCTGGCGGTGCCGTGGATCTCGCCTTCGAGCAGATAGCCCGCAGGGCGCTTGGGCTGACGTGCCTGCGCTTCGCGCGCGACCTTCAACGCATCGTCGCGCTTGCCGCCCTCGAGCAGCAAGGCGATCAGCCGCTGCTGGGCTTCCACCGCATCCGGGGCGATGCCGAGCGCCCGGCGCAGCGCCTGATCGGCCGCTTCATTGTTCTTGAGCGAGCGCTGCACGTCGGCCAGCATCACCCAGGGCTGAGCCGAGCGCGGCTGCAGGCCGGCGAGCTTGTTGAGCGCCGAAATCGCCTGCTGGCTGTCACCCGCGGCCAGTTGCGCGCGTGCGAGCGTTTCCACCACACGCGGATCCTCCGGGTTCGCCGCTGCCACTTTCTGCGCGACCTGCAGCGCACGCGGAAACTCGCGCTGGCGCAGATGGTGCTGGACGATCGCCAGGTTGGCCGCAACCGCACCGGGCGATGCAGCCTCGGCGCGCTCGAGCGAGGCGAGCACCTCGGCCGGCGCGGCCCCGGTGCTGCGCTGCAGCTCGGCCAGCGTCAGCAAGGCCTCGGCGTTCTTCGGGTTGCGATCGATGACCGCCTTGATCCGTCCCAGCGCGTCGTCGGGACGACGCTCGGCCAGGTCGATGCGGGCCAGATTGATGGCCGCGGAGAGGTAGTCGGGCCGCAGGGAGAGCGCCTTCTCGAAGGCCGTGCGGGCGGCCGGGACGTCGCGCTTGGCGAGCATCAGCCCGCCGCGCAGGTTGTGCACCAGCGGGTTGTCGGGCTGCTTGCGCTCGAGCTGGGCATGGGCCTCCAGCGCCTTGTCGGTTTCGCCGCGGCGCAGATGCGCCATCACCAGCGCCAGGTCGGCCTGGAAGGCCGAATCGTCCATCTGCGCGGCGCTCTCCAGGTCGGCAAAGGCCGCGGCGGTGTCGCCACCGGCCATCCGCGCCACACCGAGTCGCATGCGGGCCTGGGCATCTTCCGGCGCTGCGCGCGATGCACGTTCGAAGTATTCCTCCGAGCGCTCGAAATCGCCGTTGGCAAGGAACACCTGGCCCGCCAGGCTGAGCAGCCGCGGATCGAGCTCCTGCGCCTGCAGCAAGGGCTGGAGCAGTTCGAGCGCACGCTGGGCTTCGCCGGTAGCCAGATGCGACGCGACCAGGGTGCGTCGCGCCATCGGTTCGCCAGGCGCGCGCTGGAGCACGCGCTCGAGATGGCTGCGTCCTTGCGTGTGCTCGTTGAGCCGCACCAGCACCGTGCCGGCGAGCAGTTCCGCCGGCAGGTACTGCGGTGCGTCCTTGAGCACCTGCAGCAGGGC
>JAGOEI010000022.1:15148-21356 GCA_017997795.1 Thauera sp. | reverse complement strand
GCACCTTCTGCAGCTTGAGGTTCACCATCATCGGATAAACCATCAGGAAGGTCAGCGGCACGATCAGCGACTTCAGCCAGGCGACCGGCGCCACCAGCCCGAAGCCGAAGCCGAGCACCATCGCCACAGGAATGGCGAAGATTAGATTCTTGTTGATCCTGGTGAGCAGCGCGAGCATGCGGTGGGTTCCCCTGAGGTTCGTCGATGCGTTCGTCGTAGTCTGGGGAATTGGTGAAGCAAGGCGGATGCCAGGGCGACCGGCGCACAGATCGGCAACGCCCGCGCCGGAAAGGGCGGAGTCCGGCTTCTCGTGCTCACTGCCCCTTCACCGCCACTCGCGCCAATCACCGCCACAGACTGCCAGGCTGGCAGCAGAATCGGCATGGCACGTGCGAAGCAAGCAGGCTTCGCATGCGCCTGCTGCGACGAGCGCCCAGCAAAAGACCCGCTCGCGGCGGGCCTTTCGATTGCAACGCGCGACTGCGGAATTACTTCTTCGCGGCAGCCAGGCCGTTGACGATTTCCTGCTTGGCATCCTCGACCGTGCCCCAGCCCAGAACCTTGACCCACTTGCCGGGCTCGAGGTCCTTGTAGTGCTCGAAGAAGTGCACCGTCTGCTTCATCAGCAGCTCGGGCAGATCGTCGGTGGTCTGGACCTTGTCGTACAGCGGGGTCAGCTTGGACACCGGCACGGCCACGACCTTGGCATCCACGCCACCGTCGTCTTCCATCTTCAGCACGCCCACCGGACGGCAGCGGATGACCACGCCCGGGGCCAGCGGGAAGGGGGTCACGACCAGCACGTCCACCGGGTCGCCGTCGCCGGCGATGGTGTGCGGCACGTAGCCGTAGTTGAGCGGGTAACGCATCGAAGTGCCCATGAAGCGGTCGACGAAGACGGCGCCGCTGTCCTTGTCCACTTCGAACTTGATCGGATCACCCTGTGCGGAGATCTCGATGATGACGTTGATGTCGTTCGGCACGTCCTTGCCGGCGCTGACCAGATCGAAACCCATGATTCCCTCCCGTGGAAAAATTGTGCGCGGATTATAGGGGGAAACCACAATGTCTTGCACGGCGTCCTTCGTGCGAGACGCGCCTTGCCTCCCCCGCCGCCGCGCCTGCTGCGGCCACACAGCCGCGCGCGCGAGGCCGCTCAGGCCGGCGCGTCGAAGCCCGCGTCCTCGACCGCGGCGCGCAGCGCCTCGACCGACACCCGTGCCGGATCGAAACGCACCGTCGCGCTGCCCTGCTCCAGCGAAACCTGCGCGTCATCGACACCCGGGAGCGCCTTCAGCACGCCGGTCACGTTCTTGACGCAACCGCCGCAACTCATGCCTTCGACCTTGATCGTCACTTCGTTCATGCACGTCTCCTGATTCCTGAATTGATTACCGGCGCGGGCGGCGCTCAGGTCACGCAGACCACACCGCTCCAAAGATCGCCGCCGAGCGTCGGCGCATGATAGAGCCCGAACAGCCCGAAGCCGAGCACGAGCACGCCCGAGGCGATGCGAACCTTGCGATTGCGGGTGAAATCCCGAAAACGCTTGAACAGCATGCCGGCCAGCAGCAGGTTGGGCAGCGTGCCCAATCCGAACGCCAGCATCAACCCCGCGCCGCGCGCACCCGAGCCGGTGACCAGCGCAGTCGCGAGAATCGAGTAGGTCAGCCCACAGGGAATGAAGCCCCACAGCACGCCCAGCGGCAGCGCCTGCTTCACCGAGCGTGCGGGCAGGAAGCGCCGCGTCGCGGGCTGGATCCTGCGCCACAGCACGTGACCGACACGTTCGATCGGCGCGAGCAGGCGCGTGAAACCGGTGAGATAGAGCCCGAGCGCGATCAGCATCAGGTTGGCCAGCACATAGAGCGTCATCTGCACCGGCAGCATTCCGTCGTACAGCAAGCCCACCGAGCCGAGGAAGCCGACCGCCCCGCCGATCGCGGTGTAGGTGCCGATGCGCCCGATGTTGTAGGCCAGGTGCAGCGGCCACTGCGGCTTGCCGCCGGGGGTCTGCACCTGCATGGTGAGCGCGCCGACGATGCCGCCGCACATCGACACGCAGTGCGTGCCGCCGAGCAGGCCGATCAGGAAGACGGCGAGATAACCGGTTTCAGGCATTGAAAAGCGAGGCCCCGCTGAAGATGCGAGGCCTCATTCTACGCTCGTGGACGGCGGCGTTCAGATCACGCGCGAGTAGCGCTGGCGCTCGCGGTCGGCGCGCAGGTAGCGGTCGAACACCATGGCGATGCCGCGCACCAGCAGGCGGCCGCCGGGCTGCACGCTGATCCAGTCGCCGTCGATCTTCACCAGGCCGGCCTTCTCCATCTCGGCGAGATCGGCGAGTTCTTCGGCGAAGTACTCGCGGAAGTTGATCAGGTGGGCGATCTCGATCGACTGCATCGACAGTTCGAAGTGGCACATCAGCGCCTGGATGATCGCGCGCCGCAGCAGGTCGTCGGCGGTGAGCTCGATGCCGCGCAGCACCGGCAGCTCGTCGCGATCGAGCGCGTCGTAGTACTCGTCGAGCGTCTTCACGTTCTGCGCATACACCGGCCCGATCTTGCCGATCGCCGACACCCCGAAGGCGAGCAGGTCGCACTCGGCCTGGGTCGAATAGCCCTGGAAGTTGCGATGCAGGCGGCCCTGACGCTGGGCGACGGTAAGCTCGTCGTCGGGCTTGGCGAAGTGGTCCATGCCGATGTAGACGTAGCCAGCCTCGGTCAGGCGGCGGATGCCGAGCTGCAGCAGTTGCAGCTTGGTGTCGGCGGTGGGCATGTCGCCGCTGTTGATGCGGCGCTGCGGCTTGAACAGCCCGGGCAGGTGCGCGTAGCTGTAGAGCGAGATGCGATCGGGGGAGATCTCGAGCACCTGTTCGAGCGTGCGGTTGAAGCTGATCACGTTCTGCTTGGGCAGGCCGTAGATCAGGTCCATGCTCACCGACTTGAAACCGTTGGCGCGTGCGGCGTCGATGACGAGCTTGGTCTCATCAACGCTCTGGATACGATTGACCGCCGCCTGCACGTCCTCGGCAAAGTCCTGCACGCCGACGCTCATGCGGTTGAAGCCGAGGTCGGCAAGGAGCTTGACCGTCTCGAAGTCCACCTTGCGCGGATCGACCTCGATCGAATACTCGCCGTTGGGCACCAGCGTGAAGTGCTCGCGCACCGAGGCCATCAGCTCGCGCATCTCGTCGTGCGACAGGAAGGTCGGAGTGCCGCCACCGAGGTGGAGCTGCGTGACCTGCCGGCTGCCTTCAAGGCAGGCCGCCTGCATCGCGATCTCCTTCGCCAGATATTTCAGATACTTGGCAGAGCGCCCATGATCCTTGGTGATGATCTTGTTGCAGGCGCAGTAGTAGCAGATCGTGTTACAGAACGGGATGTGGAAGTATAATGAGAGTGGTTTGCTTACACCGCCAACCGCCCTTTTGGCGAGCCAGCTCTTGAGCGCCTCGGCATTGAAGGCCTCGACGAAGCGGTCCGCCGTCGGGTACGAGGTGTAACGTGGTCCGTTGATGTCGAATCGGCGGATCAGTTGCGGGTCGAAAATGAGTTCGTTCTGGGTTTTCATGATCTTGCTGCTGCAGGGTGTGCCAAACAATGGCAGAACAGCGGTTTTTTTTGGTTGACGTGCGTCAACGAGCTTGATCTGAAGATCCGCTCGCACCCATCTCAGCATCTTTTGTCGGGGAAGCAGGATTATCGTGCAGATGAGGGCAACCGTGCCAATTACCGTGAATGGGCTCAAGACAGCCTGTTCGCAGTGCAACCTCGTCGAACTGTGCCTGCCCTTCGGTATGTCGGACACCGAACTGAGCCGGCTCGACGATCTGGTGGGTGCGCGCCGCAAGGTCAAGCGCCAGCAGAATCTCTACCGTGCCGGCGATCCCTTCGAGGCGATCTACGCCATCCGCGCCGGCTCGTTCAAGACCGACGTGCTTCTCGAGGACGGGCGCGAGCAGGTCACCGGCTTCCAGATGACCGGCGAGATCCTCGGACTCGATGGCATCAGCACCGAGGCACACAGTTGCAACGCCGTCGCGCTCGAGGACAGCGAGGTCTGCGTGATCGCCTACGACAAGCTCGAGCAGATGTCGCACGAGATCGAAGGCCTGCAACTGCAGTTTCACAAGGTGATGAGCCGCGAGATCGTGCGCGACCACGGCGTGATGATGCTGCTCGGCTCGATGCGCGCCGAAGAGCGCCTGGCCGCCTTCCTGCTCAACATGTCGCAGCGCTTCAACGCCCGTGGCTTCTCGTCGCAGGAGTTCAACCTGCGCATGACGCGCGAAGAGATCGGCTCCTACCTCGGGCTCAAGCTCGAGACCGTGTCGCGCGCCTTCTCGCGCTTCCAGGAAGACGGCCTGATCTCGGTGCAGCAGAAACACGTGCTGCTGCTCGACCCGGCAGGGCTCAAGAAGCTGATCCAGCACCAGCAGGGCGTGCGCTGAGCGCCGCCCCCGGCACGCTCAGCCGAGGAAGCCGGCCAGGTTCTTGGTGAGGGCGACCGACACGATCCACGCATAGACCAGCAGCGCGGCAACGAAGGCGGCAACACGCATGCCCAGGGTACGGCCGCGCTTGAGGGCGACGGTGCCGAGCAGGATGTAGGCGAGCAGGCCGAAGACCTTGGCCGTGACCCAGCCTGCAGAAAACGGGTACTGCTGGATCATCACCGCGAGCGCGATCGCCGACAGCAGCAGCAGGCTGTCGATGATGTGCGGCAACACGCGGGTGAGCTTGTGCCGCAGCAGCGGACTGCCGGTGACCATCCACAGCCCGCGCAGCAGAAAACCGGTCGCACTGAGCACGACACACGTCACATGCAGGTTCTTGATCGCGAAGTACATCCGTTCTCCTTTCACTGACCGGCCACAGAGCCGGAAGCCGCCGGCAGCGAACCGGCTGGACTAAAATTTCGACGCTTCCCGGAGAGTCATTCGATGCCCCCTCATTCCCAACTCGACATCCCGTCCCTGCTGCACCGCATTCCGCTGTTCAGCGAGCTGTCGGAGGCCGACATCCAGCTCGTCGCGCGCTACACGCGCGACCGCCACATCGCACGCGGCGAGATGCTGTTCCAGCGCGGCGACCAGCCGCACGGCTTTTACTTCGTCGTCTCGGGTCAGGTCAAGCTCGCGTTCTCTTCCTCCCAGGGCACCGAGAAGGTGGTCGAGATCATCGGCCCGATGCAGAGCTTCGGTGAAGCCGTGATGTTCATGAACCACCCCTACCCGGTTTTTGCCGAGGCCCTGACCGACACCGTGCTCGTCCACGTCGGCCAGCAGGTGGTGACCGACCTGATCGACCAGGACTCCACCTTCGCCCACAAGCTGCTGGCGGGCATGGCCATTCGCCTGCACGGACTGATCCAGGACGTCGAAACCTATTCGCTGCGCTCGAGCACGCAGCGGGTGATCGGCTATCTGCTGCAGGTCGCCGACAGCGATGTGCCGAGCGAGATCGCGCTGCCCACCAGCAAGCAGGTCATCGCCTCCCGACTCAACCTGACCCCCGAGACGCTGTCGCGCATTTTCCACGATCTGAGCGACGCCGGCCTGATCAGCGTGCAGGGCAAGCGGATCACGCTGCACGATCCGGCCCGGCTGTCGCGCTACAACGCCTGAGCGGCGCGACAGCCGCTGCGGCGAGGCGTGGCCCTTGCCGCCGCCCCACGCGCCCACAGTCCACCCCTGCCGGACCCGGTCTGCGCGTCACTACTGCCGGCGAACGAGGCTTCAGTTCAGCACGCAGGGCACATCGGCTTCGGCCACCGCAACCTCCCGCCAGCCCAGCTCACGCTCGACGACTTCGGCGAGGGCCGCCGCCGCCGTCGGTTCGCCGTGCACGACGAAGGTGCGTCGCGGTGGCGACCGGAACCCGCGCAGCCAGTTGAGCAGCGCCGGCTGGTCGGCGTGTGCCGACAGCCCGCCAATGGTGTGGATGCGCGCGCGCACCGGAATGCGCTCGCGGAACAGCGTGACCTGGCGGGCCCCATCGACCAGGCGTCGACCGAGCGTGCCCGCGGCCTGGAAGCCGGCGATGACTATCGCGCATTCACGGCGCCCCAGGTTGTAGCGCAGGTGATGCTTGATCCGCCCGGCGTCGCACATCCCGCTCGCCGAGATGATGACGAGCCCGCCGCGCACGCTGTTGAGCGCCATCGACTCCTCGACGTCCTGAACGAAGCGCAGATTGAAGCGGTC
>JAGOEI010000022.1:0-15048 GCA_017997795.1 Thauera sp. | reverse complement strand
GCAGGTGATGCTTGATCCGCCCGGCGTCGCACATCCCGCTCGCCGAGATGATGACGAGCCCGCCGCGCACGCTGTTGAGCGCCATCGACTCCTCGACGTCCTGAACGAAGCGCAGATTGAAGCGGTCCGCATGTTGGCGTGTCCATGCATAGAGCTCGCGGGTTTCGTCATCCCAGAGGTCGTCATGGCGCACCGTCAGTTCGGTCACGGCCGAAGCCATCGGTGAATCGACCACGACATCGAGCCGATCGATGCGGCCGGCACGCACCAGGTCGGCGAGCACGAACAACAACTCCTGCGTACGGCCGACGGCAAACGCCGGGATGATCACGTTTCCACCATCCACCTTCAGCGTTCGCCGCAGCACCTCCGCAAGCTCGTCGCAGGTCTCGGCGAAGGAGCGGTGGGCGCGGTTGCCGTAGGTCGATTCCACGCACAGGTAATCGGCGGCGGGAATCTGCACCGGGTCCTGCAGCACCGGACGCATCGGCTGCCCGAGGTCGCCCGACACCACCAGACGCCGGCTGTGGCCGCGTTCCTCGACGTCGATCTCGATGATCGCCGAGCCCAGGATGTGGCCGGCGTTGCGGAAGCGGCAGCGCACACCGTGCCCGACCTCGACCATCTCGTCGAACCCGAGCGCCCGCAGCCGCCCGAGGCTGGAGCGGGCCTGCTCGACCGTGTACAGCGGCACCAGGTTGCCGCCTCGCCCGGCCTTGCGCGAGCGCGTGCTGCGCAAGGCCCATTCCGCTTCCTTCTCCTGGATATGGGCGGAATCCATCAGCATCACGCCGAGCAGATCGACGGTCGCGGCGGTCGTGAAGAACCGCCCCTTGTAGCCCAGCGCCACGAGCCGGGGCACGAGGCCCGAGTGATCGAGATGTGCATGCGTCAGCAGCACGAAGTCGATGTCACGGAGGTCGAAGTCGAGCGCTTCGCGATTCTTGCGCTCGGCTTCACGCCCGCCCTGAAACAGCCCGCAATCGACCAGAAAGCTTCCCCGCTCGTGATCGACACGCAGGCAGGAGCCCGTAACCTCGCCCGCCGCCCCCAGAAAAGTGAGCCTCATCTCGCACCTCCAAGAGTGTTCACACCAGACAGCGCCATTCGGCGGGCGTTTGATCGCGATCAATCGCAGCAGACCACCACACGTCGCTATAATTGAATCGTGACACACAACAGGGAGCGTCCGTCATGTTCAAGCACATCCTGGTCCCGACCGATGGGTCGGCCTTGTCGGAAGGTACCGTTGCCCGGGCCGTTTCCTTCGCAAAGGAAACCGGCGCGCGTATCACCTTCTTTTACGCCCAGCCCGACTTTCCCATGCCCATCTATGGTGAAGGAGCCCTGATCGACCCCACCACGCCGGAACAGTTTTCGAAGTCCGCCACCGCCGAAGCCGAGGCCATCCTCAACAAGGCGAAGGCAGCGGCGGATGCTGCGGGCGTGGCCGCCGACAGCGACTCCACCGTCAATGAGGTGCCCTACGAGGCGATCATCGACGCGTCCGACCGTCACGGCTGCGACCTGATCTTCATGGCCTCGCACGGACGACGTGGCATCGCCGGCCTGTTGCTCGGCAGCGAAACGCAGAAGGTCCTCACGCACAGCAAGACGCCAGTGCTCGTGTATCGCTGAGCGCTCGCGATACCCACGGCAGCAAAACGGCCCGCTCAAAGCGGGCCGTTTTCGTTGATGCGCCAGGATCGGGGGCGATCAGGCGTTTGGATCGATGGTGATCTCCATCTCTGCGGGAAGAAATGCAGAGCCATCCATGCGCCAGCTTCGAGCCTCGTCTTCAAGGACGAACAACCAGCGCCCGGTGCCGAGCGGCGCCAGCGGGGCCTCATACACCCCGGCAGCGCCGGCAACCAGCACTTCCTGATCGAGACCACCACGCGTCGGGTGAGCCACCGTCAGCCGGATGCGGGCCGGCAGGCTGGTTGCATCCGATGCGGAGAGCTCGATGTGGATCGACTCGCTGCGCACCTTGATTCCGGCGCGCAGGCCCATCTCGCGCGCATGCTCCACGCGTCCGATGGTCTGCACGATCGCTCGCCCTTCCTTGTAGTAGTCGTCGACCACCATGCCATCGAAAGTCTGGATGGCGATCACCAGCGTGGCGATTCCCGCCACGACGGCGGTCGCGGGAAAGGCGATGAGGAACCAGGGCCAGCCCTGACGGTACCAGGGCTCGTGCGGTTTGTCGTTTGCGGGTCGATGCATCTCAGCGCGGTATCAGGAAAGTGGTTTCTTCGTTGAGAGTCAGCGCCGGATCATCCTCGGCGGTGACCTGGAAAGCGATCTTGTTCGCGCCGGGCTGGCCCGAGTCATACGGAACCAGCACCTGGAGCGTGACCGACTGGTGACTGGCGGGCGCCACGTCGACGCTTTGCTCGCCACCGATCCGAACCCCCGGAAGCCCCGACACCTCGAGCCGGAACGCCCGCGGCGCCTCGGTCATGTTCATGATCTGGAGCTGATAGACGTTCTCGATCATGCCGCCTTCAACCTCGCGCCCCAGCGAGGAACGGTCGCGAATGACGTCGACACGCAGCGGTTCGCGCTGGGCCAGGCCCCAGACGAAGCCGATGCAGATGATGGCGAGAACGGCGCCGTAGATCAGGGTGCGCGGCCTGAGCACATGGCCGATGATCTCCTTGCGCCCCCAGCGCCGCTTCATCGCGTTCTCGGTCGAGTAACGGATCAGCCCGCGCGGGTAGTTCATCTTGTCCATGACCTGGTCGCATGCGTCGATGCACGCCGCACAGCCGATGCACTCGTACTGGAGGCCGTCGCGGATGTCGATGCCGGTCGGGCAGACCTGAACGCAGATGCCGCAGTCGATGCAGTCGCCCTTGCTCACCGTGCGCGGGTCGATGCCCTTCTTGCGCGTGCCGCGCGGCTCTCCGCGCTCCTCGTCATAGGTGATGACGAGCGTATCCGGGTCGAACATCACCGCCTGGAAGCGGGCGTACGGGCACATGTACTTGCACACCTGCTCGCGCATGACACCGGCGAACAGGTAGGTGAATGCCGAGTAGAACAGGATCCAGAAGATCTCCCACGGCCCGAAGCTGAAGGTCGTCAGTGACTGCAGCAACTCTTCCAGCGGCGAGAAATAGGCGACGAAGGTAAAGCCGGTCCACAGCGCGACGATGCTCCAGACGAGGTACTTGCCACTCCGGCGCAGCGCTTTCTCGGCGCTCATCGGCGCCTGGTCGAGTTTTTGCCGGCGGACGTGGTCACCTTCGATCTTCTGCTCGATCCACATGAAGATCTCGGTGTAGACCGTCTGCGGACAGGCGTAGCCGCACCACAGGCGGCCGGCGATCGCGGTGAAGAAGAACAGCGCGTAGGCCGAGATGATCAGCAACAGCGCGAGGAAGAAGACATCCTGCGGCCAGAACACCCAGCCGAAAATGTAGAACTTGCGTTCGGTGAGATGGAACAGCACCGCCTGGCGATCGTTCCAGCTCAGCCACGGCAGTCCGTAGTAGAGGAGTTGGGTCAGCCACACCAACAGCCAGCGCCAGTTGGCGAAGAGACCGGTGACTGCGCGCACGTAGAGCTTCTTGCGTGCGGCGTAAAGGGTGTCCCCGGCGGATTCCTGGGACTTGTTCGCCGCCTTCTGCGGCGTAGGGGATGGGCTGTTCATGGCCTTTTTACCAATGAATTCTTGTTTTTATTGTTATTTTCGAGACCCCGGGAGGACCCCCTCCTCCCGGGATTGAACTGCAGACTACAGAGAAACGCTTACTTCTTGCTCAGGCTGAGGACATACGCGCTGAGGATGTGCACCTTGTCTTCACCAAGGAACTCGCCAAAGGCGGGCATCTTGTTGTTGCGGCCGTGGGTGATGGTTTCGATGATGGTTGCTTCCGACGAACCATACAGCCACACGTTGTTCGTCAGGTCAGGGGCACCGAGCATCGGGTTACCCTTGGCATCCGCGCCGTGGCAGGCCACGCAGTTGTTCGCGAAGGCGTCCTTGCCACGCTGGGCGCGGACCGAGTCATGCGCCAGACCGTTCATCGAGCGCACGTAGTTGGCGACGTCCTTCACACCGTCGGCACCGAGCACCTGGCCGAAGGGGGTCATGACCCCGTTGCGGCCGTTGGTGATGGTTTCCTTGATGTTTTCCGGCGCCCCACCCCACAGCCATTCGCCGTCGGTCAGGTTGGGGAAGCTCTTCGCGCCCTGTGCCGCCGCGCCGTGACACTGCTGGCAATAGGTCAGGAACATGCGCTGGCCCATCGCCACGGCTTCGGGATCGGCGGCAACCGCCATCACGTCCATTTCGCGGTACTTGGCGAAGACGGGGCCGAAGCGCTCTTCACCCGCCTTCCTCTCGGCTTCGTACTGCGCCCACTGGCCGCGGTTCTGGTTCACGTTGCCGAAACCCGGGTAGATCGCCAGGTAGGCAATGGCAAAGAAGATGGTGATCCAGAACAGATACATCCACCAACGCGGAAGGGGGTTGTTGTACTCGGCGAGCGTCTCGTCCCACACGTGACCGTGCAGCTCGACCGGCCCCTTCTCGCGCTTGGTCGTGTTCGACACCAGCACGAACACACAGAACAGGATGGAGAGGGTCACGAGGACCATCACATACATGTTCCAGAAACCGCTGATAAAGTCAGCCATTTGTTTTTCCCTCAAGGTCTTGCCGACCACCCTGGGCCGGCAGGTCATCATCGCTCAGGGGCAGACGCGCCGCCGCGTCGAAACCCGCCTTCGCGTGCTTGCTGTACGCCCACCCGCAAATGCCCAGGAAGCACAGCAGGCCAAGGACGGTGATCAGGCTTCGGAAGTCGTTTATATCCACGGCGCGCCCCACTCCTTACCGGAAGCTCGAAATTGCGGTACCCAGGCCCTGCAGGTAGGCCACGACTGCGTCGAGCTCGGTCTTGCCTTCGAGTGCAGCCGGTGCGGCGGCGATCTCTTCGTCGCTGTACTTGTGCAGGCCCACCTTGTTGAGCGCGCGCATCTTGTCCTGGATGTCGTCGCCCCTCACCGGGCGATCGAGCCAGGGGAACGCCGGCATGTTCGACTCCGGGACCACGTCGCGCGGATTCAGCAGGTGAACACGCTGCCACTCGTCCGAGTAACGGCCACCCACGCGCGCCAGATCGGGACCGGTACGCTTGGAGCCCCACTGGAACGGGTGGTCGTAGATGAACTCACCCGCCACCGAGAAGTGGCCATAGCGTTCGGTTTCGGCGCGGAACGGGCGAATCATCTGCGAATGGCAGTTGTAGCAGCCTTCACGCACATAGATGTCGCGGCCGATCAGGCGCACCGGGTCGTAGGGCTTCACGTTCAGCGCGTTGCCCTTGTGGTCGATCGGCGTCGTGGTCGAGTGCTGGAAGAACAGGGGCACGATTTCCACCAGACCACCCACGCTGACAGTCAGCAGCGTGAGCACGATCAGCAGGAATACGTTGCTTTCGATCTTTTCGTGTTTGGATTGAGCCATGTTGTTTCTCTCCAATCAGGCGTGGGCAGCCGCGGGTGCGAGCACCGGGGCGTCGTAGGCCTTCTGGCCGGCGATGGTCTTCACCATGTTGTAGAACATGATGAACATGCCCGTCAGGAACAGCACGCCGCCGATGAAGCGGATGGTCCAGAACGGATAGCTGGCCTTGACGCTCTCGACGAAGGAATAGGTGAGCGTGCCGTCCGGGTTGGTGGCGCGCCACATCAGGCCCTGCATCACACCGGAAATCCACATCGACGCGATGTAGAGCACGATGCCGATGGTGGCGATCCAGAAGTGGGCGTTGATCAGCTTCACGCTGTACATCTCGGTCTTGCCGAACAGGCGCGGGATCAGGAAGTACACCGAGCCGATCGAGATCATCGCCACCCAGCCGAGCGCACCCGAGTGCACGTGACCGACCGTCCAGTCGGTGTAGTGCGACAGCGCGTTGACCGTCTTGATCGACATCATCGGACCTTCGAAGGTCGACATGCCGTAGAACGACAGCGAGGTGATGAGGAACTTCAGGATCGGGTCGGTGCGCAGCTTGTGCCAGGCGCCCGACAGGGTCAGCACGCCGTTGATCATGCCACCCCAGGACGGCGCGAGCAGGATCAGCGAGAACACCATGCCGACGGACTGGGTCCAGTCGGGCAGCGCGGTGTAGTGCAGGTGGTGCGGGCCAGCCCACATGTAGGTGAAGATCAGCGCCCAGAAGTGCACCACCGACAGGCGGTAGGAATAGACCGGACGGCCAGCCTGCTTCGGCACGAAGTAATACATCATGCCCAGGAAGCCTGCGGTCAGGAAGAAGCCGACCGCGTTGTGCCCGTACCACCACTGGATCATCGCGTCCTGCACGCCGGCATAGGCCGAGTAGGACTTCATGCTGAAGAGCGAGACCGGGATCGCGGCGCTATTGACGATGTGCAGCAGCGCGACGGTGAGGATGAAACCGCCGAAGAACCAGTTCGCCACGTAGATGTGCGAGACCTTGCGCTTGGCGATCGTGCCGAAGAACACGATGGCGTAGGACACCCACACGATCGCGATCAGGATGTCGATCGGCCACTCGAGTTCGGCGTATTCCTTGGAAGAGGTGTAACCGAGCGGCAGCGTGATCGCGGCGAGCACGATGACCAGTTGCCAGCCCCAGAAGGTGAACGCGGCCAGACCAGGCGCAAACAAGCGGGCGTGACAGGTACGCTGCACCACATAGTAGGACGTGGCGAACAGCGCGCAGCCACCGAACGCGAAGATCACGGCGTTGGTGTGCAGCGGACGGAGCCTGCCGAAATGCAGGAATTCGTGAACGTTCAGTTCGGGCCATACGAGCTGTGCTGCGGCGATGACACCGACCAGCATGCCCACAATGCCCCACACCACCGTCATGATGGCGAACTGCCGCACGACTTTATAGTTATAAGTCGCTTGCGATTGCATGTGAGTCACCTCTTCGTTTTAGAAACCTTGCTTGCGCAGCACCCTTCGGTAGCTGCACGTGATACCCAGCCGACCGAGAATACCCTTACACCAAGTACGCAATTTGACACAGATCAACATTGTATTGCACCCCAGCAGGGTCCGGAAGCGAAAATTGGAAGAAGTCCAAAAACCCTCGCAAACCGGCGCCGTTACTGGGTTACGTGTTGCTCCAATGCTGCACCCGGGGCGTCTTCGGGGTGCGTGCGGTCTCGAGGCGAAAACGGTGGCGCGCGATCATGACCCACGCACCGGCATGGCATGCGACCGGCAATCGGAACGGATCGCACAGACGAAAAAAAAGGGTGCGCATGTACGCACCCCCAACCCCAACAGAGAGACAAAAATTTGGTTCGACCACCGGCACGCCGTGCCAACTGATCAACACGTCGCCATTTTGCCCATGCCGCCGGCGCGCATGTTGACATAGGTCAACCCCAAATCAGATCAGTCGTTTCGCGGCCGATCCTGCCCCTCTGCACCTTGCGCCTTGCGCTCAGACTCCGGCGCTGCGGGACCCTCATCGCGATCATCCATGAGCAGGCGATAGGCCGGCCCTTCGAGGTCGTCATACTGCCCGCTGCGCAGCGACCACCAGAACAGCACGCCGATGACGAACACGAGCAGGACCGAAATCGGAATCAGCAGGTAAAGGCTCTCCATCGCAATTCCTCCAATGATTCAGTGGCGCTCGGGCATGCGCTGCAGGCGCATCGCATTGAGCACGACCAGCAGCGAACTGGCGGCCATGCCGATCCCCGCCATCCACGGCGTGACCAGGCCCGCCATCGCGAGCGGCACCGAGGTGAAGTTGTAGGCAAACGACCACCACAGATTCTGGCGGATGATCCGCAGGGTCTTGCGCGACAGATCGATCCCGCGCCCGAGGCTGGCGAGATTCTCGTTGAGAAGCACGATGTCGGCCTGATTGCGCGCCAGATCCGTGCCGCCGCCCATCGCCACCGACACGTGCGCCTGCGCCAGCACCGGCGCGTCATTCACGCCATCGCCCACCATGACGACCACCGCATCCGGGTCGCCCTGTATCGCAGCGATGGCCTCCTGCTTGCCTTGCGGACTGAGGCCGCCCTGCGCATCCCCGATGCCGAGCGCCCCCGCCACGCTGGCGACGACGGTCGGCGCATCGCCCGAAAGCACGCTCATGCCCACCCCTTCCGCAGCCAGGCGACCGCTGAGCACGGCAGACTCGTCGCGCAACTGGTCGGCGAGCCGGAACAAGCCCAGCCAGCCCGACCGCGCGGCCAGGCCGATCACCGTTCCGCCGCGCGAGGCGAGTTCTTCCAGCCCCGCAGGTGACGCAAGGCCGGCGGCGCGCGCCACGTAGTCCGGGCGGCCGATCCAGAAGGTCTCGCCGTCGACGATGCCGCGCATTCCCAACCCCGTTTCCGCCTGCACGTCCGACGCCATCGGCAGGGCCTGCCCGGCACTCGCCGCGCGCAGGCCGGCGGCGACCGGATGCTCCGAGCCCTGCTCGATCGCCGCCGCCAGTCGCACCAGTTGAGCTTCGTCACGATCTCCGAGCACCTGCAGCTCCTCGAGATGCATGCGCCCGTGGGTCAAGGTTCCCGTCTTGTCGAACACGAAATGATTGGCCCGCGCCAGGGTTTCGATCGCGTGGCCGCGGGTGACGAGCACCCCCATGCGGGCGAGCGCGTCGGTCGCCACGGTGATCGCGGTCGGCGTCGCGAGCGAGAGCGCGCACGGACAGGCGACGACCAGCACCGACACGAACACCCACAGCGCGCGATCCGGCTCGACGAGGTACCAGACGATGCCGGTGAGCCCCGCGAGCACCAGCAGGGTGACGATGAAATACACCGCCACCCGGTCCGAAACGGTGGCAATCCGTGGCTTCTCGGTCGCGGCGCGCTCCATCAGGCGACGAATGGCGGCAAGGCGCGTGGCGTCGCCCACGTGCTCGACGCGCAACAGCAAGGGCGACGAGACATTGATGCTGCCGCCGGTGACCCGATCACCGACACCCTTGGGCACGGGCAGGCTCTCGCCGGTGAGCAGGGCCTCGTTGGCCTCGCCCACGCCTTCGACGACCACGCCATCCACCGGGATCGCCTCGCCGGGCCGCACCCGCACGACGTCCCCGGCCACGAGCTGCGATGTCGGCACGCGCTCCCCCGCGCCCTGCTGCGGCCAGCCGTCGATGCGTTCGGCGAACGACGGCAACGCCTTGCCCAGCTCCTCGACCCCGCGCACGGCCTTCTGGCGCGCAAGCATCTCCAGATAACGCCCGCCGAGCAGGAAGAACACGAACATCGTGACCGAATCGAAATACACCTCGGGCCCGTCGGTCAGCGTCGCCCACAGGCTGGCGACGAACGCGCTGCCGACGCCGAGCGCCACCGGAACGTCCATGCCCAGGCGGCGCAGGCGCACGTCGCGCCACGCGCGCTGGAAGAACGGCGCCGCGGAGTACAGCACCACCGGAAGTGTCAGCAGCAGGCTTGCCCAGCGCAGCAGCAGCTCCACGTCCCAGGTCATGTCGCCCTCGCCGGCCACGTAGACCGGGAAGGCGTACATCATCACCTGCATCATCCCGAAGCCGGCGACGAACACCCGCCACAGCATCGAGCGCCGCTCACGGTTGGCGATCTGCTCGGAACGCTCGGCGTCGTATGGGTAGGCGCGATAGCCGATGGCCTGGATCGCCGCCAGGATGTCCGAGAGCTTGATGCTGCGCTCATCCCAGCGCACGCGCGCGCGCCGGGTGGCGTAGTTGATCTCGATCGCCGACACCCCGGGCAGGCGCGCGACATGGTTCTCGTTGAGCCATACGCACGCCGCGCAGGTGATGCCCTCGAGGATCAGCGAAGCCTCGCGTTCGTGCTCGCCCACCGGGCGCACGAAGCTCTTCTGGAAGTCGGGGTGATCGAAGAGGCCGAGCTCCTGCAACTCTGCCGGCATCGCCTCGCGTCGCGTCTCGGGCATCGCGTCGCGGTGGCGGTAGTAGTCGACGAGTCCGCTGTCGACGATGGACTGCGCGACCGCCTCGCAGCCGATGCAGCACATGCGCCGGCGACGGCCGTCGATCTGCACGTAATGCTGCGTGTCGGGCGGGATCGGCAGGCCGCAGTGATAGCAGTCGGAGTCGGCCGCAGCATCGGCCACGGGAGCAGGCAGGTCGGCAGAAGTCATGGGCACAAATGCAGAGCCGCCCCGGACGGCCTGGCCGTTCGAGGCGGAGCGAGAGGGAGCCCGGGTTTTAGCACATTTAGCCGGCACCGGCTATTGCGCTGCAGCATTCCTCACTGCTGCGCGCCGGGGCCCGATCGCGCCCGATCGGCTTTCCGAGTTCTTACTTGGCCGCCATGCGGATCGCGCCGTCGAGGCGGATCACCTCGCCGTTCAGGTAGGGATTCTCGATGATGTGACGGACCAGACCCGCGAACTCGGCAGGCTTGCCCAGGCGCGAAGGGAACGGGACCATCTTGCCGAGCGCATCCTGCACTTCCTGCGGCATGCCCATCAGCATCGGCGTTTCCATGATGCCGGGTGCGACGGCCATCACCCGGATACCGAAACGCGACAGTTCGCGCGCCACCGGCAGCGTCAGGCCGACCACGCCGGCCTTGGACGAGGCATATCCGGCCTGGCCGATCTGGCCGTCGAAGGCCGCAACCGAGGCCGTGTTGATGATGATGCCGCGCTCGCCGCCGGCGTCGGGCTCGGCCTTGCTCATCACATCGGCGGCCAGACGCAGCATGTTGAAGGTGCCGATCAGGTTGATCGACACGGTGCGCGCAAAGCTGTCGAGCTTGTGCGGCGCATCGCGACCGACGACCTTCTCGGCCGGCGCCACACCGGCGCAGCTCACCAGGCCGGTCAGCCGGCCGAAGCGGCTCACCGCCAGGTCGATCGCCGCCTTGCCGCTGTCGGCATCGGTGACGTCGGTCAGGGCGAACGCCGCCGCACTGCCAAGCTCTGCTGCCAGCGCCTCGCCGGCATCACGATTCACATCGGCCAGCACGACCTTCGC
Source organism: Thauera sp. (assembly GCA_017997795.1). GTDB lineage: Bacteria > Pseudomonadota > Gammaproteobacteria > Burkholderiales > Rhodocyclaceae > Thauera. The sequence continues at coordinate 4,072 of JAGOEI010000022.1, read as the reverse complement.
CCCGGCCTCGACCAGCATCCGCGCCGTGGCGGCGCCCAAACCCGAGCCGCCACCGGTCACCACGAAAACGCCATTCTGGATCTGCATTCGCTTTCTCTCCCCAAGACAAACCATCGCCGCACGATGAGGCAAGCGCAGATCGCTGCACCCGGCGCCGACACCGCCGCAAACCTTAGTTTGCGTTAACGTAAACGTCAACTACCCGAACACCACTACCCGAGCGACTCCTGTTCGGACCGCGGCCGCCCGGCTCCCCTGCCCGCGCCCCGTCCCACCTGCAGCACCCCGGAACGACGAACGCCCCGAACAAGGATCAGACCGCCGCGACCGATCTCCCGGCGGGCGCGTCATCCAGCGCCAGATCGACCATCAACTCGTTGGCCAGCGCCTCCAGGTCGGCGCGGATGCGCGCAAGGTCGGCAGCCGCCGGCACGGACAGTTCGGCGCGTGCCCGAAACAGCGGCTCGCCGCTCATCGACGCGTTCTCGCAGCCGGTCTCCAGCGCCTCGATGCTGACGCCGTGGCGGGCGAGGACGGTGGAGATGTCGCGCACGATGCCCGGTCGGTCATGCCCTACCAGATCGAGACACACCCGTCGCGCCTCGGCAGCCGCAAGCGCGCCACCGCGCGCGATCGCCACCCGCAAGCCCTCCGACTCCAGCCCGCGCAGCGCAGCCTCCAGCGCATCGAGTTCGGCCGCGTCGACCTCCAGCCGCACCACCCCGGCGAACTGCCCGGCCAGATGCGCCATGCGGCTCTCCATCCAGTTGGCGCCGCACAGGCTTGCGCGGGCCGAAACCGCGCTCACCAGACCGGGCCGATCCGGGCCGACGAGGGTGAGGATCAGGGATGTCTTCATGTTCGCGCTCCCGAAATGGGCAAGCCATGCGCAAGCGCCCGGGCACAAGCCCACGGACTGCAGGAAACCCTGCGCAGGATCAAAAGGCGGGCGACGCCGGCTTGCGATAATCGAAAAAGGAAATGCGACGATAACCCACCCGCCCAGCGAACGGGAGAACATCGCCGGCGTCGCACGCACAGAGGAGGAAACCGATGAAATCACCCCGCTTCCACGCCCAGAAGGCAGACGGCCTGTATCAGCCGATCCCCTTTCTTTTCGTGACCGACCGCATGTGTGGCGAGATCCTCGCCGAGCGCGAGGAGATCATGGCCGCAATGCCCGCCGCCACGCGCAAACGCCAGCAGGCGCTGTTCGCACGTTACGACCCGAATGTCAGCGCGGAAGCATTCAGCGGGCTGCTGAATCTGTTCGACAGCCGGCCGGCCTGATGGCTGGCGTCATCGGGCGTGCAGCCCATCGGGGCGCGGACTCGGCTGGAAGCTGATGAGCCACTGTGTAGCCTGCCTGGCACGCCTGTGGCGCACGGCAGCGTGGGTTCAGAAGCTGCGTACACCGTGGCCACCCGGCGCCGAAAAGCAAAAAGGCCAACCCCGAAGAGTTGGCCCAAGTGCTTGAATTTACTGGTGCCGGAGATAGGAGTCGAACCTACGACCTTCGCATTACGAATTAGAGGGTTCTAACCTTAATTTAGATGAACCACCCTCTACAACCATTGACGTTACTTCATTTATGAGCAATCCTCACCTTAACGGGCTAGCACGAAAACACCCCATTTTTGCTAGACCGTGCTAGCCCGACGCTAGCCCGGATTATGCGAGGTGTGTATATGGCAGCGGAAACGAGGTTCGAGTTTGGCAAGACGGAGCTTAGGGCCCTGGCGCTCCCCGCCCCTGGCAAGCGACTCACGATCTACGACACGAAGGTGCCAAAGCTGGCGCTGCGGGTGACGGCGGCAGGCGCTAAGACCTTCTATGTTGTGCGACGAACCGGGACCAGCATGGTCTGGGTGAAACTCGGTTCGTTCCCCGACATGACCGTGGAGCAAGCCCGGCGCGAGGCCGAAAAGACGCTTGGCGAGTTCGCCAGCGGCTCCAATCCTGCTGCCGCACGCAGGGCGATCCGTGGCGAGCCGACGTTCACGGAAGCCTTCGAGAGCTTCCTCGACGGCAAGCGCAAGCGCGATGGCACCGCTCTGGCGGACAAGACCAAGCGCGACTACCGCGACGTGCTGCGCATGTACTTAAGCACGATCCAGAACAAGAAGCTGTCGGACGTCACCCGCGAGGATGTAAAGGCGATCCAGCGCAAGGCGACAAAGAAAAGCCCGGCGCAAGCCGACCGTGCTGTGGCCGTCGTGTCGTCGGTGTTCTCGTTCGCACTCGACCAGGAAACCTACAGCGGCACCAACCCGGCGAGCCGCGTGCAGAAGAACCCGCCCCCGTCACGTGATCGGTTCGCGCAAGCGCACGAGCTTCCGCATCTGCTCGCCGCCGTCGCTGAGAGCGATCAGCGCGACTACTTCCTGCTGTCCCTGATGACCGGGGCGCGGCGCTCGAACGTGCAGGCAATGGCGTGGCGCGAGATTGACCTCGACGGAGCAGTGTGGCGCATTGCCAAAACGAAGAACGGCACGCCTCAGAACCTCCCCCTGTCCCCCGAGGCCGTCACAGTGCTGAAGGCGCGCAAGGAGGCGCAGCAGGCCGCGCACAAGGCGAGCAAGAGCGACAAGGCGATGAGTCCCTTCGTGTTCCCCGGCACCGGCAAGACGGGGCATCTGGTGGAGCCAAAGAAAGCTTGGTCGACCATCCTGAACAAAGCCAGTGCACGGCGGCTGCTCGACTGCCTTGATCGTGACGAGCGCATCAACGCGGACGAGCGCACCCGCTACGAGAGCCTGCTCGACACGGCACCCGCGACGGCGGAGCGTGAGCTTCAGAAGCGAGCGGAGGATGCTGGTATCGACGGCGCCGACTACGACATGACCGATCTGCGGATTCACGATCTACGCCGCACCCTGGGAAGCTGGCAGGCCATTACCGGTGCATCCCTGGCGATCATCGGCAAGAGCCTGAACCACAAGACGCACCAAGCGACCGCGATCTATGCGCGGCTCGACCTCGATCCGGTTCGCCGGTCCGTGAATCTCGCAACGAGCGCGATGCTCGAAGCGGCGGGCCTGAAGGATGCGGCGGATGTGGTGACGCTGCCGAGCAAGGGGAATGCTGGATGAGGCGGACCTGCCGCCTGCACGCGATCCAGCGCGGTTCGTTACTTTGGACCAGTAATTCGTCATGCGCACAGTGGGCAAACACGGCTGATTTGGCAATGGAACGTCTGCTACGGCTTATGTGAGCTCACCGTGGCGAGTGAACTGGCTGACATGGGCCCTGCAGCACCGATACCGATCACGATCGGCGGGCATGCAGAGCCTTTGCGGAGCTCACCCAAGGGTAGTGCCAAGGGGATACATGAGAAGAAAGAAGCACGGCAAAGAGGTGGGGCTAGCCAAAGCATTGATCAGAGCCCTTGAGAGCTTAGCTGAGGAGTGCTGGGACGCCATCGTTGATGAGAAGATCGACACCGGCCTCGTCTACACGATTGGAGAGTGGAGTCGGATCAAGCTTCTAGAGCGCGTTCCTGAGGCAGATGTTTTCCTTGCTGATGAGGACATTGCTCTCCTTCAAGCTGAGTGGCTTTACTACAACGCAGGACAATTCGAGTTCGATGAAAGAAGTGGCGCTCTGTCACCGGCACGCCTGAGTCAGGCCAAGTCGTGGCACGACGCCTCATTGCTTGTTCGAGAGAGCTGCTTTGTGATTCACGAGAGCGCCATGGTTCAGACCGGCATGCGCAGCGATGAAGAGGCCGTGTTCGTCTTTGGTCTGGCCAATCAGCTGATCGCTTGGATGCAGACTCCCGCCAGCAGTGGATCCCCACTTAGTGATGCCGCAGTAAGGTCAGAGATTGGTCGCTTCACGGTATCCCACCGCTCCGATCAGCGACTGAAGCCCTACTGGCTCGACCACTGCAAGACTGCGCTGGCATCAGGCGTGGAGATCTCGACGGTGAACGATCTTCTCAACCTAGCAGCCTGTCGGACTACCCCCTGTAAAATGCCGCATCGCCCCCGGATCCTGAGAGCATGAGCCGCTTCCGCCCGATCGACCGCCAAACGGACTACCTGCTGCCGCCCTCGGTACAGGAGTGGCT
>JAGOEI010000130.1:4077-6538 GCA_017997795.1 Thauera sp. | reverse complement strand
TCGGACTTCGTGTTCGGCATCGGCAACCGCTGGGCCAACCGCCACACGGGCTCGGTCGAGGTCTATACCGAAGGGCGCAAGTTCGTGCATGTGGACATCGAGCCGACCCAGATCGGCCGCGTGTTCGGCCCGGACTACGGCATCGTCTCCGACGCCGGCGCCGCGCTCGACCGCCTGCTGGAAGTGGCGCGCGAGATGAAGGCCGCCGGCACGCTGCGCGAGCGCGGCGCCTGGGTGGCCGAGTGCCAGCAGCGCAAGCGCACGATGCAGCGCAAGACGCACTTCGACGCCGTGCCGATGAAGCCGCAGCGGGTGTACGAGGAGATGAACCGCAGCTTCGGCAAGGACACCTGCTACGTCAGCACGATCGGCCTGTCGCAGATCGCCGCCGCGCAGTTCCTGCATGTGTACAAGCCGCGCCACTGGATCAACTGCGGCCAGGCCGGCCCGCTCGGGTGGACGATTCCCGCGGCGCTCGGCGTGTGCGCGGCCGACCCCGATCGCCGGGTAGTGGCGATCTCGGGCGACTACGACTTCCAGTTCATGATCGAGGAGCTGGCGGTGGGCGCGCAGTTCAAGCTGCCCTACCTGCACGTGCTGGTGAACAACGCCTATCTCGGCCTGATCCGCCAGTCGCAGCGCGGCTTCGACATGGATTACTGTGTGCAGCTCGCGTTCGAGAACATCAACGCGCCGGAAACCGAAGGCTACGGGGTCGATCACGTCGCGGTGGTCGAGGGCCTGGGCTGCAAGGCGATCCGGGTGCGCAAGGCCGAGGACATCCAGCCCGCGTTCGCCCAGGCGAAGCAGTGGATGGAAGAATTCCGCGTGCCGGTGGTGGTCGAGATCATCCTCGAGCGCGTGACCAACATCGCCATGGGCACCGAGATCAACGCCATCAACGAATTCGAGGCGCTCGCCGAAAGCGGCGAGGACGCGCCGACCGCGATCTCGATGCTCGACTGAGCGACCGACACGAGGGCGGGCCACCGCGCCCGCCCGCAACCGACAACTGGAGACGAAGCAATGCCCAAGTTCAACGCCAACCTGACCATGCTGTTCAACGAAGTGCCCTTTCTCGACCGCTTCCAGGCGGCGGCGGAGGCCGGCTTCAAGGGCGTGGAGTTCCTCTTCCCCTATGCCTTCGACAAGAACGAGATCGCCGAGCGCCTGGTCAAGCACGGCCTGGTGCAGGTGCTGCACAACCTGCCGGCGGGCAACTGGGAGGGCGGCGAGCGCGGCATCGCCTGCCATCCGGATCGCGTCGGCGAATTCCAGGACGGCGTCGGGCGTGCGATCGAGTACGCCACCACGCTCGGCTGCAAGCAGGTGAATTGCCTCGCCGGCATCGCCCCGGCCGGCGTGGACGCGGACAAGGTGCATGAAACCTTCGTCGCCAACCTGCGCTTCGCCGCCAGCAAGCTCAAGGAAGCCGGCATCCGCCTGCTGGTCGAGCCGATCAACACCTTCGACATCCCGGGCTTTTATCTCAACCGGACCGCGCAGGCGATCGCGCTGATCGAAGAGGTCGGATCAAGCAACCTGTGGCTGCAGCACGACATCTATCACATGCAGCGCATGGAGGGCGAACTGGCCAACACCATCGCCAGGCACCTGCCGAAGATCGCCCACATGCAGATCGCCGACAACCCGGGGCGTAACGAGCCGGGCACAGGCGAAATCAACTACGCCTGGCTGTTCCGCTACATCGACCAGCTCGGCTACGACGGCTGGATCGGCTGCGAATACAAGCCCGCCGCCGGCACCCGCGAGGGCCTGGGCTGGATCAAGGCGCTGGCGGGATGAGACAGGCTCGCGGCTTGCGCCGCTCCTACACAAACCGACACGGCTTCCGAAAGCCCCTGTAGGAGCGGCGCAAGCCGCGAACCGACGGCGGGTTTGCGACGGGGGTCGGCTTTGCGACGGGCGGTACCGCGGCTCGACCCGCTGCATTCGCGCCTTGCGGCGCTCCTACAAGAAACGACACCGCTTCAAGCACATTCAGGAGACAAGATCATGGCAAACATCGGATTCATCGGCCTCGGCATCATGGGCGCCCCCATGGCGGGGCATCTGTTGAAGGGCGGCCACACCGTCTTCACCTACACCCACGGCGCCACCCCGACCGCGCTGGTCGACGCCGGCGCCCGAACCTGCGCGAGCGGCGCCGAGGTCGCGCACAACGCCGACATCATCATCACCATGGTGCCCGACACCCCCCATGTCGAGGACGCGCTGTTCAACCCCGAGGGCGTCGCCGCCGGCCTCAGCAAGGGCAAGATCGTGGTCGACATGAGCTCGATCTCGCCGGTCGCCACCAAGGACTTCGCCAAGCGCATCAACGCGCTCGGCTGCGAATACCTCGACGCCCCGGTCTCCGGTGGCGAAGTCGGCGCCAAGGCCGCCAGCCTGACCATCATGGTCGGCGGCAGCGAGGCCGCATTCGACAAGGTCAGGCCGA
>JAGOEI010000130.1:0-3977 GCA_017997795.1 Thauera sp. | reverse complement strand
CGCATCAACGCGCTCGGCTGCGAATACCTCGACGCCCCGGTCTCCGGTGGCGAAGTCGGCGCCAAGGCCGCCAGCCTGACCATCATGGTCGGCGGCAGCGAGGCCGCATTCGACAAGGTCAGGCCGATCTTCGAGCTGATGGGCAAGAACATCACGCTGGTCGGCGGCAACGGCGACGGCCAGATCACCAAGGTCGCCAACCAGATCATCGTCGCGCTCAACATCGAGGCCGTCGGCGAGGCCCTGTTGCTCGCCGCCAAGGCCGGCGCCGACCCCGCCAAGGTGCGCCAGGCGCTGATGGGCGGCTTTGCCAACTCGCGCATCCTCGAGGTGCACGGCGAGCGCATGGTCAAGCGCACGTTCGACCCCGGTTTCCGCATCGAGCTGCACCAGAAGGACCTCAACCTCGCGCTCACCACCGCACGCCAGCTCGGCGTGTCGCTGCCCAACACCGCCACCGCGCAAGAGCTTTTCAACGCCTGCAGCGCGCACGGCGGCGCCAAGTGGGACCACTCGGGCATGGTGCGCGCGCTGGAGAAGATGGCCAACTTCGAGATCGGCCAGTAAGGTTCAAGGCGGGCGGGTCGAGGGCAAACGCTGCCCGCGCGCCCCGCATCCCCCCGACCACGACAGAGCAGAAAGCGCCGGCATCGACCGGCGCACCCCCCGGGCGGCGCGTGCTCCCCAACGCGCCGCCCACCCATCAAAGGAGACCCCGATGCGCCATCTCGCCATCGACGTCGGTTCGTTCCGCTTCGTCGCCCGCCTGGAAGAAGCTGCTGCGCCGAAGACCTGCGCCGCCTTCCTCGAGCTGCTGCCCTTTTCGAACCAGGTGATCCACTCGCGCTGGAGCGGCGAGGCGGTGTGGGTGCCGCTCGGCGAGTTCGACACCGGCGTCGGCTTCGAGAACCACACCAGCCACCCCTCACGCGGCGACATCCTGCTCTACCCGGGCGGCTTCTCGGAGACCGAGATCCTGTTCGCGTACGGCAGCAGTTGTTTCGCCAGCAAGATGGGCCAGCTCGCCGGCAACCACTTCCTGACCGTGGTGGAAGGCGCCGAGCAGCTCCACGAGATGGGTCGCACCGTGCTGTGGAAAGGCGCACAGTGGATCCGCTTCACCGACATCGGCAAGCGCTGAGCCCGCACGGCACCACCACCACGAGAACGCACATGAAACCGACCTACAAACTGATGCTCGACGAAGTCAAGCTCGCCGCCGCTGCAGCCGAGGCCGAGGCGATTGCCCACGGCTGGGCGGTCAGCATCGCCCTCTGCGATGCGGGCGGCCACGCGCTGTGGCTGCAGCGCATGGACGGCGCGCCGCTGATGAGCGCCGCCGTCGCCCCCGAGAAGGCGCGCACCTGCGTGCTCAGCGGCAAGCCGAGCAAGGCCTTCGAGGACATGGTCAACAACGGCCGCTTCGCCGCGCTGGCGATGCCGGTGGTGCCGCTCGAGGGCGGCGAGCCGATCGTGATCGGCGACAACGTGATCGGCGCGGTGGGCGTGTCCGGGGTCAAGGCCGGCGAGGACGCGCAGGTCGCGCGCGCCGCCGTCGCCGCCCTGCTCGCCCACGTCGCCAAAACCAAACCGGAGAACGCAGCATGAAACGCGAACGCAGCGCACGTATCCTCGCCACCCTCGGGCCGGCCAGCGCCACGCGCGAGCGCATCCTCGAACTGGCCCAGGCCGGCGCGGATGTCTTCCGCCTCAACTTCAGCCACGGCAGCCACGCCGACCACGCCGAACGCCTCAAGCAGATCCGCGAGGTCGAGCACGAGATCGGCCGCCCGATCGGCGTGCTGATGGACCTGCAAGGACCCAAGCTGCGCGTCGGCCGCTTTGCCGAGGGCAAGGTGATGCTCGCCCCCGGCGCACGCTTCCGCCTCGACCTCGACCCCGCGGCGGGCGACGCGACCCGCGCCAACCTGCCCCACCCCGAGATCTTCGCCGCGCTCGAGGCCGGTACCGAGCTGCTGCTCGACGACGGCAAGCTGCGCCTGCGCGTGGACGCCTTCGGCCCGGACTTCGCCGACACCACGGTGCTGGTCGGCGGCGCGCTGTCCGACCGCAAGGGCGTGAACGTGCCCGGCGTGGTGCTGCCGATCTCGCCGCTCACCGCCAAGGACCGCGCCGATCTCGACTTCGGCCTGTCGCTCGGCGTGGATTGGGTGGCGCTGTCCTTCGTGCAGCGCCCCGAGGACCTGCGCGAGGCGCGCGAGATCATCGGCGACCGCGCGTGGATCATGGCCAAGCTGGAGAAGCCGGCGGCGGTCGATGCGCTCGAGCCGATCGTCGCGCTCGCCGACGGCGTCATGGTGGCGCGCGGCGACCTCGGCGTGGAGCTGCCGCCACAGCAGGTGCCGGTGCTGCAGCGCCGGATCGTGCGTGCGGCGCGCGCGGCCGGCAAGCCGGTGGTGGTGGCCACGCAGATGCTGGAGTCGATGATCACCGCGCCGGTGCCGACCCGCGCCGAGGCCTCGGACGTCGCGACCGCGATCTACGACGGCGCCGACGCGGTGATGCTGTCGGCCGAGTCGGCCTCGGGCCAGTATCCGGTCGAGGCGGTGTCGATCATGCATCGCATCATCTGCGAGGTGGAGCAGGATCCCGCCTGGCGGACCGGGCTGGAAGCCAGCCACACGCCGGCCGAGGCCAACACGCCCGATGCGATCTGCTGCGCGCTGCGCCGCGTCGCCGGCCTGCTCGAACCCGCGGCCACGGTCGCCTACACCACCTCGGGCTTCAGCGCATTGCGCGCCAGCCGCGAACGCCCGACGACGCCGATCCTGGCACTCACCCCGCAACTGGCCACCGCACGCCGGCTGGCGCTGGTGTGGGGCGTGCATCCGGTGCCGTTCGAGGAGGTGCATGACGTCACCGAGATGGTCGAGCACGCCGGCAGCGCCGCGGTGAGCCACGGCTTCGCCGGACCGGGCGACGTGCTGGTGGTGATCGGCGGCCTGCCCTTCGGCACCAGCGGCAGCACCAACCTGCTGCACGTGGCGCGCATCCCGGGCTGAACGCGGCCCGGGACCCGCTCAGCCGGCCTTGGCGGTCTTTGCCGGGGACGGCCCGAACAGGCGATCGGTGAGCTTCACGTACCAGGCCGCCGACTGCACCTGCAGGATGTAGGCGAGCGCGATCACCAGCGCCGCGCCCGCGCTCTGGCCGCCGAACACGTTCATCGCCAGCGCGAGCGCGATCGACAGGTTGCGCATCACCGTGCCGTACACCAGCGCGATGCCATCGCCGCGCGGCAGCAGCGTGCGCGCGACGACGGTGCTGAGCACGTAGTTGATCGCGTACAGGCACAACAAGGGCACCAGCACCACCAGCACCTCGCCTGGCTGCGCGACCAGGTCCCTGGCCTTGAGCGCAAGCGCGACGAAGACGATACCGAGCACGCCCAGCGTCGAGAACGGCGGAAAACGCGGCGCCCAGGTCTTCTGATATTCGGCCTGGCCGTAACGGCCGAGCAGCCACTTCTGGGTGAAATGCCCTGCGGCCATGGGCAGGAAGACGATGATGAGGATCTGCATGAAGATCGCCGCCATGTCCACCGGCACCTCGGCCCCCATCAGCCAGCGCACGTAGAGCGGCGTGGCCAGCGAGCCGAGGATCAGCCCGAGCACGGTCATCTTGACCGCCGCACCCAGGTTGCCGTTGGCGAAGCCGGTCCACGAGATCGTCATGCCGCTGGTGGGCAGCAGCGCGGCCAGCAGCAGGCCGAGCGCGTACCAGGGCTGGTCGGCAAAGAACACCTTGCCGAGACCGAACGCGACGAAGGGAATCACCGCGAAGTTGATCGCCTGGGCGAGCGCCTGCGCCTTCAGGTCACCGCCCTCGAGCACCTTCTGCAGCTTGAGGTTCACCATCATCGGATAAACCATCAGGAAGGTCAGCGGCACGATCAGCGACTTCAGCCAGGCGACCGGCGCCACCAGCCCGAAGCCGAAGCCGAGCACCATCGCCAC
>JAGOEI010000129.1:1258-6604 GCA_017997795.1 Thauera sp. | reverse complement strand
GGGCGTACGCCAAGCACGGGATTGGCGCGCGCGCCGTGCTGGCGGATCAGCCAGCGGTAAAGTCCGCGCCAGGACGACAGGTGGCGGGCGATCGACCGCCCCTGCAGGCCTTCGCCGTGCAGGCGGGCGACGAAGCGGCGGATGTCCTGTACCTCCAGCTCGACCACAGGCCGCCCGTCGGCCAGGCGCAGCAGCGCATGCAGCCCCGCCCGATACGCCTTGAGCGTGAGCGGCGAGGCGCGGCGCTGGGTGGCGAGCCAGTCCAGCCAGGCTTCGAAGTCCGCCGGCAGCGGCGAGGTGGGGTCGAGCGGCTGGAGCATCGGCAAATCGCGCGGCGGTCGGGCGCGGGTCAGCGCCCGCGCGCCGCCAGCGCGGCGGCGGCGAGATCGGCGATGCGACCGAGGTAGAGCGTGCCCATCTCGGGATAGAAGCGCTCGCCTTCGGCGCTGCCCAGCGCGAGCAGCCCGAAACACGTGCCCTGCTCGCGCAGCGGCATCAAGGCCAGCGAGCGGATGTGGGGCGCCGCCTCGCCGAACCAGCTCGCCACCTCGATGCTCTCGGGCGCGCCGCAGTAGGGGTGACGCAGCGACTCGACGTGACGCCGCGCCGCTTCACTGACCCCGAACGCGTCCGGGTAGGCCACACCGCTCGCGTCGTCGGTGGCCGCCACACCCCACAGCTTGAGGCTGACGTGCGGCACGGCGAAGTCGTCGCGCAGGCTGTCGACCAGCGCCTGGCGCACCGAATCGACGCTGCCGGCCTCGAGCAGCGCCACCGACAGCCTATGCACCTTGGTGCTGATGTCGTCGTTTTCCTCGCCGAAACGGATCAGCTCGGCGAGCTTGACCTCGAGCTGACGGATCTTGTCGCGCAGCGCGTGGAGCTGGCGCTCGGCGAGCGAGATCGCCTGGCCGCCATGCTGTGGATGGGGCACGGTGAGCTGGGTGAACAGCTCGTGGTGCTCGCTGAGAAAATCGGGGTGCGCGCGCAGGTAGTGCGCGACATCTTCGGCATTCATTCCATGGACTCCTGGCGGGACATCGAGCGCCCCGCACGGTTGATTCGCTGTTTCGTGTGAGCCTTGCAGGCGGAGGTTTCAGTCGAGCGCCATCTCGCCTTCGAACACGGTGACGGCCGGCCCGGTCATCAGCACCGGCGTGCCCGGGCCGGCCCAGGCGATCTCGAGCTCGCCACCGCGCGTATGCACCCGCACCGGCGTCTGCACCAGAGCGCGCAGGATGCCCGCGACCACCGCGGCGCAGGCGCCGGTGCCGCAGGCCAGGGTCTCGCCCGCGCCACGTTCGAACACGCGCAGGCGCACGGTGTGCGCATCCACCACCTGCAGGAAGCCGGCATTGACGCGCGCCGGAAAGCGCTCGTGGCGCTCGATCAGCGCGCCCTGCGCGACCACCGGCGCGGCATCGACGTCGGCGACCACCTGCACCGCGTGCGGGTTGCCCATCGACACCGCGGTGATCGCCACCGTGGCGTCGCCCACCTGCAGCGGCTGCACCACCGCGTCGGAATCGGATACAAAGGGCACCTTCGCCGGCGCAAGCTCCGGCACGCCCATGTCCACCGTGACCAGGCCGTCTGCGCGCAGCCGCGGCGCGATGATCCCGGACCGGGTCTCGACGCGGATCTCGGCCTTCGCAGTGAGCCCCTTGTCGTGGACGAAGCGCACGAAGCAGCGTGCGCCGTTGCCGCACTGTTCGACCTCGCCGCCGTCGGCGTTGAAGATGCGGTAGCGGAAATCGACATCGGCGCGGGACGCCGGCTCGACCACCAGCAACTGATCGCAGCCGACGCCAAAGTGGCGGTCGGCGATCGCCTTGACCCGCGCCGGGGTGAGATCGACCGGCGCGCGCGTGGCGTCGATGACGACGAAGTCGTTGCCCAGGCCGTGCATCTTGGTGAAGCGCAGTTTCATCTTGCTGTCCAGTGTTTCAGTAGATCCGCGGCTCGCCCTCGGGGCGGGTCTTGAAGCGGCGATGCACCCAGTAGTACTGCTCGGGCATGGTGCGGATCACGCCCTCGAGCCAGGCGTTCATGCGCCGGGTGTCGGCCTCGACGTCGTCCGAAGGGTAGTCCGCCCACGGCGCGCCGAGCTCGAGCCCATAGCCCTCGCCGCCGGGCTTCATGCGCACCACGCAGGGCACGACCGCCGCGCTGGCAAGCCGGGCCAGCCGCGGCAGGCCGGTGATGGTGGCCGCGAGCACGCCGAAGAAGGGCACGAAGATCGATTCCTTGCGACCGTAGTCGAGGTCGGGCAGGTAATACAGCGGCCGGCCCGATTTCATCGCCTTCACCGTGGCGCGCACGCCGTCGTGGCGCGACAGCAGCAACTGGTCGTTGAAGCGGCTGCGACCGTGGTGCAGCCAGTGGTCGATCACCTTGTCCTTCTGCGGCGAATACACGCTGACGAAATCGCCTTCGAGCGACAGCCGCGTGCCCGCCATGTCGAGGCCGACGAAGTGCGGCGCCAGCAGCAGCACCGGGCGCCCTGCGGCCTTGAGCGCCTGCAGGTGCTCGAGGCCGTCGATGCGCACGGTGGCGCGCAGGCGCTCGGCGCTCGCCCACCACGCCAGGCCGCGCTCGAGCATGCTGCGCCCGGTCACCGCGAAGTGGCGCTTGGCGAGCGCGCGGCGTTCGGCCTCGGAGAGTTCGGGAAAGCACAGGCGCAGGTTGATCAGCACGACCTTGCGCCGCGGCACGATCACCCAGTACAGCAGGCGGCCAAAGCCGCTGCCGATCGGCGCCAGGATCGACAAGGGCAGAAAGTGCAGCAGCCAGATCAGCGCGACGACGATGCGGCTCATGCGCGACGCTCCGCATCGGCACCGCCGGCATCGGCCGCGGCGCGGACCGGAGCGGTTGCCGCGCTGTCGCCTGCCGCCGCGCCGTCGGCACGCACCGTCGCATCACCCGACGTGCTCTCCGCGGCCTGCGGGGCCTCGTCCTCCCGCTCGCGGCGCGGGCCCTTGTAGCGGTTGTAACCCCACAGGTATTGCTGCGGGCACTGCAGGATCATGCGTTCGACCTCGCGGTTGATGATCGCGACGTCGGCTTCCAGCTCGCCGCTGAGCGCCTCGGTGGGCGCCTGCAGGCGGAACACATAGCCCTCGCCGCGCGGCAGGCGCTCGGCCCAGGTGTAGATCACGCGCACGCCCTTCACCGCCGCCAGGCGCGCGGCCAGCGTCATCGTCCACGCCGGCTTGCCGAAGAAGGTCGACCATACGCCCTCGCCCGCGCCCGGCACCTGGTCGGGCAGCATGCCCACCGCCTCGTGGCTGCGCAGGGTCTTGACCAGCTTGCGCACGCCGGACAGGTCGGCCGGCGCGGTGCGCATCTGGCCGCGCGCGCGGCCGGCCTCCATCAGCGGCTGCAGCAACGCCTTGCGCGGAGGACGATAGAGCACGGTGATCGGAATCTTCGCCGCGATGCACTGCGCGGTGATCTCGAAGCAGCCCAGATGCGGCGTGATGAAGAGGATGCCGGCGCCCTCGGCGCGCGCCGCCTCGACCAGTTCCCAGCCCTCGGTGCGCACCGCGGCAGCCACCACCTCGGCCGCCGGCCGCCCCCAGATGAAGGGCAGCTCGAGCGCCTGGCGCCCGGCCTCGACGATGGCCGCGCGCAGCACCGCCTCGTCCTCGCGACCGAGCGCGTTGAAGAGGTTCTCGCGCAGGCGGCGGGCGTAGGACGGCGAAGCCTTGTAGGTCAGCCAGCCCGCCCAGCCACCCAGGCGGTGCAGCCAGGACAGCGGCAGGCGCGACAGAAGTCGGAATAAGCGCTGGAACAACACGAACGGGGTTCCGTAAAAATGCCCGAAGCGTCGCGGAACGACAACGATGGCTTGTGTGAGCGGCGATGACCTGTAGCAGCAGCGATGAGTCGTGGGAGTGGGCTTGCCCGCGAATATCGCTTGCTCGGCCGCAGCATCCGCGGGCAAGCCCGCTCCCACGGAGAGACGAAAATCACGGTCCGCCCCGAATGCTTACACACCCAGCCGCTTCGGTCTATAATCCGCGACTTCCGCCGAGTTAACTCGACAACTTGCAGGGCGGCATGGCGAGTGAGTTCGCCAGTAAAAATACTGCTAAAGCGTCGGCTGCTCGACGAAATCCCCGGAGCTGGCCGCAGACGCAAGGCCACCGCACGGGGATTTTTGTTTTTCAGGAGCAGCAAAATGGCAGAGTTTCTCTTCACCTCCGAGTCGGTCTCCGAAGGCCACCCCGACAAGGTCGCCGACCAGGTCTCCGACGGCGTGCTCGACGCGGTGCTGGCCGAAGACCCCAGGGCGCGCGTCGCCTGCGAGACGCTGGTCTCCACCGGCCTGGTCGTGATCTCGGGCGAAATCACCACCACCGCCCACCCCAACTACCGCGAGATCGCGCAGGAAGTCATCCGCCGCATCGGCTACGACAACTCCGACATCGGCTTCGACTACAAGAGCTGCGCGGTGCTGGCGGCGATCAACCGCCAGTCGCCCGACATCGCCCAGGGCGTCAACGCCGCCAACGACGACCCGCTCGACCAGGGCGCCGGCGACCAGGGCCTGATGTTCGGCTACGCCACCAACGAAACCCCCAGCCTGATGCCGCTGCCGATCTACTACGCGCACCGCATCATGCAGCGCCAGGCCGAAGTGCGTAAGGACGGCCGCCTGAAGTGGCTGCGCCCGGACGCCAAGAGCCAGATCACCGTCAAGTACGTCGACGGCAAGCCGGTGGCGATCGACACCGTGGTGGTGTCCACCCAGCACGACCCGGACGTGACGCAAGAGCAGATCCGCGAGGCGGTGATCGAGCTGATCATCAAGCCGGTGCTGCCCAAGGAGCTGATGCAGGGCGACGTGCGCTACCTGGTGAACCCCACCGGCCGCTTCGTGGTCGGCGGTCCGCACGGCGACTGCGGCCTGACCGGGCGCAAGATCATCGTCGACACCTACGGCGGCGCAGCCCACCACGGCGGCGGCGCGTTCTCGGGCAAGGATCCGTCCAAGGTCGACCGCTCGGCCGCCTACGCCGGCCGCTACGTGGCGAAGAACATCGTCGCCGCCGGCCTGGCCGACAAGTGCGAGGTGCAGGTGGCCTACGCGATCGGCGTGGCGCGCCCGGTGTCGCTGATGGTGAATACCTTCGGCACCGGCAAGATCGCCGACGACAAGATCGTCGCGCTCATCGGCCGTCACTTCGACCTGCGCCCGAAGGCGATCATCCAGACGCTGGACCTGCTGCGCCCGATCTACTCGCGCACCGCCGCCTACGGGCACTTTGGCCGCGACGAGCCGGAGTTCACCTGGGAACAGACCGACAAGGCCGCCGCGCTGCGCGCCGACGCCGGGCT
>JAGOEI010000129.1:0-1158 GCA_017997795.1 Thauera sp. | reverse complement strand
ACAGAGAACGGCCACGCTTCGGGAGGTGCGCGTGGGAGCGACGCGAGTCGCGATCGGGGGATCCTCCGGCGCCAGCGCGGATTGCGTGCGCAACCATCGCGACTGGCGTCGCTCCCACGGAAAAACGCCGCGCGTCCATCCCGGCGGGATCCGGAACTCCCGGGCTTCAGCCCCGGTCCTTTTCTCACTACGTCGTCCTGAGTCATCCATGCTTGAACAAGTTTTGATGTTCGTCCTCGGTCTGGTCGTCCTCGTCGTCGGCGCCGACGTGATGGTGCGCGGCGCCTCGCGACTGGCGGTCTCCTTCGGGGTATCGCCGTTGGTCGTGGGCCTCACCGTGGTCGCCTTCGGCACCAGCGCGCCCGAGATGGCGGTGTCGGTGGGCTCGGCGCTCGCCGGCACGCCCGATCTCGCGATCGGCAACGTCGTCGGCAGCAACATCGCCAACGTGCTGCTGATCCTCGGCATCTCGGCGCTGATCACGCCGCTGCTGGTCGACGAGCAGATCATCCGCCAGGAGATCCCGATCATGATCGGCGCCTCGGCGCTGCTGGTGGTGATGGCGCTCGACGGCAATATCGGTGTGCTGGAGTCGATCGTGCTGTTCGCGCTCGTGATCGCCTACACCGTGTTCCTGGTGATCCAGTCGCGGCGCGCGTCGAAGGCGGTGCAGGACGAGTTCGAGACCGGGATCCCGACCTCGACCTGGGACAGTCATTGGGCCGTGCAGATCGGCTTGATCGCGGCCGGCCTGGCGATGCTGGTGGTGGGCGCCGACTGGCTGGTCGACGCCGCGGTGGCATTCGCGCGCGCCTTCGGCGTCAGCGATCTGGTGATCGGCCTCACCGTGGTGGCGGTCGGCACCTCGATGCCCGAGATCGCCACCTCGATCGTCGCCGCCATGCGCGGCCAGCGCGACATCGCGGTAGGCAACGTGGTGGGCAGCAACGTGTTCAACATCCTCGCCGTACTCGGCGCGGCCGGCATCGCCTCGGGCGTCGGGCTGCCGGTGTCGGAGGCGGCGCGCAACTTCGACCTGTGGGTGATGCTGGCGGTGGCCTTCGCCTGCCTGCCGATCATGATCACCGGGCGCGAGATCGCGCGCTGGGAAGGCGTCGTGTTCCTCGCCTATTACGCCGCCTACACCGCCTGGCTGGT
>JAGOEI010000128.1 GCA_017997795.1 Thauera sp. | reverse complement strand
CTGGCCAAGCGGCCGCCGGTGTTTCGGGGACGCTGACGGGACAGCGCGCGCTCAGTCGCGCTGGGGTGTCGTCGGCTGCGCCGAGGGGGCCGGGGCACGGCCTGCGCCCGCCTCGCGCATGGCCTCAGCGAACAGTGCCTCCTTGTCGATCTGCAGCGGCGTCGGTGCCTCGGGTGGGCACAGCTCGGCCGCATCGACGCCACTGCGATCCTGGCCGAGCTCGGCCGGCGTCGGCAGATCGTTGCGCGCCACCTCCAGCGTGTTGAGCAGGCGCCCCATCCCGGCCAGCGTGCGCGCCTCGGCGATTGCGAGGTCGTAGCGCGCGCTGGTGTAGGCGCGGCGGGCCTGGAAGTACTCGTTCTCGGTGTCGAGCAAGTCGAGCAGCGTGCGCTGGCCGATGTCGAATTGCTGGCGGTAGGCCTCGCGCGCCTTGGCGATCGAGAGCTGGTGCTGGTCGAGATAGCCGATCTGTTCCTGGAGACGCTGGCTGTCGTTGTAGGCGATCGACAGGGTCTGGCGGATGTCGCGGCAGGCCTTCTCGCGCAGGTCGCGCGCCTGGTTCAGCGACTCTGCAGCCTGGCGGATGCGCGCCTGGTCGGAGCCGCCGCGGAACAGGTTGTAGTTGAGCACGACCTCGACCACGCCCTCGCGCGACCGTCCATCGATGCCATCCAGATTGTGATCCACCGACTGGCGTGCGCGCAGGTCGACGCGTGGGTGATTGGCGGCACGGCGGGCTTCGATATCGGCCTGGCCGGCGCGCACGTTCTCGATGGCGGCGGCGAGCGCAGGGCTGGCACCGAGTGCGGCCTTGACCGCGTCCGCGACCGTCGGCGGCAGGCCATCGGTACCGACGAGACGGTCGGGCAGCGCCGGCAGCGCGTCCGCGGGCGCCTCGCCGACCAGGCGCAGGTAGCGTGCGCTGACGTCATGCAGGTTCGACACCTCGGTCAGCAGGTTGGATTCGGCGAGCGCGAGACGGCCGCTGGCCTGCTCGAGGTCGACCCGACGCCCCACCCCTGCCGCGGTGCGCTCGGCGATCTGGTCGTACACCCGCCGGTGCTCGACGTAGTTGTCCTTGGCGAGCTGCACCAGTTCGCGATAACGCAGTACGTCGGCGTAAGCGCGCACGGTTTCGAGCGCGGCCGTCTCCGACGCATCCACCACCTCGTAGTAGCGCGCCAGGCGGGCGAAACCCAGGCGCGACACCTCGCTGCGGGTGAGGAAACCGTCGTACAGCATCTGGTTGAGCGACAGCGCCGCGCCGCGACGGGTATATCGCTCGGTCGCCTCGCCCGGGAGGTCCTGGCGCTCGCGGCCGACACCGGCATTGAGGTCGATCTGCGGCAGGTAGCCGCCGCGCGCCACATCCTGTTCCGCGCCCGCGGCCTGGAAGGCGTGCCAGCGTGCCTGCACTTCGGGGTTCGTACCGACCGCCTTGAGCGCGGCTTCGCGCAATGCCGCAGGCACCGATTCCGCCAGCGCCGTGCCGTGCAGCGCGAAAAGCACCGCGATGACGCAGGTGCGGCGGAGGTTCTTGTGGAGGTCCATGTTGTTCGAGTCCTTATCGACGCGGCACACTGAGGCCGCGGTTACGTCATTAGATCAAGATTCAGGGGGTGCTCCGGGCACTCAAACGCGCCCCGAGTGACGCTTTGCACAAAAGGCATCAACTTGTTGCCGCAGCCGTGTGCCAGGTCACGCCACGAACCTGCTGCCGGCGACCCCGCAGGCACGAATCGCCCATAATCGGGCTCAGCCCCACCGCGCCCGCCGATGCTCCACGCCCTCCTCGCCCATCTTCGCCGGCTGTATCAAGCCGCCGCACTCGCCGCCTTCGTCGGCAGCCTGTCGCTCGTGCTGGCGTCGGCAGACGGCGCACGCATGGAGGAGATTGCCCGCGCGCGCTACGGCGAGGCAGTCGCAGCCGCCGTGCGTGACTGGCGGGCGCTGATCTTCGATCCGACGATCGATGACGAGCGCGAGCGGCTGACGCGGGTAAATACGTTCTTCAACCGCCGCCTGCGCTTTGACGATGACATCAAGGTGTGGAAGGAGGCCGACTACTGGGCCACACCGCTGGAGTCGATAGCGCTCGGCGCAGGAGACTGCGAAGATTTTGCGATTGCGAAGTATGCCAGTTTGCTGATTTCCGGCATATCCTCCGAGCGACTTCGCCTGATTTACGTTCGCGCCCGCATCGGCGGGCCGCAGAGCAACGTATCCCAAGCACATATGGTGCTCGGTTACTACCCGACGCCCGACGCAGAACCGCTCATCCTCGACAATCTGGTGAGCGAGATCCGTCCCGCCAGCCGCCGCCCCGATCTGTTCCCGATTTTCAGCTTCACCAGCGAGGGGCTCTGGGTACAGGGCGCGAGCACCAGCTCCGCCGACCCCACTGCCCGCCTCTCGCGCTGGCGCAGCGTGCTGCAGCGCATGCGCGCCGAAGGTCTGGACCTTCAACAATGAACCCGCAACGCCCTCTCCGGAGCCGCCCGCCATGTCCCTGATCAAGCAACTCTGGATCGCAACCCTGTGCCTCACCCTGCTCGCCCTCGGCGGCAGCCTGGTGGTCGGCACGCTGTCGGCGCGCGACTACCTGGTGCAGGCGTTGACGGTGAAGAACATCGACAACGCCGGCGGTCTGGCCCTCGCGCTCTCGCACCTTCCAAAGGACCCGGTCAGCATCGAGCTGCAGCTGTCGGCGCGCATGGACACCGGCCACTACCGGCTGATCCGCCTGGTCGACCCCAAGGGCGAAGTGGTCGCGGAGCAGGTTGCCGAGGGTGGCGACGGCGACGTACCCATCTGGTTCCGCGCCCTGATCCCGATGCAGGCTGCGGCCGGCGTGGCGCAGGTACAGGACGGCTGGCACCAGTTCGGCACACTCAGCGTGGTCAGCCACGACCGCTATGCCTACGAATCGCTGTGGCGCTCCACGCTGGACCTGCTGCTGTGGTTCGCCGTCGGCGGCGTGGCCTGCGGCGCGCTCGGCACCCTGCTGCTCAAGCGCATCCTGCGTCCGCTTGACGACGTGGTGGAGCAGGCGACGGCCATCGGCGAGCGCCGCTTCGTCAGCACGCGCGAACCCGGCACGCTCGAGTTCCGCCGCGTGGTCGGTGCCATGAACGCGCTGTCCGCCCGCGTGCGGCTGATGCTCGGCGAGGAGGCCGAGCGCCTGGAGGCGCTGCGCTTCCAGAGCCAGCATGACGACCTCACACGATTGATGACCCGCACCCAGTTCCTGCGCCGGGTGGAGAGCGCCCTAGCGCGCGAGGACGAGCAGGCCGGCGGGACCCTGGTCATCGCCCGCGTCGGCGACATCGCCAGCCTCAATCGCCAGCACGGGCGGCCCGTGGTCGATGACCTGCTGCGCGCGCTCGGACACCACCTGCTGCACCTCGCTTCGTCCCGCCCCGACTGGGAGGCTGGCCGCCTGAACGGCACCGACTTTGCGCTGCTGGCAACCGGCGAGGACGACGCGACCGGACTCGCCAAGCGCGTGCAGGCGGTGATCGAAGAGGCCCTCGCCCTAGCGGGCGACGGCACGCGCCTTGAAGTCGCCTTTCCGCTCGGTGCCTGCGCGTTCTCGCCAGGCACCGCGCTCAAGAGCCTGCTTGCCCGCACCGACGGCGCCCTGGCCATTGCGGAACAGGCTGGCGCGCGCGCGATCAGCGTGGCCGATCCCGATCGACCGTCGCTCGCCCACACCGAGCTTGCCGGCTGGCGGCAAGCAATCGAGGGCGCACTCCAGGCGGGCGGCATGCAGCTCGGGCGCTTCCCGGTCGTCGACACCACCGGTGAGCTGCTTCATTTCGAGGCGCCAGTGCGCCTGGCAATGGACGGCGGCTGCCAGAGCGCCGGCTACTTCATGCCGTGGGCGGCCCGCCTGGGGGTAATCAACCGCATCGACGCCGAGGTCGTCCGCCTTGCGCTGCGCAGCATCGCCAGCTCCGGTGAGCCGCTGGGGATCAACATCTCGGCCGAATCGCTACGCGACGCCGGCTTCCGCAGCCTGCTGCTGGCGAGCTTCGCCGAGCAACCCGCGAGCGCACGCCAGCTGTGGGTCGAAGTCCCGGAATACGGCGTGGTGCAGCACCCGAACGAGTTCCGTGAGCTGTGCCACGCGCTCAAACCGCTGGGCTGCCGTATCGGCATCGAGCACTGCGGCCGTCAGCTCAAGCAGCTTGGCGATCTGCACGACCTCGGGCTCGACTACCTCAAGGTGGACGCCGCGCTGATACGCGGCATCGACACCGAGGCCGGCAACCAGAGCGTGCTGCGCAGCCTGTGCGTGCTGGCGCACAGCATCGGCGTGCGGGTGATTGCGGAGGGTGTGAGTAGCGACGCCGAGCGCCTCGTCTTGCCGGCATTGGGGATCGATGGCATGACCGGCCCGGGCGTGCGTTACGTCGGCCCTGACAAGGCTTGAGGGGCGAGACCGCATGAGCTTGCAGGCCTCCAGCCCCCGCAATCGCGAACGAGAACGCCCACCCCTGCGAGGCGCAGCCTAAAGGATTTGTCCGTCCCGCTCCGAGAGCAGGTTCAGGCTGCGCATCGAGACGCGCGCGCTGCGGCGTGCGCTGAGCTTTTCCTGTGCTGCTGGGGGTAGGTCGGTAAAGCGGATGACCGAGCGCTCGACCAGCAGGTCGATCAAGTCTTCCAGCACCCGCACGAGCTGAAGGTCGGTATCGGCCAGACCCGGCGTGGAGCTCAGGCGGTGCAGGAACAGCCGCAGCGCGGGATCTTCTCCATCGACCTCATGGCAATGCTCCGCATCCTCGAAATTGCTCACTGCGACGATCTCGCCCGTCGCATTTCTCTTCACATAAGGCATACCCGGGTCTCTGGATTATGCCTGCCGGGTACTCCCCGGCAGGCGATCTGCATCGTCAATCGGTAATCAGTCGTCCGTTGCTGAGCAGCTTCTGGATGATCTGATTATCGTCGGTCAGCCCTTCCAGCAGATCGACATTTTCGAGGCGGATGATCTGGTCTGGCGCACTCATCGCCGCTCCTTGGGTCTTCACCGAGACGACGGTGGTACCCACGCTGCCGCCCGAACCGGGCTCGAAGTTGAAGTCGAGGTACTCGCTCAGATTTCCGGCGCTGACCCCCTGGTGGGCCTCCCCGGCCAGCAGGTCGCGCAAGTCGAGCACGTCGCCCTGGGCTACCGAGAAGTCCTTGACCACGTCGATCGCGGGTGCGCTGGTGCTGCCCTGGTCCCCAAGCTGCCACTTGAACACGTCCGCTCCAACACCACCGTAGAGGTTGTCGTCGCCCGCACCACCGACGAGCACGTCGTTACCGGCGTCGCCGTACACCGTGTCATTGCCTTGCCCGCCATACAGCCAGTCGTTGCCGCCGCCGCCACGAAGCGTGTCGTTGTCGGCGCCGCCGAAGACGAGGTCATCCCCCTCGCGGGCGTTGATGACGTCGCTGCCGGCGTAGCCGCGGATGAGATCGTCCCCAGTCGTGCCGTTGATCGACTGGTTTGCACTGGTGCCCGTGGTAACCGTGAAGTCGGTCTGGTCAAAGGTGACATTGACCGTCTGCTGAGTCACGGCCGTGTCCCCGTTGGCGGTCTCGAGCGCGGTGGCAGTGACCGTGAGCGCGAGCGTGCCGGAGAAGCCCGCCGGGGGCATCAGCAGCAGGTTGCCGAGTTCGGCTGCCGTGAAGCTCCAGCTGCCGTCCCCGTTGTCGGTGCCGGAGGTGAAGCGAGCACCGGAGGGGATACCCGAGATGACCACGCTGAGCACTTCCGAACCGCTCTTGTCGGCCAACTCGGCGAACACCGGCAGCCGCACGGGTGCGCCGTAGGCAGCGCTGTCCCCTGGCGCGCGGAAGCTCGGCGCGGCAAGTTGCAGCGAAGAGTCCTTGAGACGGTCGCCACCGTTGAGCACCACCCACTCGAAGCTGTACTGCCCGCTGGAGGTCGCGGTGAAGGTGAAGGTATCGCTGATGCTCGACGCGGGGAACTTGACCTCGGAGGCATTCACCAGGATCGACTGCTTGTTGCCTGCCGGGTCGGTCACGACCAGGACCACGAGGTCGTTGAAGCCGCGCGAGACCTCGGCGGTGAGGTTCTCGCCATTAGTGAAGATGTAGTCCCAGCTCACCGACGAGCCCGCAGTCATCGCGTAATGCGACCCGGTGACCTTGCCGTCGAGGGCATTGACGAAGCCGTCATCGGTAACGTTGGGACCCGACGGGTTAAAGCGGTTGTCGAAATAGCCCGCCGGCAGCCCGAGCTCGCGCTCGAGGTCCGCCTGAAGCACACCATCGCCCGAATTGCCCAGGCCCGGAATGACCACCGCGTCGGTACCCCCGGTGGAGATGACCGTGCTGCCAGGGGTGAGGATGAGGATGTCGTCGATCGAGGCGAGGATGGGCACATCAGCGATGGCCTTCACTCCGCTATCGCTATCGACGGCAGGGTTGCCGGCAAGGTCGGTGACCGCCGCCGTGACCGTGAGCGGACCGTCGGTGAGCGTGCTCAAATCGGCGGTCGTGGCGTAGGTACCGTTGGCATTGACGATGGCGCTGATGGTCACGTCCGGCGTGGACGGGTCGCTGTCGCTGATGACGAGCGTGACCGTCTGCCCCGCTTCGAC
>JAGOEI010000127.1 GCA_017997795.1 Thauera sp. | reverse complement strand
GACCAGATCGACGCCCAGGATGCGGCCGCGCTCGGCGCTGATGCGCATGCCCGGCCCTTCGAAGCGCACCTCGCCGTGGATGCCGTCGATGCCCGGCCAGCCGGGGGCGTAATCCAGCACCCCGTCCGCCACCCGCACCGTGACCAGGAACTGGCCCGCGCCGTCGCGGAACGGGAAGTCCTGCAGTCTGCCCTGCAGCCGCAGCCGGGCCTCGGGCACGCCGGCCGCACGAATGCCGTGCTGCACCCACTCGCGGGTGTGGGCATTGACCACGCGCGGCAGGTAACGCCACACCGCGGTCGAGTCCGCCCTACTCAGGCGCGCCTGGAGGTCGATCTCGCCGGGACCATCGACTGCCGGCCAGTAGCGACCGGACGCGGTCCCTGCCGCGTCGGTGTTGTCGAACTCGGCGCTGTCGAGCGCGATCTCCATCCGGTCAGTACGGCGCTGCCAGCCGCCCTCGGCGCGCAGGCGGTCGAAGTCGAGGCGGCCGGGATCGAACACCGTCGGCAGGTCGATGTGCATGCCCGAACCGGTGAGCTGGAAGCGGCCGCCGTCCGCGTCACCGTCGATGCGCCCCGACAGCCCGCCCAGGCCGGGCCAGCCCTCGCGCGCCAAGAGGCCGACGTCTTCGAAACGCGCAGCCAGCGACCAGTGGCTCGGCGCCCCCGCCTCGCCGCGCCACGCCAGGCGCAGGTCCTCGACCTTGCCGCTGGGCTCGAAGCGCGCCAGCCGCGCACGCACGCCGGCATCGAAGGGCAGATAGCCCGCCAGCGCGGCGAGCGCGGCAAAGTCGAGCCGGTTCGCGGTCACCGCGCCGCCCGCCGACTCGCCCTCGTCGCCCTGATCGAGCCGCAGCGCGAAATCGGTGGGCGCGACGGTCAAGCCGTCGGCCAGGGTCAGGGTCAGGCCACGCGTGCCGAAGCTGCTGCCCTTTTCACCGCGCGTCAGCGACAGCCGCCCGTCGAGCCGGGTGAGATCGAGCGCCGGCAGCGCCTCCCCGAGCTGCGTCTTCACGCCATCGAGCGCGACATCCGCGGTCACGTCGAGGCCGCCCTCGCCATCGGCGTCCGCCCACGCACGCACGCCGCCGTGGCCGGCAAGCGGCAGCGGGTAATCGAACCACGGCTGCCAGCCGCCGAGGTCGGCGCGCTCGAGTTCCACGTACACGCGGCCAGCCGCCGTCGACAGCCGCTGCAGGCTGACGAGGCGCGACGCGCGCGCCACCTCGCCACGCACGACCAGCGCCGACGCCAGCGCCGGCGGCGGCCGTGCATCGAGCGCGAAGCGCACCTTGCTGCCGCGCCGGTCGAGGCGCAGGGCCACGCCATCGAGCACCAGCGCGGGCGCGGCGCGCGCCTCGTCCTGCCAGGTCACGCGCGCGCCGTGGATGAGGATCTGGCGCTGGGCGAGCAGCCAGGCGAGCCCGCCGCCGTCCTCGCCCGTGCTTGCCGGAAGCCCAATGCCGGCCACGAAGATCTGTCCCGCCGGATCGCGGCGCAGCACCATATCGGGCGCCTGGATGTCGAGACGGTCGAAATGCGGCTCGCCCCGCACCAGTGAGGACCACGCCACGGTGGCCTCGACCGCAGCGAGCGTCAGCGCCTCGCGGCCCTCGCGGTCGGCAATGCGCAAGCCCTCGATACGCAGGCGCGGCCGCCAACCCGCCCAGCCGCCCTCGATGCGGATGATCGACACCGGCAACGCGAGCTGCTGCGCCAGCATCGCCGCGATCGGCTCGCGCAAGGCATCGACGGAGGGCATCAGCACGTGCCGCACCACCAGCACCGTGCCGGCCGCGACGAACCAGGCGATCACGCAGATGCGCAAGGTCCACGCCAGGACGCTGCGCAGCACGCCGCCCGCCCGGCGCGCAGGCGCAGGCGGCGGGGAGTCTGCGTTCGAGGGGGAAGGCGCGGGCGTGCTCAGTGAACTTGCTCGGAGACGTTGCTGGGAGACGTTGCGGGGAACTGCGGATCCGGGGCCTTGCTCGGGGACCTTGCGTCGAGCCCTCGCGCGCGCCATGCCGGCTGACTGCGGGGACGGATAAAATGCCTGCCAACCACCCGCTGGCGCAGAATCGCCGGCGAGACCCGCATTCTACCAACGATCCGCGCCCGCACTGGAGCCACGCCATGTCCTCCCTTCCCGACGCACTGCCGCAGCCCGTGCTCACCGCGCGCCGCCTCTCGCGTTATCTGTCACGCATGCTGGACAGCCAGCCCTGGCTGGGTGCGGCGCTTGCCGAAAGCATCGACGGACCGATCGGCGAGGCCGACATGCAGCGCTTCCTCGGCGCGCGCGAAGCCGTATTCGGCGGCGGCGACGGCGCGCTGCGCCCGGCCTTGCGCCAGTTGCGCATCTGGGTGCTGTGCCACCTGATCGTGCGCGACCTCGCCTGCGACACCGCGCTGCCCGAGGTCACCGAGACCATGACCGTGCTTGCCGAGGTCGCGATCCGCCATGCCCACGACGTGCTGCGTGCCGCCCTGGTCGAGCGCTACGGCCAGCCGCTGTCGCCGACCGGCTGGGAGCAGGAGCTGCTGGTGGTCGGCATGGGCAAGCTCGGCGGGCGCGAGCTCAATGTGTCATCCGACATCGACCTGATCTTCATCTACCCCGAGGACGGCGACACCGGCGGCAAGAAGGTGATCAGCAACTACGAGTTCTTCGAGCGCCTGGGCAAGCAACTCATCCAGGCCCTGAACGAGGTCACCGAGCACGGCCAGGTGTTCCGCGTCGACATGCGCCTGCGTCCCAACGGCGACTCCGGCCCGCTGGTGTGCTGCTTCGACATGCTCGAGAACTACTTCGTCACCCAGGGCCGCGAGTGGGAACGCTACGCGTGGATCAAGGGCCGCGTGCTGCGCGGCGAGCGCTGGACCGAGCTGCGCGACATCGCCCGCCCCTTCGTGTTTCGCAAGTATCTCGACTTCGGTGCGATCAACGCCATGCGCGAGCTGCATGCGCAGATCCGCCGCGAGGTCGCCCGCCGCGACCGCGCCAACAACGTCAAGCTCGGCCCGGGCGGCATCCGCGAGATCGAGTTCATCGCCCAGGTGTTCCAGCTCATCCGCGGCGGCCGCGACATCGCCTTGCAGGTGCGTCCGACGCTGAAGGTGCTGGCCCTGCTGCCCGAGCGCGGCATCCTGTCGGCGCAGGCGGTCGAGGATCTGACCACCGCCTACGTGTTCCTGCGCCGGCTCGAGCATCGCCTGCAATATCTGGACGACGCCCAGACCCACGACCTACCCACCAGGGAAGCCGACCAGGCGCTGGTCGCCGAGGCGATGGGCTTTGCCGACTACCCGGCGCTGCTCGCCGCGCTCGACGCACACCGCAAATTGGTGAGCGCGCAGTTCGACAGCGTGTTCGGCGACCCGTCCGAGGAGGACCACAGCCTCGATGCCGCCTGGACCAACGCCGAAGACACCGAGGCCACCACGGCGGCGCTGGGCGAACTCGGCTACAGCAGGCCGCAGGTCGGCGCCGAACGCCTGGCCGCCATCCATGGCAGCCCGCGTTACACCCAGTTGCCCAACAACATCAGGAGCCGCTTCGACGCGCTGATGCCGCGCATGATCGAGGCCGCCGCGACCACCCCCGGCCCCGACGACACCCTCACCCGGCTGCTCGACCTGATCGAGGCGATCGGCCGCCGTGGCGCCTATCTCGCGCTGCTGCAGCAGTATCCGCAGGCGCTGCGCCGCGTCGCCGACCTGATGAGCGCGTCGCGCTGGGGCGCACAGTTCCTGGCCCGCCATCCGATCCTGCTCGACGAGATGCTCGACGCCCGCAACCTCGACAGCACGCCCGACTGGAAGGCCTTCCGCGCCAGCCTCGCCGCCGAGCTCGACGCCCTCGAACCCGACATGGAGCGCCAGATGGACGTGATGCGCGAACGCCATCACGCCCAGGTCTTCCGCCTGCTCACCCAGGACCTCGCCGGGCTGCTCACCGTCGAGAAGCTCGCCGACCACCTGTCCGAGCTCGCCGACATCGTGCTCGACCTCACGCTGCCGCTGTGCTGGCGGCGCATCAAGATCCGCCACCGCGCGGAGCCGAAGTTCTCGGTGATCAGCTACGGCAAGCTCGGCGGCAAGGAGCTCGGCTACGCCTCCGACCTCGACATCGTCTTCCTCTTCGACGACGACGCACCCGAGGCGGCCGAGGTCTACACGCGGCTCGCGCAGCGCACCAACACCTGGCTCTCCAGCCAGACCGCGGCCGGCCAGCTCTTCGACACCGACCTGCGCCTGCGCCCGAACGGCGAATCGGGCCTGATCGTCACCTCGCTCGAGGCCTTCCGCAAATACCAGATGGAATCGGCCTGGGTGTGGGAGCACCAGGCGCTGACGCGGGCACGCTTCTCGGCCGGCGACCGTGCGCTCGGCGAGGCCTTCGAGCGCATCCGGAGCGACGTGCTGTGCATGAAGCGCGACCTCGACACCCTGCGCGCCGAGGTGCTGGCGATGCGCAGGAAGATGCGCGACGCCCACGGCAGCAAGGGCGAGCTGTTCGACCTCAAGCACGACGCCGGCGGGCTGATCGACGTCGAGTTCCTGATCCAGTACCTGGTGCTCGGCCACAGCCACGACCACCCGCAGCTCACCGGCAACCTCGGCAACATCGCGCTGCTGCGCATTGCCGGCGAGCTCGGCCTGATCCCAAGCGCGCTCGCCGCCGCCTGCGCCGACAGCTACCGCGAGCTGCGCCGCCTGCAACACCGCCAGCGCCTCAACGAGCGCCCCTCGCGCATCGACCCGGACGAGGTCGAAGCCGCACGCGAGCCGGTACGCGCGCTGTGGCGGCATGTCTTCGGCGAATGAGCGCATGCAGGCGATGAAATATTTCAGGTCACGAAACCGTGCATGACGCACGGTGCCACCGTGTCTAGAATTCAAGCGCCCTTCCACCAACGCCCCGATCCGGGCGGATGTCCATGAGCCACGAAATCGAACTCAAGCTTGCCCTGCCCCAACGCGCGCTGGCGGCCTTGCGCAGGCATGCGCTTGTCGCCGCGGCGCAGAAGCTCGGGACCACCACCACGCTGGACAACACCTACTTCGACACCCCGTCCCTGGCGCTCAAGGCACGCAAGGTGGCGGTGCGCACCCGCCGCCAGGGGCGGCAGATGCTGCAGACGGTCAAGTGCGCGGCCGTCTCCAGCGGTGGCCTGTCGAGCCGCCCGGAGTGGGAGCAGCCGTGGACCGGCGCCTTCGATTTCTCCATGGTCGACCAGCCCGAAGCGGCGCGGCTGCTCGCCCGCCACCAGGACGCGCTGGTGCCGGTGTTCACCACCCGCTTCCGGCGCGAAACGCGCCGCCACACACCCGAACCCGGCGTCAGCATCCTGCTGATGATCGACACCGGCGAGGTCAAGGTGCGCACCCCGGACGGCATCGAGCGCAGCGCGCCGATCTGCGAGCTCGAGCTCGAGCTCGAAAGCGGCCGACCGCAGGATCTGGTCGAGCTCGCGTGCACACTGGCGCAGGATCTGCCGCTGATGCCCGCCGACATCTCCAAGGCCGAGCGCGGCTACCGCCTGTTCCTCGACACGCCGCTTACACCGGTGCGGGCCGAGCCGTCGACGATCTCCGCCGGGCAGAACGTGGTCGACGCCTTCCGCACCCTGGCCTTTTCCTGCGTGCGCCAGTGGCAGGGCAATGCCGCCGCCGCGCTCGCACAGGCTGCGGCGGACGACATCCACCCCGACTTCATCCACCAGTTGCGCGTGTCCCAGCGCAGGCTGCGCGCGCTGCTCAAGCTCTTCGCGCCGGCGCTGCCGGAAAACTTCGCCGGCACCTGGAACGCCCGCCTGCGCGACAACGCCAACCGCTTCGGCGACGCCCGCGACCTCGACGTCTTTCACGCCGAGTTGCTCGAGCCGGTGATGCCCGAGGGCCTCGCCGACCCAACGGCGATGGCCGCGCTGCTCGACACCGTGCATCAGGCCCGCAACGAGGCGCGCCACTTCGCCAGCCACAATCTCGACATGGCCACCCAGGGTCGGCTGCTGCTCGCCTTCACCGCCGACCTCTACCGTCTGCCGGTGAGCAGCCTTGCCGCTGCTGCCGACCTGCGTGCCTTTGCGCGCCTGCGCCTGAGCCGCCTGCGCAAACGCGCCCGCAGCCTGGCCGCGGCCGCCGCCACGCTAGAGCCCACCCGCCTGCACGCGCTGCGCATCGCCTTCAAGCTGCTGCGCTACGGCGTCGAGTTCTTCGCCCCCCTGTTCGCCGCGCGCACCATCAATCGCTACCTCGACGGCGTCGTGCACGCGCAGACCGCGCTCGGATTCCTGCAGGACGTGGATATCGCGCATCAGCGCCTGTCGGACTGGACGCGGGCGAATCCCGCGCTCGCGCCTGCGGCCGCGTTCGTGCTCGGCTGGCATGCGCCGCGCTACGTCCGCCTGCGCCGCCGCATCCTGCGCGAATGCGCCCCCTTGCTGGAGGGCAGGAAGCCGTGGTGACGACCCTGAGCCGGGAGCAAATAGCGCCCGAGTCATCGTGCTGCAACACGCACAGCCGATGATGCCGGCCCTCGACCCCTGGACGAACGACATGGACCTGCTGCTCTGGCGACACGCAGAAGCGGTGGACGGCACGCCCGACCACCTGCGTGAGCTCACCCCCCGCGGACTCAAGCAGG
>JAGOEI010000126.1 GCA_017997795.1 Thauera sp. | reverse complement strand
GCTCACCGCCGATGTCCTCGATCTTCAGGCCGAGCAATGCGTTGAAGGGGATCCGTTGCTCGAAGAGCTCGCGCACGCCGGCGACGAATTCGGGCTCGAACTGCACCGGCTGCACCGGCGGACGGGGCGTTGAGGGCATGCTCGCTCCTTGGTTTCAAAACGGTACACCCGCCGCGAACCGAGGCGGCGGATACCGCAAGCATTGATGAATTCTGCGCGCGGGCGTTGCGGGCGCTCACGCCTTGTCTGCGCGGCAGTGCACCGCCAGCCACACCGCATCGTCCGACACGGATTCGACGCGATGCATGCAGCGCGCCGGGAGGCTCGTCCAGTCGCCGGCGCGCAGCGCCAGCACGCGCCCGTCGGCGAAGGCGAGCACGGCGGAGCCGACCAGCAGCACCACCCACTCGTCCTCATCCTGCTCGTACCAGAAGCCCGGCGGGCTGGCGTGGCCGCAGGACACGATGCGCTCGACGCGGCAGGCGGCGTTGGCAAACAGGGTGTCGAAGCGTTCGCCGTCGCCGGCATCGGGCAGGCTGGCGAACAGGTTGCCCTGCGCAGGGCGCGCGGAAGGATCGCTCATCGAATCAGCACCCGCGCCGCCCGCGCCTCGCCCCGCTCAGCGGAACACCACCGTCTTGTTCCCATGCACCAGCACCCGGTCCTCAAGGTGGTAGCGCAGGCCGCGGGCGAGCACGGTCTTCTCGATGTCCTTGCCGTAGCGCACCATGTCCTCGACCGCATCCGAATGGTCGATGCGGATCACGTCCTGTTCGATGATCGGGCCCTGGTCGAGGTCGGCGGTCACGTAGTGGCAGGTGGCGCCGATGAGCTTGACGCCCTTGGCCCAGGCCTGGTGGTAGGGCTTGGCGCCGACGAAGCTGGGCAGGAAGCTGTGGTGGATGTTGATGATGCGCCCCGGGTAGGCGGCGCACAGCGCGGGCGACAGGATCTGCATGTAGCGCGCCAGCACCATGGTGTCGCCGCGCACTTCCTCGAAGATGCGCTGCACTTCGGCGTAGGCGGCGGCCTTGTTGTCGGCGCTCACCGGCACATGGTGGAAGGGGATGCCGTGCCACTCGACGAAGCCGCGGAAGGTGTCGTGGTTGGAAATCACGCACGCGATCTCGATGTCGAGCTCCTTCGACTGCCAGCGCGCGAGCAGGTCGTACAGGCAGTGCTCCTGCTTGCTCACCAGCACCACCACGCGCTTCTTGACCGCGGAGTCGGTGATCTTCCAGTCCAGCTCCAGCTCTTCGGCGAGCGGACGGAATTTCTCGCGGAACTCGGCGAGGTGGAAGGGCAGCGAGTCGGCCTTGATCTCGATGCGCATGAAGTAGCGGCCGACGTCGCCCGCGTCGAGCGGCGGCTCGGCGTGCAGCGAGGTCTCGAGGATCCAGCCCTTGTGCTCGGCGATGAAGCCGGAGACCTTGGCGACGATGCCGACGCGGTCGGGGCAGGAGGCGGACAGGGTGTAGAAGCGTTCGCGGTGCATGGGGCGAGTCAGGCGTGAAGAGTAAGGAATGAGGAGCGGCGCGCCGGCAGTGCCTGCGCACCGCCCCGCAACCCGATTGCACAGTCGTGCGCCCGATCCGCGCGCACGTGCTGCAGCCGGGCGTCAGACGCGCGCGAACGCCTTGTCGATCTCGGCGCGCAGGCTGTCGTAGTCGCGCACCACCGGGAACTGCGGGAACTCGCGCACCACGTTCTCGGGCGGGTGGAACAGGATGCCGCCGTGGGCCTCGCCCAGCATCGCGGTGTCGTTGTAGGAATCGCCCGCGGCGACGACCTTGAAGTTGAGCTCCTTGAAGCGCTTGACCGCCTCGCGCTTCTGGTCGGGCATGCGCAGGTGGTAGTTCACCAGGATGCCCTCGGCGTCGGCCTCGAGGCTGTGGCAGAACAGCGTGGGCAGGCCGAGCTGCTTCATCAGCGGCTTGGCGAACTCGTAGAAGGTGTCGGACAGGATCACCACCTGGTAGGTGTCGCGCAGCGCGTCGAGGAATTCGCGCGCGCCCTCCATCGGCCCCATGCTGGCGATCACCGCCTGGATGTCGGGCAGGCCGAGCTTCTTCTGCGCCAGGATGTCCAGGCGGTACTTCATCAGGGTGTCGTAGTTGGGCTCGTCGCGGGTGGTGCGGCGCAGCTCGGGGATGCCGGTACGCTCGGCGAATTCGATCCAGATTTCGGGGACGAGCACACCTTCGAGGTCGAGACAGACGATACGCACCGCTAGCTCCTGGGACAGATTCGGGGAAGCCCGGATTCTAGCAGCCCGGGACCTTGCGGACGGTTTCCACGCCCTCGCCGCGAGGGCAAACGCCTGACGACGCGCCGACGCGCCTCGCCAGTCCGTACATCCGATCGCCCGCCCCTCGCCGTGCACTCCCCAAATCGGGGCGCCACCCTGCCGTGTGAAAGTTCTCGCACGCCCGCACGCCAGACGACGCAAAGCCCGCCCTCGATCCGATAATGCGGCATCGGCATCGATCCTACCCACCGCGTGATCAAGCTCATCCCCGTGACCCGGCTGCAGGCCGGGATGTACGTCCACGACCTCAACTGCGGCTGGCTGCAGCACGGCTTCGTGCGCAATCGCTTCCTGGTCGCCAGCGCGGATGACGTGCGCAAGGTCCGCGAGATCGGCGTCACCGAGATCTATGTCGACACCGGGCGCGGCCTGGACCCGGACGCGCTTCCCGCGCCAGACGCCGCGCCAGCCGCGCCCGAGGCAGCCCCCGAACCCGGCCCGCAGCACACCGCGCCAGCGCCCGCCGAAGCGCCGGCGGTGCACACCCCCGCCAAGGCGGCGAGCAGCTTCGAGCGCGCGCACGCCCTGCATCGCGAGGCGAACCAGATCGTGCGCGACATGCTGGGGGACATCCGCCTCGGCAAGCAGATCGAGATGGAGAAGGTCGAGCCGCTGGTCGGGCGCATCGTCGATTCCATCTTCACCCAGCAGGACGCGCTGCTGCCGCTCGCCCGCCTCAAGCAGCACGACAACTACACCTTCCAGCACTCGGTGTCGGTGTGCGCGCTGATGACCGCCTTCGCGCGCACCCTCGGGGTGTCACGCGAGACGATCCACGAGATCGCCGTCGGCGCGCTGCTGCACGACGTGGGCAAGGCGCGCGTGCCGGACGAGATCCTCAACAAGCCGGGCAAGCTCACCGACGCCGAGTTCGACCGCATGAAGAGCCACGTCGTGCAGAGCAAGATCATCCTGCAGGCCACCCCGGGCATCAGCCAGATCGCCCTCGACGTCGCCGCCCAGCACCACGAGCGCTACGACGGCACCGGCTACCCGAACAAGCTCAAGGGCGAGCAGATCAGCCTGTACGGCCGCATGGGCGCGATCGTCGATGTGTACGACGCGATCACGTCGAACCGCGTCTATCACAAGGGCATGCCACCCACCGAGGCGCTGCGCAAGCTGCTGGACTGGTCGGCAAACCACTTCGAGCCGCGCCTGGTGAAGGCCTTCATCCGCTCGGTGGGCATCTACCCCACCGGTGCGCTGGTGCGTCTGGAGAGCAAACGCCTCGCGGTGGTGCAGGCGCAGCACGCCGACAAGCCGATGCAGCCGACCGTGAAGGTGATCTTCCACACCGCCGGCCACTACCTGCGGCCGGAGGACGTCGACCTGCGCCGCTCGCAAGACCGCATCGTCGGCCATGAAGACTTCGCCGCGTGGAACATCGACGCGCTGCGCTGGTTGCCGCAGTAAGCCCGAAGCGGCCACGAGGCCTGGCTGCTGGCCGTGGAACGCCGATTTCACGTGGGAGTGACGCCGATTTCCCTTGGGAGTGACGCCGATTTCCCTTGGGAGCAATTCCGATTTCCGTGGGAGCGACGCGAGTCGCGATCGTGCCGTCCGCCCCGATGCGCGTCGGCGGGAATGCGGACGCCGTCATCGCGACTTGCGTCGCTCCTACAGGGTCCGTCGAAGCCGAAGCGGCTTCCTTTGGGAGCGCCGTCATCGCGACTTGCGTCGCTCCTACAGGGTCCGTCGACGCCGCGGCGACTTCCTGTAGGAGCGACGCAAGTCGCGATCCCCCGCTCAATCCGCCGGGATCGCCTCCAGCGCCTCGTGCAGCTCGAGCCAGCGCAGCTCGGCCTCCTCGATGCGCTCGGCGAGCTCGGCCTGGCGCTTGTTGAGCGCCGGCACCTCGCCCGCCTGCGGGCCGGTGTACAAGGCCGGATCGGCGAGGCGCGCGTCGATCTCGGCCTTCTCCTTGTTCCACGCCGCCAGGCGCTTGTCGATCTGCTCGATCTCCTTCACCAGCGGCCGGCGCGCGACCAGGCGGGCCTGGCGATCCGCCGCGGCCTGGGCGCGGTCGGCCTTGCGCGCGGCCTTGTCGGCGGTCTGGTCGGGGCAGGCCGCAGCCGCGGCGACTTCGGCGCGGCGGGTTGCGAGCCAGTCGCGGTAGTCGTCGAGGTCGCCGTCGAAAGGCTGGATGCGGCCACCATCGACCAGCACGAAGCGGTCGCAGGTGGCGCGCAGCAGCGCGCGGTCGTGCGACACCAGCACCATCGCGCCCTCGTAGTCCTGCAGCGCCATGGTGAGCGCGTGGCGCATCTCGAGGTCGAGGTGGTTGGTGGGCTCGTCGAGCAGCAGCAGGTTGGGGCGCTGCCAGATCAGCAAGGCAAGCGCCAGGCGCGACTTCTCGCCGCCCGAGAACGGCCCGCAGGGCGTGGTCGCCGGAGTGGAGGTGCCGCCCACGCCGTCGCCGCGGAAGTCGAAGCCGCCGAGGTAGTCGCGCAGCTCCTGCTCGCGCGTCTGCGGGTCCAGCCGAACCATGTGCTGCAGCGCGGACTCGTCCGGGCGCAGCGTTTCCAGTTGATGCTGGGCGAAGTAGCCGGTGGCGAGGCCCTTGCCTTCGAGGCGGCGGCCGCTGGCCAGTCGCAGTTCGTGCGCGAGCAGCTTGATCAGCGTGGATTTGCCCGCGCCATTGCGCCCGAGCAGGCCCACGCGCTCGCCCGGGCGCAGGGTCAGGGTGATGCGCTCGAGCACGGTCTTGTCGCCGTAGCCCACCGCGCCGTCCTCGATCTGCAGCAGCGGATCGGGCGCGGGCGGCGCGTCGCGGAAGGCGAAGCTGAAGGGCGTGTCGACGTGCGCGGCGGCGATGCGCTCCATGCGCTCGAGCGCCTTGATCCGGCTCTGCGCCTGGCGCGCCTTGGTGGCCTTGGCGCGAAAGCGGCGGATGTAGTCTTCCATGTGCGCGATGTCGCGCTGCTGCTTCTCGAACATCGACTGCTGCTGCAGCAGGCGCTCGCCGCGCTGGCGCTCGAAGTCGGAATAGCCGCCGGTGTAGAGGTTGAGCTTCTGCTGCTCGATGTGGGCGATGTGGGTGACGCAGGCGTCGAGGAACTCGCGGTCGTGCGAGATCAGGAGCAGCGTGCCGCGGTAGTCGCGCAGCCAGGCCTCGAGCCAGATCACCGCGTCGAGGTCGAGGTGGTTGGTGGGCTCGTCGAGCAGCAGCAGGTCGGAACGGCACATCAGCGCCTGCGCCAGGTTCAGGCGCATCCGCCAGCCGCCGGAGAAGTCCGACACCGGGCGCTCGATGTCGGCCTGCAGGAAGCCCAGGCCATCGAGCAGCGATGCGGCACGCGCACGCGCCGCGTAGCCGCCGATCTCGTGCAGGCGGGCATGGAGTTCACCGATGTGCGAGCCATCGTGCGCTGCTTCGGCCGCGACCAGCTCGGCCTCGATGCGGCGCAGTTCGGCATCGCCGTCGAGCACGTAGTCGATCGCCGGCTGTGCGAGGCCGGGTGTTTCCTGCGCGACGTGGGCGATCACCCAGCCCGGCGGCATGTCGAGGTCGCCCTGGTCGGGGTGGAGCTGGTCGCGCAGCATGGCGAACAGGCTGGACTTGCCGCTGCCGTTGGCGCCGGTGAGGCCGACCTTCCAGCCCGGATGGATCTGCAGCGTGGCGGCCTCGATGAGGACCTTGGCGCCGCGCGCGAGGCGCAAATTGCGAAGACTGATCACGTACGGATACACGGCCACGGGGCCGCGGATTGAAATAAAGGCGTTATTCTACGCGCCAGCCCGAACGATGCCGGAACACAGGCTCCGGAAACCAGGAGCAGGCGCTCGCCACCGGCAGCGCGCTCGATATCCCCGGCCGTCTCGTGTGGGCGCGAGCTTGCCCGCGAAGCTCGCGGTTCCGCACGCACAATTCGCGGGCAAGCCCGCTCCCACAGGGGCACGCGCCTCGGTCGCCCCCTGACACGCAACTCGAATCCGGAAACTGCACGCATGATTCGCCTCCGTTCCCTGTCTGCCGTGATTGCACGCCATTGCGTCGCGTCCGGCCTGTTCGCTGCCCTGCTCGCCACCGCCGTCCTCCCCGCCCACGCCCAGACAGCAGACGAGGCGGCCCGCGCCGCCGAGCGCGAGCGCGCCGAAGCGCTCGAGGCCGAGGGCAAGGCGCTGCGTGCCGAAGCCGAGGCCACCTACGAGGCCACCGTCCCCGGCTGCTACGACCGGTTCTTCGTGAACCGCTGCATCGACCAGGCCAAGAAAAAGCGCCTCGAGACCATCCAGCGCGCTCGCGCGCTCGAGGCCGAATCCCGCAGCATCACGCTCGCCGAACGCCAGCGCGTGGCGGCCGAAGCCGGCGCCAGGGCCGATCGCCCGCTGACGCCCGCCGCGCCCAACGCGCTCCCGGCCACGCCGGCCACCCAGCCCGCCGCCCCGAGTGCCGACACCCGCATCGCCC
>JAGOEI010000125.1 GCA_017997795.1 Thauera sp. | reverse complement strand
TCGACGCCGCCGAAGCCGCGCCGCTGCTGTGCGCCGGGCTGATCGGCTACCGCGCGCTGGAAATGGCGGGCGATGCGCGCCGGATCGGGCTCTACGGCTTCGGCGCGGCGGCCCACATCATTGCGCAAGTTGCTGCGTGGCAGGGGCGGGAGGTCCATGCCTTCACGCGCAAGGGGGACGCCGAGAGCCAGGCGTTCGCGCGCCAGCTCGGCGCGTGCTGGGTGGGCGCGGGCGACGAGGCGCCGCCGCAGCCGCTGCAGGCCGCGCTGATCTTCGCGCCCGCGGGCGAGCTCGTGCCCGCCGCGCTGCGCGCTACCGACAAGGGCGGCACGGTGGTGTGCGCCGGCATCCACATGAGCGACATCCCGAGCTTTCCGTACAGCATCCTGTGGGGCGAGCGCCGCATCGTCTCGGTCGCCAACCTCACCCGACGCGACGGGGACGAGTTCCTCGCCCTCGCGCCCAGGGTGCCGGTGCGCACCGAAGTCACCCGCTTCGCGCTCGACGACGCCAACGCCGCGCTCGATCGGCTGCGCCGCGGGGCGCTGCAGGGCGCGGCGGTGCTGGTGCCCTGAGCCTCGCCCCGAGCCTGCGCGCGCGGCATTCGTGGCGCGCGGGCGTGCGCCGCTTTTGTGCTTGCTCTCGATGGATAACTGTTTAAAATTACAGCCATCCCATGGAGGCCGACATGAGCGCCCGCAGCGAAACCCTTACCGCACGCCAGCAGGAAATCCTCGACTTCATCCGCGCCACCGTCGAATCCGAAGGCCGCCCGCCGACCCGCGCCGAAGTGTGCACCGCGTTCGGCTTCCGCTCGCCGAACGCCGCCGAGACCCACCTGCGCGCACTCGCCGCCAAGGGCGCGATCCTGCTCGAGGAAGGCCGCGCGCGCGGCATCCGCCTGGCCGAGGCGCTCGGCCTGCCGCTGGTCGGCCGCGTCGCCGCCGGCAGCCCCATCCTCGCCGCCGAGCACGTCGAAGCCCGCTACCAGCTCGACCCGGCGCTGTTCTCGCCCAAGGCCGACTACCTGCTGCGCGTGCGCGGCATGAGCATGCGCGACGCCGGCATCCTCGACGGCGACCTGATCGCCGTGCATCGCAACAGTGAAGCCCGCAACGGCCAGATCGTGGTCGCCCGCGTCGACGACGACGTCACCGTCAAGACCCTGCAGCGCAAGGGCGCGGTGGTCGAGCTGCTGCCGGCCAACCCCGATTACGCGCCCATCGTCATCGACACCCGGCGCGCGCCGGTGGTGATCGAAGGCGTGATGGTCGGCCTGATCCGCAAGGACCACTGACCCGACCACGGCTCGGGCCGCTGCTTCGTGTCGACGCCGTCATGGCCACCTCAGCGCTCCGCATCGCCGAAGACGACCGGCAGGACAGGCTCACACCGGGTCCCGGGCGCGGCGCTGAGCACCCTGAGCACCCTGAGCACCGGTTCAGCGTTCTCGCCGGGCTGCCTGCAGGCAGCGTATGGCAGGCCGACCGCATCGCGCATCACGCGGGCGCAGTGCGCCCGACCGGCTTTGGCGCCCTCGACGACGAACTGCCCGGCGGCGGCTGGCCGGCTGGCGCGCTGATCGAGCTGCTGCTCGAACGCCCGGGGGTGGGCGAACTGTCGCTGCTGCTGCCCGTGCTCGCGCGCACCCCGCCCGATCAATGGGTCGTGTGGCTCGCACCGCCGCTGCTGCCCTACGCCCCGGCGCTCGCCCGTGCCGGCGTGCCGCTTGCCCGGCTGCTGATCGTGCGCCCCGAAGATCCGCAGACCCTGCTCTGGGCCATCCGCCAGGCCACCGTCTCGGGCAGTTGCGCGGCCGTGCTGGCCTGGGTGCCGCGCATCGACAACACCGGCCTGCGCAGGCTGCAACTGGCCGCCGAGGAAAGCGCCACCCCACTCTTCCTGTTCCGACCGGGCACGGTCGCCGGCCAGTCTTCGCCTGCGCCCTTGCGCCTGGCGCTCGCCGCGCGTGGCGACCTGCTCGAGGTTCGCATCCTCAAGCGCCGTGGCCCACCGGCAAGCCGCCCCATCCTGCTCGAGGTGCACGCCGCAGACGGCGCACAGCCTGAAGCCGAAGCGTCGCCGCTCACGCTTGCCCGGATGCGCTGAACGCGCGTTGTCGCCATGCTCTGGCTCGCCATCCATCTGCCGGCGCTGCCGCTGCAGGTCTTCACCCGCGGCATGCAGTCCCCTTCGCCGATCGCCATTGTCGCCCCGCCGCCGCGGGCGACGATCCTGGCCGCCACGCCCGCCGCAGAGGCGGCAGGTGTCCACTGCGGGCAGCGCAGCGCCAGCGCGCTCACCCTGCTGCCCGAGCTCCAACTGCAAACCCGCGCCCCCGATCGCGAAGCCGACGCCCTCGCCGAGATCGCCACCTGGGCGGAGCGCTTCAGCCCACGCATCAGCCTGTCTCCGCCCGACGCGGTACTGCTCGAGATTTCCTCCTGCCTGCGCCTGTTCGGTGGCGCCGCCCGCATCGAACAGGCGCTCCGCCATGGTCTGGCCGAGCTCGGCTTCGACGCCCGCAGCGCCTGCGCCCCCACGCCGCTCGCGGCACGCTGGTTCGCCCGCGCCGGCATCGGCGCGGACGCCGATGGCGATGCGGCGACGGAGTCCGCCAAGGATTTGCCCGGCTCCCTGCAGCGGCCCGCCTCCCCACACCTGGCCGACTCGCCTCAGGCCGCGAACCACGAGCCCGGCCGCGACTGGCTGGCGACGATCGACCGCCTGCCGCTGGCGCTGCTGGGCGATGACGGCAGTTGCGATGCGAACACGCTGGCGCTGCTCGCCGGTCTCGGCCTGCACACGCTCGGCGAGGTCCGGCGCCTGCCTGCCGCCGGCCTCGCCCGCCGCCAGGCCCAGGCCGCCAGCCGTACGCTGGCCCGCGCCCGCGGCGAGCTCGCCGATCCGCGGCCGTGGTTCGTGCCGCCGCCGCGCTTCGATCACGGCCTCGTGCTGCCCGTGCCCACCCACCACGCCGACGCCCTGCTCTTTGCCGCCCGCCGCCTGTTCACCAGCCTGGCAGCCTGGCTGCAGGCCCGTCACGCCGCCGTGGACCTGTGCACGCTGGTGCTGGAGCACGCGTCTCCGCCTCACACCACGCTGGTGCTGATGTTCGGCGAACCCAGCCACGACGAAGCCCGCTTCACGCTGATCGCACGCGAGCGCCTTGCCGCGATGACGCTTGGCGCCGAGGTCACCGGCCTGCGCCTGCTGGCCGAGCAACCGGTCCACGCCCAGGCCCGTAGTGACGACCTCTTCGGCGACCCGAGGGCGGGCAAGGATGCCGCCCTGCTGCTCGCCCGCCTGCAGGCACGGCTGGGCGACAAGGGCGTATATCGCCTGTCCGCGCAAGCCGACCATCGCCCCGAAGCGGCCTGGAAGGTCTGCGAAGCGAGCGCCGAGCCGCCGCACCGCGGCGCGCGCCAGGCACAACGCGCGCTGGCCGAACGAACGCCCCCCGCCGTTGCCGAACGCCTGCGTCCGCTCTGGTTGCTGCCGACCCCAAGAGCGGTCTCCGCTGCCCGCTTCACCCTGCTCGGCGAGGCTGAACGCATCGAAACCGGCTGGTGGGACGGCCACCCCGTGCGCCGTGACTACTACCTTGCACGCGACGAGCACCGCGCCCTGTGCTGGATCTTCCATGCGCTGGACGCACCCGAGCGCTGGTTCGTGCATGGCTATTTCGGCTGACGCCCGACCGGGACAGCGCCCGGCACCCTGCCAGCGACGTAGTACACTCACGCCCCGAGCAACCCGCTTCACCCAGGAAAAGGAAAACCGCAGCCCGCGCGCTGCACCCGCCCGATGCCTCCGATGCCCACCACACCCCAGACGCCCCAGCCCCCCGCCCCGCACACCCCTGCTTCCCCGGCGCCGTCCGCCGCACTGCTGCCCGGCGACCTCGCCCGCCGGAGGGCCCTCTTCAGCCTGCTGGTCAGCCTCGTCGCCCTGCCCGCCTCGTGGCTGCTGTTCTCCCAGCTCGAGCGCCTGTGGCCCGGCATCGTGCGCATGGAGGGCATCACGTTCATGGCCGCGGCCACCCTGCTCGGCGCGGCCATGGCCATCGGCCCGCTGACCGCGGCGATTGGCTTCGTGCTCGCGATCTGGTTCGGCGTGGACAGTGTCTACAAACCGCGCAGCCGCTCGTCCCCCCTGCTCGACCGCACGATCGTCGCCACTGGCCTGGTGGTGTGGTTCATGCCGGCGCTGGCCGCGCTCGTCATCGTCGGCCAGGCGCTGGCGAGCGGACGCATCCACTTCGTGCGCCCGCCGCGGGATTACTTCCTCGCTACCGATCCGATCGCGTTCTGGCAGGGCGTCGGCTTCTGGCTGATCATGGGCGGCCTGTTCGCCTTCCTCGCCTGGCGCTACTGGCAGGGCAAGCTTTTTCCGCGCCGCGCAACGACCGACTGACGCGCCGCGGCAAGCGCCGGCCGGAACGCACCGGTCAGCGCGGCCGCCGGCCGACGCCAGATCAGGCGCCCAGCCAGCCCTTGCGCAACTTGAGCGCGTCCGCGCCGGCGCGGTCCGAGCGCTTCACCGTGAACTTGTCCGCAACCGGCTCGGCCAGCACGAGGCGCAAGCTCATCAGCTCGTCACGGCGAAACACGTGCAGCGTCACCTCGTCCCCGGCCTGCCGGCGGGCGAGCATGTCGTCCAGCCCCTTCGCGGCGCTCACCTTCAGCCCATCCAGCGCCACCAGCACGTCACCGGCCGCAACGCCTGCCGCCTGCGCCGGCCCGCCGTCATGCACGTTGAGCACCTTCGCCTCGCCGTTGCCGCCGCCGAGCTTCCAGCCCAGCACCGGCGCCGCACTGGCCGGTGCGGCCTCCAGCGTCAGCCCCATGCCCTTGAGCAGACGGGCGAGCGGGAGGTCGTCGCGGCCCTCGACCGTCTGCGCCAGCCAGCGCGCCCGCCGCGCGCCCCCCACTTCGCGCACCGCGGCAAAGATCCCGTCCTCGGGCACGCCCACCCCGCTAAGGCCGTGGCGCTGCCACAGCAGGCGCATCACGTCGTCGAGGCTCGTGCGTCCCTCGCTGCCCGCGCGCAGTTGCACATCCAGCGCCAGCGCGATCAGCGCACCCTTGGCGTAGTAGCTGACGATCGCGTTGGGCGCGTTCTCGTCCTGGCGGTAGTACTTGGTCCACGCGTCGAAGGACGACTCCGCCACGCTCTGCTTCAGACGCCCGCTGCCGCGCATGACGTTCGAGATCGTCTTGCCGAGCAGCTCGAGGTAATCGTCGATGCCGATAACGCCGCTGCGCACCAGGGCCAGGTCGTCGTAGTACGAGGTGAAGCCCTCGAAGGCCCACAGCAGGCGGGTGTGGTTTTCGCGGCCGAGGTCGTAGGGGGTGAACGCCGCGGGCTTGATGCGCTTGACGTTCCAGGTGTGGAAATACTCGTGGCTGCACAGGCCGAGGAAGGTCCTGTAGCCCTCGGGGAAGCCCTCCATGCCCTTCCAGGGGAGGTCAGCACGGCTGCAGATCAGGGCGGTCGACGCGCGATGCTCGAGCCCGCCGTAGCCATCACCCACCACCATGGTCAGGAAGGCGTAGTAATCGACCGGCGCCGGCTTGCCGAAGAGCCGGATCTGCCATTCGCACACGCGCTTAAGGTCGGCACACAGGCGATCGAGGTCGCAGTCGTGGCGCCCGGTGAGCGCGATGTCGTGCGGCACGCCAGCGGCCTCGAAGCGCGCGAGGGTGAATTCGCCCATCTCCACCGGATGGTCGATGAGCTCGTCGTAGTCCGCCGCACGAAAGCGCCCGAAGCGGTGTGCATCGCCCGCCCGCCCGTGCTCGGGCGGCAGCGCGGTGATCAGCTTCCAGTGCCGGCACGCCTCGGCCTCGGGCTTGTCGATGGTGACTATGCACGGCGCGTCCGTGCGCCCGGCAACCGCCAGGAACACGCTGGTGCCGTTGAAGAAGCCATGCGTCGTGTCGAGGTGGGCCGAACGCACCGACAGGTCCCAGGCATAGACCTCGTAGTGCAGCGTCAGGGTGCGCGTCCCGGGCGCGACCGCGGCGCGCCAGGTGTGCTTGTCGAG
Source organism: Thauera sp. (assembly GCA_017997795.1). GTDB lineage: Bacteria > Pseudomonadota > Gammaproteobacteria > Burkholderiales > Rhodocyclaceae > Thauera. The sequence goes on along the minus strand of JAGOEI010000125.1, from coordinate 730 downwards.
CTTCTCCAGACCGCACGGTTCGCCATCGGCCTGCGCGGACAGGCTGACGATGTTGCGCGCGAACTCGCGGATCATGTAGCTGCCCGGAATCCACGCCGGCAGGCTGAACACCTGGCCTTGCGGATCGGGCTCGTGCACCGTGCACGTCACCTCGAACAGATGCGCGCCCGGATTGGCGGGGCGGATGCGGTATTCGACCGCCGGCAGGCTGCCGACAATCGGGCGATCGGGCACCCCGGACTGCGGGCGGAGGGAAACAGGTCGTGCAGGCATCGGCAGGCTCGCGGGGCGCGATCAGGGAGCGATTGGGAAGCCGAACTATAGCGCCCGCACCGGCCGCGCACCACGGCGCAACTCCCACTGCTTGACCAGCGCATACAGCACCGGAATCACCGCCAGCGTCAGCACGGTCGAGGACACCATGCCGCCAATCATGGGGGCGGCGATCCGGCTCATCACCTCGCTGCCCGTACCCGTGCTCCACATGATCGGCAGCAGACCCGCCATCACGGTGATCACCGTCATCATCTTGGGCCGCACACGCCCGGCGGCGCCTTCCATGATCGCGTGGTAGAGATCGGCGACGCCGGCCTCGCGGCCTTCGGCCCGGCACCTTGCGCGCACCTCCTTCCACGCCTGGTCGAGGTAGATCAGCATGATCACGCCGGTCTCGGCGGCCACGCCGGCGAGCGCGATGAAGCCCACCGCCACCGCCACGCTCATCTGGTAG
>JAGOEI010000124.1 GCA_017997795.1 Thauera sp. | reverse complement strand
CGCGGACGGCGGCCCGCCCACCCCGGTGCTGGTGCTGACCGCGCGCGGCAGCACCGGGGAGCGCGTGCAGGGTCTCAACCTCGGCGCCGACGATTATCTGACGAAACCCTTCGAGCTCGCCGAACTGGAGGCGCGCATCAAGGCCCTGCTGCGCCGCGCCGGCAACCAGGTGCCGCTGGTGCGCCTTGGCCGCCTGGAGTTCGACACCACCACCCGCATGGCGTCGGTGGGTGGCCAACCGCTGGCGCTGACCCCGCGCGAACTGGCGGTGCTCGAGGCCTTGCTGGCGCGCGTGGGCCGTCCGGTGGCGCGCGAGGCGCTGTTCGAGAAGGTGTTCGATTTCGATGCCGATGCACGTGTGGAGGCGATCGAGATCTACGTCTCGCGCCTGCGCAAGAAGCTCGAGGGCGCCGGGGTGGCGATCAACACGCTGCGCGGCCTGGGCTACCTGCTCGCCGAGAAGCCGGCGGACTGACATGGGCACCCCCGCCCGGCTGGAACCGGCCGCCGCCACCGCCGACCGCGACCAGCCGGCCGCCTCCTCGCCCGCCCACGGCGGCAGCCTGCGCCGGCGGGTGCTCGCCTGGCTGCTGCCGCCGCTCGCGGCGCTGCTGCTCATCAACGCCTTCTTCACCTACCGCAGCGCGCTCGACGCGGTCAACCAGGCCTACGACCGCACGCTCACCGCCTCGGTGCGTGCGATCGGCGAGCGCACCCACTCGCTCGCCGGCCAGATCCAGGTGGACATCCCCTACGCCGCCTTCGAGGGCTTCGAGGACGATGCCGCAGAACGCATCTTCCACGCCGTGTTCGACCCTGCAGGCGGGCTGGTCACCGGCTACGCCGACCTGCGCCCGCCGGAACTGCCGGACGAAGGCGGGACGGTGCGGATCTTCGACCTGCCCTATGCGGGCGAGACCGTGCGCATGGCGGCCATGCGCAAGCGCCTGTACGACCCTGCGCTTGCCGGCGGCGACGCGGTGCTGATCGTGTTCGCCGAGACCACCGGCGCGCGCCGGGCGCTGGCGCGGGATCTGTTCGTCGCCAGCCTGCAGCGCCAGTCCTTGCTGGTGGCGGTCGGCGCGCTGCTGGTGCTGGCCGCGCTCGGCACCGCCTTCCGCCCGCTGCTGCGCATCCGCGACCACATCCGCACGCGCGACGAGGAAGACCTGACCCCGGTGCGTCTGGAACGCGTGCCGAGCGAGATCGCGCCGCTGGTCGACGCCATCAACCACCACATGGAGCGCCTGTCGGCGATGCTCGCCGCGCGCCGGCGCTTCCTCGCCGACGCCGCGCACCAGATCCGCACCCCGCTCGCGGTACTGACCACCCAGGCCGAATACGGCCTGCGCCAGACCGACCCGGACGAAATGCTGGAGACCTTCGCCAGCCTGCTCAGAAGCACGCGCGCCGCGCGCCGGCTGGCCAACCAGATGCTGACCCTGTCGCACGCCGAGGCGGTCAACGGCGTGATCGGCGAGCGCGCGCCCTTCGACCTCGCCGGCCTGGTCAAGGAGGTGGCGATGGAGCTCGCCCCGCTCGCGCTCAAGCGCAACATCGACCTCGCCTACGAGGGCATCGGCCACGCGCTGACCCTGGAAGGCAACGCCCCGATGCTGCGCGAGATGGTCTCCAATCTGATCGACAACGCGATCCGCTACAGCCCGCCGGATTCCGCGGTGACGGTCGCCGTCGCTGCCTTCGACGACCAGGCGATGATCAGCGTCTGCGACCAGGGCCCGGGCATCCCCGCAGCCGAGCGCGAGCGCGTGTTCCAGCGCTTCTACCGCATCCTCGGCCAGGGCGACAGCGAAGGCAGCGGCCTGGGCCTGGCGATCGTGCGCGAGATCGCGCTCGCCCACGGCGGACAGGTCAGCCTGCGCGACGGCGAGGGGGGACGCGGGCTGTGCGTGGAGGTCGAGCTGCCGCTCGGCAGCACGCCAACATCCTGAGCCGCGGGACCACGCCCCGCTCCCGCCCTTTTCTCCTCGCGTCGCGGCCGCACTGAAAGCCGATCGAAAGGCGTCGGCGCTGCAATGCGCGCCACGCGCCCGATCCATCTGGCGCGTATATCCGAACGATCGAGGAGACTTCCCATGCAACGCCTTTCCGCGCCGGTCCTGGTGGCCGCCGCCCTCGCCGCGCCATCGCTCGCGCTGGCCCAATCCAACGTCACCATCTACGGCCTGATCGACCTCAACCTCGGCTACGAGAAATCCGGTTCCCAGCGCTACGAAGGTGTGGGCCACGGCGAGCTCAACGGCTCGCGCCTCGGCTTCCGCGGCACCGAGGACCTCGGCAACGGCAACAAGGCCCTGTTCGTGCTCGAGAGCGGCTTCGACCCTTCGACCGGTCTCGCCGAGCAAGGCGGCCGCCTGTTCGGCCGCCAGTCCTTCGTCGGCCTCGAGAACGGCCTCGGTCGCCTGACCCTCGGCCGCCAGTACTCGCCGGCCTTCGACGCGCTCGACCCCTTCGACGGCACCGGCAACGCCGACCGCAGCGCCGGCCTGCTGATCCGCAAGGCGGGCGCGGTGAAGCCCGCCTACGAGGTGCGTTTCGACAACATGATCAAGTACCGCTCGGCCAAGCTCTCCGGCTTCGAGCTCGAGGGTGGCTACTGGTTCGGCAAGGAGACCGGCACCGACTCGACCGCACGCCAGGAAGGCGACGGCCACGGCATCGCGGTGCTCTACGCCAACGGCGCGCTCGCCGGCTCGCTGGTCACCCAGACCGTGCAGCGCGACGCCACTGGCGGCAAGGTACGCACCGACGGCTTCGCCCTGTCCTACGACTTCGGTATCGTGAAGCCCTATTTCGCCTGGTCGCAGGACAAGGAGCGCGGCACCGTGGGCAATGGCAAGGCGCGCAGTTGGGACCTCAGCGCCGAGATCCGCCTGAACCCGGCGAACACGGTGGCGATCAGCTACGCCGAGCGCGACGAATCCGACGGCGCCGCGAGCGAGGACGCCAGCGGCTGGTCGGCCTACTACCTGCACGCGCTGTCCAAGCGCAGCACGCTGTACGCCGGCTATTCGCAGCTCGACAACGAGAGCGGCGCCAACTACGCGATCGGCAACCTGAGCCCGGCCGCCGGTGACAAGCACCAGGTGATGATGGCCGGCATGCGCCACCGCTTCTGATCGATCCGCCAACGCCAGGTTTTCACGCAAAGGCAGGCGCACCCGGGTATCGCCCGGGGCGCCTGCCTTTTGCGTTGACGCACTTCCGTTTCCGACGCGCTGCCCCTCGACCCCGCGTCGACGGCAGCCGACGCCAAGCCCGCAGGCGACATCCTCATGCCGGCCGGCCGCGAGTGATTCGCCCCCGCATCTGCCCCGAAGGCGGCGTGCCGAGCGAAGTTCCACACCAAAAAAATGAGCGCCCTGAGGCGCTCATCGAAAGGCGGCGGGCCGGGATGGGCCCGCCGTAGCGGGGGATTCCGGTCATGGGAGGAGAATCCCGGAATCCCTGGCCTTGATCTTCGCGATCAGGCGGTCGCCGCCTTGCGCTGCTCGAGCATGCGCATCAGGCGCGGTCCCACCAGCATCGCCAGCGCCACCACCCACAGGCCGATCGAGATCGGGCTGGCGAACAGCACGCCCACATCGCCGTCGCTGATCGACAGGGCACGGCGCAGGTTCTGCTCCATCATGTCGCCGAGCACGAAACCGAGGATGAAGGGCGCGATCGGGAAGTTCATCACCCGCAGCAGATAGCCGACGCCACCGATCAGCGTGCCGAGGATCAGGTCGAAGGTCGTGCCATGCACCGCATACACGCCCACCAGCGAGATCGCCGCCACGCCCGGCACCAGCAGCCAGTTGGGGATCGAGAGGAACTTCACGAACACGCGGATCAGCGGGATGTTGAGCACCAGCAGCATCACGTTGGCGATGAAGAGCGAGGCGATCAGGCCCCACACGATCACCGGCTGGTCCTGGAACAGGGTCGGCCCCGGCGTGATGTTGTACAGCGTGAGCGCGCCGATCATCACCGCGGTGGTGCCCGAGCCCGGCACGCCCAGGGTCAGCATGGGCACCAGCGAGCCGTTGGCCGAGGCGTTGTTGGCCGCCTCGGGAGCGGCCACGCCGCGGATGTCGCCGTTGCCGAACTGGTGGTCCTTGCCCGCCATGCGGCGCTCCATCGCGTAGCACATCGCCGAGGCGATGGTGGCGCCGGCGCCGGGCAGCACGCCGATGAAGAAGCCCGAGAAGGCCGAGCGCAGCATGGTCCACTTGGCCAGCATCAGCTCCTTCATGCTGAACAGGATGCGGCCGGTGATGGTGATCGGCTCGCTCGCGGCGTGCTCGTTCTGCAGCATCAGCATCAGCTCGCTGACCGCGAACAGGCCGATCACGATGACGATGAAGGGGATGCCGTCCTGCAGGTGCAGCAGGTCGAAGGTGTAGCGATAGACGCCGCTGTTGGCGTCGATGCCCACGGTCGACAGCAAGAGGCCGATCAGGCAGGCGGTCATCGCCTTGGGCAGCGAGTCGCCGACCAGGCCGCCGAGGCAGGACAGCGCCAGCACCATCAGCGCGAAGTACTCCGCCGGGCCGAAGGCGATCGCCCACTCGGCGAGCAGCGGCGCGAAGGCGACGATGCCGATGGTGGCGACCAGGGCGCCGGTGAAGGAGGCGAGCGCCGACATCGACAGCGCCGGTCCGGCGAGGCCCTTTTTCGCCATCGGGTAGCCGTCGAGCGTGGTCATCACCGCACCGGCGTCGCCGGGGACGTTGATCAGGATGGCGGAGATGCGCCCGCCGTACTCGCAGCCGGCATACACCGCGCACAGCAGGATCAGCGCGGATTCGGGCGGCAGCTTCATCGCGAACGCGATCGGCAGCAGGATGGCGACGCCGTTGATCGGGCCGAGGCCGGGCAGCAGCCCGACCACGGTGCCGATGAAGCAGCCGATCAGCGCGATCATCAGGTTCTCGGGCGTGCCGGCGACGGCGAAGCCCTGCATGAGCATAGACAAGGTTTCCATGACTTACCCCAGGATGCCGTTGAGCCACAGCCCGGTCGGCAGCGCGACGTCGAGCAGGCGGTCGAAAAAGAAGAACATGCCCACGCCCAGGCCGATGCCGCCGACGACGCCCTGCTTCCAGCTACCGCCGAAGAAGCGCGCCACCGGCACGGTCATCAGCGCGGTCGCGATCATGAAGCCGAGCTTGTCGAACAGCAGCGCATAGACGAGCACGATCAGGAACAGCAGGCCGATGCGCTTGAGCACCGGCGGCGGCGCCCACACCGTGTCGCTCTTCTTTTCCAGCATCAGCGCGATCGCGCACAGGCCGAGCAGGAACAGCACCAGCAGCGGGAAGGCGCGCGGCCCCACCGGCTCGTAGGACATCGGCGCCTGCAGGTCCCAGCCGATCCAGATGCCGGCCAGGCTCACCAGCAGCAGCACGCCGCCGAAGATTCTTTCACTCATGGTCGAACTCCCGTGCGCCGGCCGCCGCAGGCCCGGATCGAACCGGAGGGCGGGCAGCCAGCGGCGTTGGTTGGGGAATTACTGCGCGGTCAGGCCGAGCTCGGTGGCGAGCTTCTTGAAGCGCTGCACTTCCTGCTTCACGTACTCGGTCGCCGCCGCGCCGGTGCGGGCGAAGGGGAACAGGCCGCGCTCGGCGCGCAGCTTGTCGAACTCGGGCGAGGCCAGCATCTTGTCGAAGGTCGCCACCCACCAGGCGTAGTCCGCATCCGCGACCTTGGGGCCGACGTAGTAGCCGCGGGCGATGGTCCAGTCGACCTTGTAGCCCTGCTCGATCGCGGTCGGGATCGCCGCCAGTTCGCCCGGCAGGCGCTCGGGCGCGAGCACCGCGAGCACGCGCACGCGACCGCCCTTGAGGTGCGCGGCCACCTCGGAGGCGTCGCCCGAATACACCTGCACGTGGCCGCCCATCAGCGCGGTCATCGCCTCGCCACCGCCCTCGAAGGCGACGTAACGCATCGACTTGGGATCGACCCCCGCCTCGCGCGCGATCAGCGCCGACTTCATCCAGTCCTGGCTGCCCACCGAGCCGCCCGCGCCGTACACCACCTTGCCCGGGTTGGCACGGGTGGCCTCGATCAGGTCCTTGAGGCTCTGGAAGGGCGAGTCCGCGCGCACGATGATCGCGCCGTAGTCCGCACCGACCGCGGCGACCCACTTCACGTCGTCCTCGGTGTACTTGCCGAACTTGCCGATCGCGAGGTTCAGGAACGAGCCGCCGGAGAAGGCCACCACCGTGCCGGCCTCGGCCGGGCGGTTGGCGATCACCGTGTTGTAGGCCACCGCGCCGATGCCGCCGGGCATGTAGGTGACGCGCATCGGCGCCTCGAGGTAGCCGTTCTGCAGCGCGCTCTGCACCAGCTTGCAGGTGAGGTCGAAGCCGCCGCCGGGCTTGGCCGGGGCGATGCACTCGGGCTTCTCGGGGGCGGCGTGGGCCACACCGGCGGCGAGCGTGGCGAGCACCGCGGCGGTGGCGGCGAACAGGGTCTTCTTGAACAGCATGGTGATCTCCTCCGTATCGGAATGTGTTCGCTGCGCGGCGGACACGTGCCGCCTCGCAGGGTGAGGCGGACGATACGGAGGAGGGCTTTCGATTGGCTTTCAGTGCCGCGGCGACCGGATTCGTGGCACCGACCGCCGCGGCGCTAGCTCAGGGATGGCGCCAGAACGCGAACGCCTGGAAGCGGCTGCCCTGCCACCAGGCGCTCGCTGCCGGGGCGCGCAGCACGTTGCGCGTGCCGGCCTGGGATTCGAGCGGGCGCACGACTTCGTCCTGCGCGTTGCGCA
>JAGOEI010000001.1:54777-56138 GCA_017997795.1 Thauera sp. | reverse complement strand
CTCGGCAACCACCGCCACAGCGCATTTGCGGGCATTTTCGATGCGGACGAATACGATAAGGATAACTTTCTCCGCCCCCTACTTTTTCGTATGAGAGTCCATTAGAATGCGCACCAATTCAGGGCGGAGGAGACAAGCCCGATTCTAGAACGCAGCGCCGCGGGAGGTTCGACCTTCCGCGGCAGCCGCGCCACCGTCTGCTTGCAGGCGCTCTTCATCGGGCCTTCCCGGTTCATCTCCCGCACCCTGCAACGCGCTGACGCCCATGTTTGGCCTGGACCTTTTCGAGATCGCCCTGATCGGCATCGCCGCCTTTGCGGCCGGTGCGGTGAATTCGGTTGCCGGCGGCGGCACCTTCTTTTCCTTCCCGGCCCTGCTCGCGGTCGGCGTGCCGCCGGTCGTTGCCAACGCCAGCAACTCCGTGTCGCTGTGGCCGGGCAGCCTGGCCGGCGCGTGGGCCTTCCGCCGCGAACTGAAGCGCTTCTCGCGCAGCCTGCCCATCCTGTCCGTGGTCGCCTTCATCGGCGGCATCGCCGGCGGATTGTTGCTGCTCGCGACCTCGAACGCCGCGTTCGCCATGCTGATTCCCTGGCTGCTGCTGGTTGCCACCGTGCTGTTCGCCTTCAGCGCGCAGATTTCCGCGCTGATCAAGAAGTGGAAACCGACGCCTGCTGGCGTCGACGAGCGTCACATCGGGCCGGGCGGCTACCTGTTCCAGCTCGTGGTGTCGGTGTACGGTGGCTTCTTCGGCGCGGGCATGGGCATCCTGATGATCGCCGCGCTCGCCATCCAGGGCTTCAAGGACGTGCATGAGATCAACGCGCTGAAGAACTGGCTGTCGGCGGTGATCTACAGCGTCGCGGTCGCCACCTTCGTGATCGCCGACGCGGTGTCGTGGCCGCACACCCTGATCATGCTCGTCACCGCCACCATAGGCGGCTACTGGGGCGCGGCGGTGGCGCGCAAGCTGCCGGCGATCTGGCTGCGGCGCTTCATCATCGCCGTGGGCGGGCTGCTCACGCTGTACTACTTCGGCAAGACGCTCTGAGCCCCGTGTTCGCCGGCCTCTCCGCCGCACTCGGCGCCGGCCTCCTATGGGGGCTGGTGTTCCTGACGCCGCTGGTGCTGCACGACTACCCGGGCTTCATGCTCGCCGTCGGTCGCTACCTCGCCTTTGGCGTGCTGGCGCTCGGGCTGGCGTGGTTCGACCGCAAGGCGCTGGCCCAATTGGAACGCGCCGACTGGATCGAGGCCGCCAAGCTCGCCCTGATCGGCAACCTCTTCTATTACGCCACCCTGGCGAGCGCGATCCAGCTCGCCGGCGCGCCGGTGCCGACGCTGATCATCGGCACGCTGCCGGT
>JAGOEI010000001.1:16583-54677 GCA_017997795.1 Thauera sp. | reverse complement strand
GCGCCGACTGGATCGAGGCCGCCAAGCTCGCCCTGATCGGCAACCTCTTCTATTACGCCACCCTGGCGAGCGCGATCCAGCTCGCCGGCGCGCCGGTGCCGACGCTGATCATCGGCACGCTGCCGGTGGTGATCGCCGTGAGCGCAAACCTGCTCGACCGCCATCGCGGCGGCGGCGAGGACAGCGCGCCCTGGCTGCGCCTGGCGATGCCCCTCGCGCTGATCCTGGGCGGCCTGCTGATCGTGCACGGCGACAGCGCAGCGCAGGCCGGCGCATCCGGCGGCGACGACTACCTCGTCGGCCTCGGTTTCGCGCTGTGCGCGCTCGCCTGCTGGACCTGGTACCCGATCCGCAACAGCCGCTGGTTGCGCGCGCGCGGACCGGGCCTGTCGCGCGCCTGGGCCACCGCGCAGGGGCTGGCGACGCTGCCGGTGGCGGTCGCGGCCGGCCTCGGCTACTGGCTGTGGGACAGCCTGACCGCCACCGGCGCTGCGGGCTTCGCCTGGCCGCTCGGCCCGCGACCGCTGCTCTTCGTGCTCATGTGCCTGCTCCTCGGCCTGGCCGCGTCCTGGCTCGGCACGCTGCTGTGGAACCAGGCCAGCCACCTGCTGCCCGCCGCCCTCGTCGGCCAGTTGATCGTGTTCGAGACGCTGGCCGCGCTGCTCTACGCCTTCATCTGGTACGGCCGCTGGCCGACACTGGCCGAGGCCGCCGGCATCGCGCTGCTCGTCCTGGGCGTGATCGGCGGCGTGCGCGTGTTCCGCCGCACGCGGGGCGCGCCCGCGAGTTGAGGCACGCGCACCGCCCGTCGCGGGTGCGAGCCGGCGGGACACGCGCTATCATCGCCGTCTCTTTTGCATTGCAACATTCCCGCTTGTGACCACCCTCCTCCCATGGACCAGTTGACCCAGATCATCCTGCAGGCCGGCCGCTCGGCGGTCGAGCTGTCGCTCTTCGTGCTGCTGCCGATCATGGTGGTCATGCTGTCGTTGATGCGCCTGCTCGAAGCCCGCGGCGTGCTCGACTGGGTGGTGGCGCGGCTTGCGCCGCTGCTACGTCCGGCCGGCCTCACCGGGCTGGGGGTGTTCGCTGCGCTGCAGATCAACCTGGTGAGCTTCGCCGCACCGATGGCGACGCTGACGATGATGGAGAGCCGCGGCGCATCCGACCGTCACCTCGCCGCAACGCTGGCGATGGTGATGGCGATGGCGCAGGCCAACGTGACCTTCCCGATGGCGGCGATGGGCCTGGCCTTCGGGCCGGCGCTGCTGCTGTCCGTCATCGGCGGCGTGGTCGCTGCGGCGGCGACCTACCATGTCTTCGGCCGCGGGCTGTCGAGCGTCGAAGCCGCGATGGACGAGACCATGCACCACCGCGTCGCCGACGACGCCAAGGGCGTGCTCGACGTCATCAACCGCGCCGGCGCCGAGGCCTTCAAGATCTCGGTAGGCGCGATCCCGATGCTGGTGCTGGCGCTGGTGGCGGTGATGGCGCTGCGCGCGAGCGGCGGCATCGACGCGCTCACCGCGCTGCTCGCCCCGCTGCTGCGCACCTTCGAGCTCGACCCGGCGCTGATCCTGCTGACGCTGACCAAGTACATCGCCGGCGGCACCGCGATGATGGGCGTGATGGACGAGATGCTGAAGGCGGGCACCACCAGCGTCGCCACCCTCAACGCCAGCGCCGGCTTCCTGATCCACCCCTTCGACGTTGCCGGCGTGGCGGTGCTGATCTCGGCCGGGCGGCGGGTTGCCGCAGTCTGGAGACCCGCAGCGCTCGGCGCCGTGGTCGGCATTGCGGTGCGCACCGTCGGCCACGCGCTGTTGTAAGCTCGCGCCAAAACCACCCCGAGCCCCGGGGCCCGCCCCCGGGCAAGGACGTCCGCCCGTTTTCGACCCTGCAAACGACCCAGCCCGTGCGCCCATCGCGCACCCGACCGGACCACGATCATGATCGCCGCCCTGACCCTGCTCCTCGTCTTCCAGCTCATGGGCGAAGTCATCGCCCGCGCCCTCGCCCTGCCGATTCCAGGCCCGGTGATCGGCATGGCCCTGCTTTTCCTCGCCCTCATGCTGCGTGGCGGGCCGGGCGAAGACCTGCGCCAGACCTCTGGCCAGTTGCTGCAGCATCTGTCCCTGCTGTTCGTGCCGGCGGGCACCGGCATCGTGCTCTATGGCGACCGCATCGCCGCCGAGTGGCTGCCCCTTCTGGTCGCGCTCTTTCTCAGCACCTTCCTCGCAATCGGGGTCACCGCGCTGGTGCTGCAGGCGCTGACGCGCGGGCGGCGCAAGACGGACGCGGAGCGCAGCCAATGAACCCGAACCTCGAGGAGATCTGGGTCTATCTGTCGACCTCGCCCCTGCTGGGGCTGACGCTGACCTTGCTCGCCTATCAGGGCGCGTTCTGGATCTACAAGCGCGCGGGCTTCCACCCGCTCGCCAACCCGGTGCTGATCAGCGTCGCCATCCTCGCCAGCCTGCTGCTGGCGACCGGCACGCCCTACCAGACGTATTTCGACGGCGCCCAGTTCGTGCACTTCCTGCTCGGGCCGGCGACCGTCGCGCTGGCGATTCCGCTCCATGCGCAGTGGCCGCGGCTGAAGGCCATGGCGGGCCCGCTGATCGTTGCGCTGGTGGTGGGCTCGCTCACTGCGGCGCTGTCGGCCTGGGGCATCGGCGCCCTGCTCGGCGCCAGCCGCGAATCGCTGATGTCCCTCGCCCCCAAGAGCGTGACCACGCCGATTGCGATGGGCGTGGCCGAGCGCATCGGCGGCCTGCCTTCGCTGACCGCGGTGCTGGTGATCAGCACCGGCATCATCGGCGCCGTGTTCGGGCGCAGCCTCTACCAACGCCTGCACGTCATCCAGGACCACGCCGTGCGCGGCTTCGCGATCGGCATCGCCTCGCACGGCATCGGTACCGCGCGCGCCTTCCAGGTGAGCGAGCAGGCCGGTGCCTTTGCCGCGCTGGCGATGGGACTGAACGGCCTGCTCACTGCGGTGTCTCTGCCGTGGATCATGCCTTGGGTCGAGCGCCTGTTCGCGCGCTGACGCCGGGGCTCCTGCGGCAGGCTCCGCGTCGCGCCTTCCACGCCCGGCGCCCAGCAGCGCGCGACCACCGCTGAAAAAAACGACCCGACCACGAGGCCGATCGAGTGCTCAACGCCATTTACCGCTGGTTCGACCGCAACCTGCTCGAGCTCGGCCGCGAGCTGCGGCTGTCCTACCTGCCGCCGCTGATGGTGTATTGCGCGGCAGGCGTGTCCGGGCTGACCGGCATCGTCGGCACCTTCTTCGTCAAGGACTACCTCGGCCTGTCGGCCGCCTTCCTCGCCGCGCTCGGTTTCTGGGCGGGCATCCCGTGGGCGCTGAAGATGCCGATCGGGCACCTGGTCGACCTGCTGTGGCGCTACAAGGCCGGGCTCGTCTACCTGGGTGCCACGCTGATCGCCGCCAGCCTGCTGATCATGATCGGGCTGATCGGCAGCCCCGACGCCATGCGCGCGGTGATGCCGATCGAGGCCTGGTTCGTGCTGTCGGTGCTGCTGTCGCCGGTGGGCTACGTGATGCAGGACGCCGTGGCCGACGCGATGACGGTGGAGGCCGTGCCGCGCCTGGATGCGCGCGGCGAACCGATCCCGCCCGAAGCCATCCGCCTGATGCACACCACCATGCAGATGCTCGGCCGGGTGGCGATCATCGGTGGCACGGTGCTGGTGTCGCTCGCCAACGTGGTGATGTTCCAGGGCGCCGAGGCACTGCCCGAGGCGGAGAAGGTCGCCATCTACCTGCGCATCTACGAGCTCGCGCTGATCATCCCGCTGCTGTCGGTGAGCGGCGTGCTGCTCGGCGGCCTGCTCAAGCGCCGCGAGGCGAGGCGGCTGGCGGCGCTCGGGCGCAGCCGCGCCGACATCGACCGCCTGCTCCACGACCCGGAAGAAAAAGCCACGCCCAACTGGTGGATCCTCGGTGGCAGCGCGGTGTTCGTGGCGCTGACCATCACCGTCGGCCTGTCGGGCATCGAGTACGGCCAGGAGATCATCTTCGCGACCTCGTTCGCGATCATCGGCTTCATGATCAGCCGCCTGCTGCGCGAACTCTCGCCCGAGGCCGCGCGCACCCTGCTCGGCACGGTGATCATCATCTTCGCCTTCCGCGCCCTGCCCGGCCCGGGCGCGGGCGCGAGCTGGTGGATGATCGACGAGCTCGGCTTCGACCAGAGCTTCCTGTCGCGACTGGACCTCATCACCAGCGCGCTCACGCTCGCCGGGCTGTTCCTGTTCCGCCGCTTCATGGCCGAGAAGTCGATCGCGCAGATCGTGATCTTCCTCACCGTCGCCACCACCGCGCTGTCGCTGCCGATCATCGGCATGTTCCACGGCCTGCACGAATGGACCGCGGCGCACACCGGCGGCGTGGTCGACGCGCGCTTCATCGCCATCGCCAACACCGCGCTCGAATCCCCGCTCGGCCAGGTGTCGATGGTGCCGATGCTGGCGTGGATCGCGAACTCGGCGCCGCCGCACCTCAAGGCGACCTTCTTCGCGGTCATGGCGTCCTTCACCAACCTCGCGCTGTCTGCCTCGCAACTGGGCACCAAGTACCTGAACCAGATGTACACGATCGCGCGCGAGGTGAAGGACGCGGTCACCGGCGCGGTCACCACGCCGGCCGACTACGGCGAGCTCGGCGCGCTGCTCGTCACCGTCACCGTGATCGCGCTCGTGCTGCCGCTGGCGGCGATCCTGTTTACCCGCCTGGCCGGCCTGCGCAGCGCCTGAGGGCACGCCCCCTGCCGACATCGGGCAGCGGAGTTGACCTGCCGCATTGCCATCGCGCAAAGGCAGGTGGAAACTTGAGGCCATTCAACCCTCAGCGAGGCAAACCATGACACCCAGCTCGGTACACGACATCCGCAACCTCGCCCTGCTCGGCCACGCCGGCAGCGGCAAGACCACCCTGGTCGAAGCCCTGCTCGCCGCCGCGGGCGAGATCGGCGCCGCCGGCAGCGTGGAGCGCGGCGACACCGTCGCCGACTTCGATCCGCAGGAAAAGGCGATGGGGCACTCGCTGCACGCTGCGCTGGTGCACCTGGAGTGGGCCGGGCACTGGATCAACCTGCTCGACACCCCGGGCCTGCCCGACCTGTCCGGCCGTGCCGTCCTCGCCCTCCCCGCGGCCGATACCGCCGCCATCGTCATCAACGCCGCAGCCGGCATCGAGAGCGGCACGCGACGCATGATGGACGCTGCGAAGGGCAAGTGCCGAATGATCGTGATCAACAAGATCGACGCCGCCACCGACCTCACCGCGCTGATGGACGCCATCGCCGCCACCTTCGGCCGCGAATGCCTGCCGCTCAACCTGCCCTCGCCCGACGGCGGCCGCGTCATCGACTGCTTCTTCGCTCCCGACAACGCCGCCGCAACCGCCTTCTCCAGTGTGTCGGCCGCGCACGACGCGATCGTCGACCAGATCGTCGAGCTCGACGAAGACCTGATGGCGAAGTACCTCGAGCAGGGCGAATCGCTCGACCCCGAACAGCTCCACGCCCCCTTCGAGCAGGCCCTGCGCGAAGGCCACCTGGTGCCGGTGTGCTTCGTGTCCGCGCGCACCGGCGCCGGCATCCGCGAACTGCTCGACATCCTCGGCAAGCTCGCCCCCGACCCCACCGAGGCCAACATGCCGGCCTTCCTCAAGGGCGAAGGCGCGGCAGCCGAGCCCGCCGAGGTGGTGCTCGACGCCGAACGCCACGTCGTCGCCCATGTGTTCCAGATCGCCAACGACCCGTATCGCGGCAAGCTCGGCCTGTTCCGCGTGCATCAGGGCCAGGTCACCCCCAACTCGCAGCTCTACATCGGCGACGGCCGCAAGCCGTTCAAGGTCGCGCACCTGCTGCGCATGCAGGGCAAGAACGCGATCGAGACCACGATGGCCGTCCCGGGCGACCTGTGCGCGGTGGCGCGTGTCGACGAAATCCAGCGCGACGCGGTGCTGCACGACTCGCACGACGAGGACTTCTACCACCTCGCGCCGACGGTCTTCCCGCAGCCGGTGTTCGGCCTCGCGCTGATGACGCGCAAGCCGGCCGACGAGCAGAAGCTGTCCGAGGCGCTCGCCCGCCTGATGGAAGAAGACCCGTGCCTCGAGGTGACTTTCGATGCGCGCAACCGCCGCACGGTGGTGCGCGGGCTGGGTGAACAGCACCTGAAGATCGTGCTCGAGGAGCTGTCCGCGCGCTGGAACCTGCAGCTCGACACTGCCACCCCGAGCATTCCCTACCGCGAGACGATCTCTGCCGTGGCCGAGGCGCGTTACCGCCACAAGAAGCAGAGCGGCGGCGCCGGCCAGTTCGGCGAAGTCGCGCTGCGCGTGGAGCCGCTGCCGCGCGGCGCCGGCATCGAGCTGGCGGACGAGGTCAAGGGTGGCACCATCCCGACCAACTTCATGCCGGCGGTGGAAAAAGGCGTGCGCCAGGCACTGATCGAAGGTGCGCTGGCCGGCTTCCCGCTACAGGACATCCGCGTCGTGATCACCGATGGCAAGCATCACGCGGTGGACTCGAACGAGGTCTCCTTCGTCACCGCCGGACGCCATGCGCTGATCGAGGCCGTGCTGGCCGCGCGCCCGATCGTGCTCGAGCCGCTGCTCGACGTACAGGTGAAGGTGGCCGACACGCTGTTCGGCGAAGTCAGCGCCGAGCTGGCCGGCCGTCGTGGTCGGCTGACCGCCACCGACAGCCCCGCACCGGGATGGACGCTGATCTCGGCACGCGTGCCGATGGCCGCGCTGGAAGGCTTCGAGAGCCGGCTGAAGGCGATCTGCGCGGGCGAGAGCGAGTTCGTGCTCGAGGCTGGCGGCCATGAGCCCGCACCGCAGGACGTACAATCCGAGCTCACGCGCGTGCATGCCAGCGGTGGCAATGGCAACGGCGCGCACTGATCGCCGTCACGGGTCCGGCCCTGCGGGGCCGGGCCACCGCATCACGCCCCGATGAAACTCGATGAACGCCAGCGCGCCTACTGGCGCCGCAACCTGACCCTGACCCTGACCCTGCTGAGCGTCTGGTTCGGGGTGACTTTTTTCGGCGGTTATTTCGCCAGAGAGCTCAACACCCTCAGCTTCATGGGGTTTCCGCTCGGCTTCTACCTTTTTGCACAGGGTTCCCTGCTGATCTATCTGGTGATCATCGTGATCTACGTGTTCGCAATGAACCGACTCGATCGCCAGTTCCGGGTGGACACCCGAAACTGATCCAGCCGCGCGCGGCCTTCAGCCGCGACAAAACCAGACACCGCAGGCCGTAAGCGGCTCACTTCTGCGCCGTGGGGCCCGCCTCTTCCAGCTTCTTGCGCTTGGGCACGATCGGGTGCGCGTGGCGACTGAGGATGTAGTCGGCGAAGAACTTGAACCAGATCGTCACCCCGGCCGTCGCCGTCCAGGCATCGAAATCCATGGTGCCGGTCACGATGCCGAAGATCGTGAACACGATCACCGTACCGCCGATCAGATTGATCGCCAGCGTGTAAGGCGCGTAGCGCGCCGGGTTGGCCGGCGGCATGCCGCCCTTGAGCGCCACCTCCGAGAAATCACGTTTGAACAGGATGCGCCACGCCCGCCGGAACCAGAAGAAGGCGATCGGGAACAGGGCGAGGAAAAGGATCCAGTTCAGGGCGATGCTTGCATTGAAGATCATGTGCTACTCCGCTGCGCACGGGGGAGTGCCCGCGTCCGCAAGGTGCCACAAAAGAAAAGCCCCGCCAATGCCGCCGGCGGGGCCCCGGTCGCGTCATCCGGCAAGCACTGCCGGATGACGCTGCCCATTTCGACGCCTGGCGCTTAGTGCGCGCCATCCACCAGCTTCGAACCGCGCGGGATACGCACGGATTCGACCATGTGCTGGATGTGCTCGGGCGGCTCCTTGGTCACCTTGTCGACCGCGAAGGCGACGATGAAGTTCACGATCGCACCGACCGCACCGAAGGCTTCCGGCGTGATGCCGAAGAAGCTGTTCGGACCGCCGATCAGGTGCGTGAAGTCCGTGCCCTTGATGAAGAAGATGCCCTTGTGTGCGAACACGTAGAACAGGGTGATGAACAGGCCTGCCAGCATGCCGGCGATGGCGCCTTCGCGGTTCATCTTCTTCGAGAAGATGCCCATCATGATCGCCGGGAACAGCGACGAGGCGGCGATACCGAAGGCCAGCGCAACCGTACCGGCGGCGAAGCCCGGCGGGTTGAGACCGAGCCAGCCCGCGATCACGATGGCAACGGCCATCGAGATCTTGCCTGCAAGCAGCTCGTTCTTGTCGCTGATGTTCGGGTTGAACACACCCTTGACCAGGTCATGCGACACCGCGGACGAGATCGCCATCAGCAGGCCGGCAGCGGTCGACAGCGCCGCAGCCAGACCACCGGCAGCCACCAGCGCGATCACCCAGTTGGGCAGCAGCGCGATTTCGGGGTTCGCCATCACCATGATGTCGGCGTTCACCGTCAGCTCGTTGCCCTTCCAGCCCGCGGCTTCGGCCTTGGCCGTGGCATCGGCGTTCTTGGTCTTGTCGTTGTAGTACTGGATGCGACCGTCGCCGTTCTTGTCCTCGAACTTCAACAGACCGGTCTTTTCCCAGCGCTTCATCCAGTCCGGACGCTGCTCGTACTGCAGGCTGTTCTCGGTCGCGTAGAGGTCGGCGTTCGCCTTCACCTTCTCCGGATTGACGACCAGGTTGCCACTGGGAGCAGTCTCCAGACCCACAGCCTGGTTGACCGTGGCATGCAGGTTCAGCTTGGCCATCGCGGCGACCGCAGGGGCCGTCGTGTACAGCAGGGCGATGAAGATCAGCGCCCAACCCGCCGAGCTACGCGCATCCTTCACCGTCGGCACGGTGAAGAATCGCATGATGACGTGCGGCAGACCCGCGGTGCCGATCATCAGCGACAGCGTGTACATGAACATGTTGAGCATGCTGCCCGGCATCGACGTGGTGTACTGGTCGAAGCCGAGGTCCTTGACCACCAGGTCGAGCTTGGCCAGCAGCGAGGTCTCGGTGCCCGAGATGTTCGAGCCGAGGCCGAGTTGCGGCAGCGGGTTGCCGGTGAGCTGCAGCGAGATGAAGATCGCCGGCACCAGGTAGGCCGCGATCAGCACGATGTACTGCGCCACCTGGGTGTAGGTGATGCCCTTCATCCCGCCGAACACCGCATACATGAACACGATCGCCATGCCGATGTAGATGCCGGTCTCGCTCGACACGCCAAGGAAGCGCGAGAACGCCACACCGACGCCGGTCATCTGGCCGATGATGTAGGTCAGCGACGCGGTCAGCAGGCAGATCACCGCCACCGTCGATGCCGTCTGCGAGTAGAAGCGATCGCCGATGAACTGCGGCACGGTGAACTTGCCGAACTTGCGCAGGTACGGTGCCAGCAGCATCGCCAGCAGAACGTAGCCGCCGGTCCAGCCCATCAGGAACAGGCCGCCGCCGTAGCCCATGTTGGCGATGAGGCCGGCCATGGAGATGAAGGACGCCGCCGACATCCAGTCGGCCGCAGTGGCCATGCCGTTGGTGATCGGGTGCACGCTGCCACCCGCGGCATAGAACTCGCTGGTGCTGCCGGCACGCGCCCAGATGGCGATGCCGATGTACAGCGCAAACGACGCGCCGACCACCAGATAGGTGATTGTCTGAAGATCCATAATCCCCTTACTCCTCGTGGACGTCGAACTGGCGGTCGATGTCACCCATCTTCTTCGCGTACCAGAAGATCAGCGCGATGAAGATGTAGATCGAACCTTGGTGGGCGAACCAGAACCCGAGCGGATAGCCACCCAACGAGATGCTGTTGAGGGCAGGCGCAAAGAGGATGCCGGCACCGAACGAGACCAAGAACCAAATGATCATGATCTTGGTCAGGAGGCCCAGCACGGCTTTCCAGTAGCCTGAACTGTTGTTGTCCATCATGTCTCCTCGTTATGTGTGAAACACCACCGTCGCATGAACATGGCAGAAACAATGCCGGTCATGCGAAGGTTGGCGAATTATAGAAACATCACTCTTACTTATCGCTTACAGCACCTTACAGAAAGCTGAAAACCTTGGCATGGCGCTTGTCGAACGGGCGCCACGCGGTCGCATCCCTTGCGCGACGAGGCCCGCCGCCGTGCTGCTTCACGGCGGCGGGCCTCGTCTGCAAAGTGGTGACGCGGTCGGACGAAAGGTTCAGATCGCCACGCCGGGGTTGCCTTCCATGCCCTTGAGCGTCGGCAGGTTGAGCGCACGCTGGCTGATCACCTTCTGCCCGCGCAGGTAGTTGGCGACCACGTCCCACACTGCGGGGCCGGAATCCTTCGCTTCTTCAGACACCGGCGCCCAGCCGGCGACCTTGTAAGTCTTGCCGGCCTCGATCGGCTTGCCCTTGAGCATCATGTTGTCGATGCGCTTGCCCATCGCCGCGTTGGGGTCGCAGGTGTATTGCAGGCCGCCCACGCGCACCATGTCGCCGCCCTGCTGGTAGTAAGGGTCGGGGTTGAAGAGGTTGTCGGCCACGTCCTCGAGGATGGTCTTGATCATCTCGCCGCTCATCTCGGTGAGCGTGGTCCACGGGTACGTGATCGCGGTCTGGTCGAGCAGATGCTCCATGGTGATGGTGTCGCCCGGCAGCAGCGAGGTGCCCCAGCGGAAACCGGGCGAGAAGGCGATCTCGGCGTCCTTCTCCGCGATCAGCGCATCGACGATGAGCTGGTCCCACGAGCCGTTGAAGTTGCCGCGGCGGTAGAGCAGGCCCTCGGTGACGGCGAGCTTCTCGGTGAGCTTCTCGAGGAAGGGTGCGCGCGTCTTGTCGATGAAGGCGGCCATCTCGGGGTCGGCCGGCAGCAAGTTGGAGAACACCGGCAACAGCTTGTAGCGGAAGTCGGCGACCTTGCCGTCCTTGACGTCGAAGTCCATCACGCCGAGGAACTTGCCGTTCGAGCCGGCGTTGGTCACCAGGGTCTTGCCGCCGGCGTTCTCCACCACGGTGGGCGCCGGCATGCCGTCGTGGGTGTGGCCGCCGAAGATGGCGTCGATGCCGGTGACGCGGCTCGCCATCTTCAGGTCCACATCCATGCCGTTGTGCGACAGCACGACCACCACCTGCGCGCCCTCGGCGCGCGCGGCGTCCACCGCCTGCTGCATGTCCTCGTCGCGGATGCCGAAGCTCCAGTCCGGCGTATGCCAGCGCGGGTTGGCGATCGGGGTGTAGGGGAAGGCCTGGCCGACGATGGCCACCGGCACGCCGTTGATGTTCTTGATGACGTAGGGCTTGAAGACCGGGTCCTCGAAATCGGTGGTCTTCACGTTCTGGGCGACGATGTCGATCTTGCCGGCGAAATCCTTCTCCTCGATCTCCTTGACGCGCTCGGCGCCGTAGCTCGACTCCCAGTGCAGGGTCATCACGTCCACGCCGAGCAGCTTGCAGGCGTCGACCATGTCCTGCGCGTTGGTCCACAGCGCGGTGCCCGAACCCTGCCAGGTATCGCCGCCGTCGAGCAGCAGCGCGCCGGGGCGGCTGGCCTTCATCTTCTTGACCAGCGTGGACAGGTGCGCGAAGCCGCCGACCTTGCCGTAGGTCTTCGCCGCCTCGACGAAGTCGAGATAGGTGAAGGCGTGCGCCTCGAGGCTGCCCGGCCTGATGCCGAAATGCTTGAGGAAGCCCTCGCCGACGATGTGCGGCGCGTTGCCGCGCATGCTGCCGACACCGAGGTTGACGTTGGGCTCGCGGAAGTAAATCGGCAGCAACTGCGCGTGGCAGTCGGTCATGTGCAGCAGGCTGACGTTGCCGAAGGGCGGCAGGTCGTAGAGCGCCTCGGCGGCCTTCTCGGCGCGGGCGAAGTTCGAGTGCAGCGTCATGCCACCGGCCGCCGCAACGGCGAGCATCTGCATGAATTCACGACGATTCATCGACATGGGAAAACCCTTTGCATGAACGGGAGCGCGGACGTGGCAGACCCTCCCTGCCGCACTCGGGATGAAACAAGGGCCCGGGGCCGAGGCCGCGGGCCCGTGTGGACCGCCTTCAGGCGGAACTTACTGGTTGACCGGCGAGGCAGGGTCGAACAGATAGGCCATCACGTGGCGGATCTGCGCTTCGGTGAGGATGCCGCCGTAGCCGTTACGCGGCATGTCGCTGCATGCGTTGTAGGCCTTGGAGTTCCACAGCTTGCCCCAGGTGTACTTGACGATCTCTTCCGAGTTGCCGCGCAGCTTGCCGTAGCCCTCGAGGCTGACGCCGATGGTGCCCTCGGAGACTTCCTTCGGGTCCATCGCGTGGCAGTTGTAGCAGCCGCCACCGTTGTTGTCGGGCGTCTTGTCGGTCCAGGTCAGGCCGCGACCGCTGGCCGCGATCTTCTGCCCTTCCTTCCAGTCGCCGCCGGTGTAGTTGCCGTCGGACGGCCACTGGATCGTCGCCATCTCGGCGGCCTCGAGCTTCTTCATGGTCTCGGCGTCGGGCGGCGTCAGGCTCGAGCAGGCCTTCTGGATCGCGTCCTGCTTCTGGCGATCGATCGAAGCGATGCCATTGGCCTTGAACGAATCGACCATCATCTGCTCGACCTTGGCCTGCAGCTCGTCGGCGTGGGCGAACGATGCGGCGAGCGCGAGCGGGAGCGCACAGATCAGTTTCTTCATGTCATGTCCTCCTTAACGCTTCACGCCGGGCCACTGGGCCTCGCCGCCGTTGCCCTTGCCCGCCATGAACACCGACAGCGCGATCGTCACGTCCGACGCGAACACCGGCTCGGCCGTGCGCTGCTGGCGGAAGCAATCCCACAGGCGGTGCTGCATGGTCCAGAACTGCGAGTTCGACACGCGGTAGGCCGGCCACGAGCCCCAGCCCGCCGCCGCGCCTTCGGGTTTGGTGATGTTGGGCAGTTGCGTGGCGCGGATGCGCTTGTCGTCCTGGCTGTGGCAGGACGAGCAGGCAAAGTCCATCGCGCCGGTGCGGTAGAAGAAGGCACGCTCACCCATGTCGTACATCTCCTTCATCTTCGGATGCGACAGGTCGACCGCGATGGGCTTGCCCTTCGAGTGGGTGACGACATAGGCCACCAGCGCCGCCACCTTGGCGCGCTCGCCCTTGCCGAAGCTGCCGTTGACGACCTCCGCGGGCGCGATGCCCTGCTGGGTCTCCATGCAGCTCAGCAGGCGCGACTCGAGGTCCTGCACCTTGCCGGTGTCCTCGAAGTAGCGCGGCAACTGCGCAGCGGCGCCTTCCACGACACCCGGCCCGAGGCCGAGGTCGCACTGCTCGAGCGTGGCGTTCTTCGGGCCGCGCGCGGTGCGCCAGAGCTCCTCGCCTTCCATCTCGAACAGCTCGGCCGGGTTGCCGTCGGCGAGCATCTCGCGGTAGGCGTCGAAGTTGAGTTCCTCGTTCGCCGACACCAGCGGGCTGCCCAGCATCGCTGCGGCGCTCACTGCAGCGAACATGAGTCGTTTTTTCATCGTCTCTCCTCCAGGGTCCGTGCATGCAGACCCCTGCTTATTGACTTGCCGGCCTCGCGGCCGACAGGGCGGCAGACCGCGCCCGTGGGCGCGGGCCTTCGCGAACGATCACGCAACCTGTACTTCGTCGCTGCGGGTGTCGCCCTTGTTGTCCACCCAGGTCACGACCAGCTTGTCACCCTTGGCCCCGCCCTTGAACTTGAAGGCGAGGTAGGGGTTGGTGGACACGGAGGGGCCGAATTCGGCGCTGAGCACGAGCTTGTCGTTGTGCTTGGCGGTGAGCTCGGTGATGAAGTGGGCCGGAATCACGGCACCGGCCGAATCCTTGCGCTGGCCGGTTTCCATGACGTGGGACATCAGCACGCGGACTTCGGTGACGCCATCCTTGGCTGCGGCGCGAATGCGCATCGGGCTTGCCATAGTGTTTCTCTCCTTGATCTATGTGTCGGATCAGCCGCCGCAGCCGCCGAGGGTGACCTTGACTTCCTTCTTGGCCATGTAGAACTTGCCGTCGGCCTTGACCATCGCGTAAACGTCGGAGGTCTGGCCCATCTTCACGCGCGTCTGCACGTCGGCCACCGTGCCTTCGGGCAGGGTGAAGGTGGCGGCGACCATGTTCGGGTTCTTCTCGATCATGATCACGATCTGCTCGGTCTTGGGCAGGTTGCTGACCACGCCCACCGGGACCACGGCGCCGTTCTCGGCGATGTCCGGCGCGGTGATCACCACGTCGGCGCTCTCGGCCGGCTTGCCGGCGCTGAAGGCGGCGAACGCGGCGTCCATGTTCTTGGCGTCGAACGCGGTCTGGTTCCAGGCCGCGTGCGCCATTTCCGGCTTGATGAAGCCCGCTGCCGCCAGCAGACCGAGCATGCCCAGCCCACCGCCGGCCTTCAGGGTATCCCTGCGTTGATTGTTCATCCCGTCTCTCCTTGTTTAGGTGTTACTGCGCTTTCGCGCCTTCCAGAATCCACTTGACGAGTTGCGCGAGCTCTTCGTCCTTGACGTGGCCTTGCGGCGGCATCGGCACCGCCCCCCAGACGCCCTGGCCACCGCTCTTCACCTTGGCGACGAGCTTGGCTTCGACATCCGCCTGGCCCTGATACTTTTGTGCAATTTCATTGTACCCGGGGCCGACGATCTTGTTGGCCACGCCATGGCAGGCCATGCAGCCCTTGGCATTGGCGAGCGCGAGGGTGGCAGCCCCAGCCGCGGGCGCAGCCGCCGCACCTTCCTTGGCGCCGTCTGCGCTGCCTTCGGCGGGTGCGCCGGTCGGCTTGCCGCGCGTCTGGCCCACGGGGCGGTTCTGCTCGGCGAGGTTGCCGTGCGCGTCCTGCGCGTAGTCGGGCAGCGCCGAAGCGACCACCACTTCCTTCTTGCAGTCCTTCATGCACGCCACGTTCTTGACGTCGGGCGTACCGCCGTTGCCGATGCCGCCCTTGGCCTGCGATGCGCCCGGCCACATGCCGTGGTCGGTGGTCATGCCGTTGCGGTTGGGCATGCGCTCCTGGACCTCGCGGATGTTCTCGTCGCTCAGCTCGAAGTCGGCCGGGACCACTTCGGCCAGGTTCAGGAGGTAGGCGAGGATCGCATAAACCTCGTCGGGTTTCAGCGATTTTGGCGCCGTCCATGGCATCGCGCGCTGGATGTAGTCGAACAGCGTCGACACGGTCGGCACCTTCATCAGCGTCGTGCGCTGCGGGAAGGAGCCGGTGACCAGCGCCTCGACCCGACCGGTCTCGATGTCCTTCAGCGTGGTGCCACCGACGAGCGGCGTGAACACCTCGTTGGACTCGCCGAACACGCCGTGGCAACTGGCGCAGTGGGTTTCCCACAGCGTGATGCCGTCGTCGACATTGCCGCGCCCCTTGGGCAGGCCGGCGAAGTCCGGGCGCACGTCGATGTCCCAGGCCTTCACCTCGGCCGGCGTGGCCTCGCGACCGATGCCGGGGTAGCGATCCCAGGCCGCGGCCGAGGTCGCGGCGCCCGCCAGGAGCAGCGCAATCAGCGTCTTAGAGAACCTGGACATTGCTCACCTCCCCGGATTCGACCACCTTCCAGGACTGGATGGCGTTGTTGTGATAGATGGACTTGGTGCCGCGCGCCGCGCGCAACTGGCCATAGCTCGGCTGCACGTAGCCGGTCTCGTCGACCGCACGCGACTGCAGGATCGCCGGCTTGCCGTCCCACACCCAGTCGATGTTGAAGCGGGTGACCGCCTTCGACAGCACCGGCGTCTCCAGGCGCGCCTGGCGCCAGTTGATGCCGCCATCGGTCGACACGTCGACCCGCGTGACCTTGCCGCGGCCCGACCACGCCATGCCCGAGATGTTGTAGAAGCCCTTGTCGAGCAGCAGTTGCCCGCCCGAAGGCGTGGTGATGACCGACTTGCACTCCTGCACCGAGGTGTACTGGCGGTGGAGGCCGTCGGGCATCAGGTCCATGTAATGGACCGCCTCGTCCTTGGCGCCCCAGGGCTTGTCGCCGACTTCGATGCGGCGCAGCCACTTCACCCAGCTCACGCCCTGCACGCCCGGCACCACCAGGCGCAGCGGGTAGCCGTTCTCGGGGCGCAACATCTCGCCGTTCATGCCGTAGGCCACCAGCACCTCGCCCGACTCGATGAGCTCCATCGGGATCGTGCGCGTCATCGACGAGCCGTCCGCGCCCTCGGCGAGCACGAAGCGCCCCTTCTTGTAGTCGGCGCCGCACATGTCGAGGATGTCCTTCAGCGGCACGCCGGTGAATTCGGAACAGGACAGCATGCCGTGCGAGTACTGCACGGTCGGCACCGCGACGTTGCCCCACTCCATGCCGGTGTTGGCGCCGCACTCGATGAAGTGGATGCGCGACACCGAGGGCAGCCGCATGATGTCGTCCATGGTGAACACGGCACTGGTCTTGACCATGCCGTTGATCATCAGGCGGTGCTTCGACGGGTCGACGTCGTGCCAGCCCTGGTGGTGACGCTCGAAGTGCAGGCCGGACGGCGTGATGATGCCGAACAGGCCCTGCAGCGGCGTAAACGCCACCGACGAGCCGCCGACCCGGGTCAGGCCCGGGCTCTCGCGGCGCTGCAGGCCGCGCTCGTATTTCGAGGGCATGCCGTAGGGGTTGGCCGCGACCGGCAGGCCGAGCGTGGTCGACCACTGCGGCAGTTCGAGGATCGCCGGATCCCCCTCCACCGCGGCACGCGCCACCGCGGGCGCGGCCATGGCCGCCGAGGCGGTCAGGAACGCCTTGCGCAGAAAATCCCGCCGCCCATCCTTGACCGCCGCAATCTGCGCGTCGGTCAGGAAGTTTTCCGGCGCAGGCCTGACCCGGCCGGGCCGGGCATCAATCATCGCCATGCCTTGTCTCCCCTCTTTGTTCTCAAAGCACACTCAAAAACGTCACGCTTCACGATCGCCATCCTCGTCATCGAGCTTCAACAGCCCGGTCTCCGGTGCGTGCAGATGCTCGCGGGAGGCAATGCGCACGCACACGGTGCGGCACAGTTCGGTGAAATTGGGGTCGATGAGGCGATACATCACCTGCACCCCCTCACGCCGCCGACCCACCACCCCCGCGCGGTACAACATGTTCAGGTGCCTGGACGCATTGGCCTGGTTGAGCCCGGAGGCCTCGACCACCTCGTTCACCGAGCGCTCGCCATCGCACAGGCAGTGCATGATCTTCAGCCGCGACGGCTCGGACAGCAGGCCGAAATACTCGGCAGCGCTTTCGAAGACCTTCTCCAGCTCGTCCATATCAGCCTCGTCTATCGCTGCATTTTTGATTTGAATCAAATCTAAAACTATAGAATCATATAGTCAAGCGCTAATATTTGTGTATTGCAGCAAATATGATTCCATGTGCAAGTCGACACGCTGCGACGCACGCTTTCAAGCCGTTCGGGTCTGATGTGCGGGCTATACTCGCCACCTGCGTCGATCGCCATGGCCGCGGCCGGCAGCACCGGTGAGCGCCCGCAAACCTCCGATATCCCACCAGAGGAGCACCACAGTGAAGCTGAACATCGCCATCGCCGCATTCGGCATCGCCGGCCTGGTCGGCGCCGCACACGCTCAGGGGCCCGCGCCAGACCCCAATCTCGCGCGCAACCTGGCCGCCACCTGCGCCAACTGTCACGGAACCAACGGCAAGAGCCTGGGCGGCATGGAATCGCTCGCCGGCGAGCCGAAGGAGAAGCTGCTGCAGAAGCTTGCCGACTACCGCTCGGGCGACAAGCCGGCGACGATCATGCACCAGATCGTGGTCGGCTATACCGACGAGCAGCTCGACCTGATCACCACCTGGTTCGCCGCACAAAAATGACGACGGAGACGAGCAAGATGTTGAATCGACGCACTTTCATCAAATCGGCAGCCGTCGCTGCGGCCGGCACGAGCGCCCTCCCCGCATTCATCGGCAACGCCATGGCGGCAACGACAAAGGCACGCCACCACGTCGTCATCGTGGGCGGCGGCTACGGCGGCGCAACCGCGGCGAAGTACCTGCGCATGTGGGGCAACGGCGCGGTCGACGTCACCCTCATCGAGCGCAACACCACCTTCGTGTCGTGCCCGATCTCGAACCTCGTCATCGGCGGCATCAAGCAGCTCGAAGACATCACGGTCAGCTACGAAAACCTGCAGTCGAAGTGGGGCGTGAAGCTGATCACCGACGAAGCCACCGCGATCGACATCGACAAGAAGACGGTCACCACGGCCAAACATGGCGCGATTGCCTGGGACCGCCTCGTGCTGTCGCCCGGCATCGACTTCCTGCCGGGGCGGATCGGCGGACTCGAGGGCAACCAGGAACTCATCCCGCACGCCTGGAAGGCTGGCCCGCAGACCGTGCTGCTGCGCAAGCAGCTCGAGGCCATGCCCGATGGCGGCGTGTTCGCAATGCACATCCCGCGCGCGCCCTACCGCTGTCCGCCCGGACCCTACGAGCGCGCCTGCCTGGTCGCCAACTACCTGCGCGAAGCCAAGCCTAAATCCAAGGTGCTGGTGCTCGACGCCAACGGCGAAATCCAGTCGAAGAAGGCGCTGTTCACCCAGGCCTTCGAGCGCTACGGCGCGCTGATCGAATACGTGCCCAACAGCGCGCTGCAAAGCGTCGACGCCGACACGCTCACCGCCGAGCTCGAGTTCGACTCGATCAAGGCCGACGTGCTCAACGTGATTCCGCCCATGCGAGCAGGCAACATCGCTGCCGCCGCGGGCCTGCCGCTGATCAACGATGCCTGGGTCGACGTCGACTGGCTGACGCTGGAGGCCAAGGGCATGCCCGGCGTACATGTGCTCGGTGACGCGCTGTTCCCGGCGCCGGCGATGCCGAAGTCGGGCCACATGGCAAACCAGCACGCCAAGGTGGCCGCCGCCGCCATCCTCAACCTGTTCGAGGGCCTGCCGCCCAACCCGACGCCGGTGGTGATGAACACCTGCTACAGCTTCGTCGATGCCAAGAACGTCATCCACGTGGCGTCGGTGCACCAGTTCGACGCGGAGAAAAGGCAGCCGATCCCGGTCGACGGCGCCGGCGGCGTGTCGTCGATGGCGAACGAGCTCGAGGGCAAGTCCGCGCTGGCCTGGGCGCGGAACATCTGGGCCGACATGCTCGCCTGAGGCACCCGCGCGCACGATGGAAAACGGGGTCGCGAAGACCCCGTTCGTGTTTCTGCCCTCGGCGGTTTCAGCCCCGCTGCGCAACGGGGCCCGGGGCTCGCGCAGCGTTCAGTCGAGCGTGCTGATGTACAGCGCCACCGCCTTGACCTCGAGCTCGGTGAGCTTCGATGCGACCGAATGCATGACCTCGTTGTCGTTGGTGCGCTCGCGCGTGTTGAAGGACTTCAACTGCGACTCGGTGTAGCGCGGCACCTGTCCGGCCAGGCGGGGCAACTGCTCGGTGCCGTGCCCCTTGTCACCATGGCAGCCGGCACAGGCAGCCACGCCGGAAAAGTCGTTGCCGCGATGGAAGATGTAGCGCCCGACCGCGGCGAGCTCGGCATCCCGGGCCTCACGCGGCTTGGTCGGCTTCTGCTCGAAATACACGCCGAGCGCGAGCATCTCCTCCGGGGTCAGGTCCTGCGCCATGCCGTTCATGGTGTCGCTCTTGCGCCGGCCCGACTTGAAATCGCCGAGTTGCTTGGCGATGTACTGATGGTGCTGGCCGGCCAGACGCGGATATAGCGGCGACGAGCTGTCGCCCTCGGCGCCGTGGCACAGGGCGCAGCGTCCGCCACTGATCTCGGCGGCGCGCGCCAGATCGACCTTCGGCAGCTCCGCCGCGACGGCGATCAGGGGCAGGCCAAGGCCTGCTGCGCACAGTACGACCAATCTGTTCAAGGCCTTCATCGCTCTCTCCCGTCTGTATTTCCGCGCGTCGGCATCATCGCCGACGCTGCAAGGCGGAATTATAGGAATCCGTCAATCGCCCGGACAAGCTCCGGCCGCGGCCACCGACCAGAGGATTGCAACGGTCTCGCAGCGCTCACGCCCCATCCCGCCAGCCAAGCTCGAGCACCCAAGGCGGCTCGCCGGCTTCCAGCGCCGCGCGCACGTAGGGCACCGTCTCGGCGGGCAGCAGTCGGGGAGCATGCCATTCGAGGCGGTCGCACTTGTCGGGCTCGACGATGCGTGGCTCGCCGGCGAAGCGCCCGGCGCGCACGAAGAAGTCGATGCGGTTCGTGTCCGAGAGACGATGGACGACACCGAGCAACTGCAAGGCATCAAGCTCGACCTCGAGCCCCGTCTCCTCGCGCAGCTCGCGCCGCGCCGCCATGCGCACCGACTCGCCGGGTTCCACATGGCCGCCCGGCAGGCTGTAAAGCCCGTCGAAAAAACCCGTACCGGCGCGCCGCATCAGCAGCAAGCGCCCGTCGCGCTCGCACAGCACATGCACCCCGGTGGGAATGCCCGCATGCATCAATGCTTGCCCGTGCTGCCGAAACCGTCCGCGCCACGCGTACTGGCGTCGAAGCTGTCAACCAGATTGAAGCCGACCTGAAGCACCGGCACCACCACGAGCTGGGCGATGCGTTCCATCGGCTGGATGGTGAAGCTCGCCCGCCCCCGGTTCCACACCGACACGAAGATCTGCCCCTGGTAGTCGGAATCGATCAGGCCGACCAGATTGCCGAGAACGATGCCGTGCTTGTGCCCCAGCCCGGAACGCGGCAACACCATCGCCGCCAGCTCGGGGTCGGCGAGGTGGATCGCCAGCCCGCTCGGGACCAGCGTGGTCTCGCCCGGATGGAGCGTGATCGGCCCCGGCAGGCAGGCGCGCAGGTCCAGTCCAGCGGCACCGTCGGTGGCGTAGGCCGGCGGATGGGTCTTCAGGCGCTCATCGAGCAGCTTGACGTCGATTCGGTGCATCTCGGTTCTCCCTGCGTGCCCGCCCCCATGGCTGGGGCCGGCACAATCAATTGCATCTCGTTCTGGTGCCCACCGGCACGCCAGCGCAGCAGCTCAATCGGCGAGCAGCCGCGCCAGGTGGGCGACGATCCCGTGCGCGACCTCGGCCTTGGACGCCCTCGGCAAGGGGTGGCGGCCGGCGTCGTCGTACAGGATCACCGTGTTGTCGTCGCCGCCCATGCCATCGCTGACGAGGTTGCCCACCAGCATCGGCAGGCGCTTGTTGCGTCGCTTGCCCTCGGCGTAGGCGTCGAGATCGCGGCTCTCGGCGGCAAATCCGACGCAGAACGGCGCATCTTCGCGCGCGGCCACCTCGGCGAGGATGTCCGGATTGGGCGTCAGCGCCACAGTCAAGGTATCGGAAGTTTTTTTCAGCTTGTGTTCTGCCGTCGTCAGCGGTCGATAGTCGGCCACCGCGGCCACGCCGATGAACACCTGCGCCCCGGGCAACGCCTCGAGCACCGCCGCGCGCATCTGCAGCGCACTCGCAACCGGCACGCAGCGCACATCCGCCGGCACCGCCAGACTCACCGGGCCGCTCACCAGCACGACCTCGGCCCCCGCTTGCGCACAGGCACGCGCCAGCGCGTAACCCATCTTTCCCGAGCTGATGTTGGTGATGCCGCGCACCGGGTCGATCGCCTCGAAGGTGGGTCCTGCGGTCATCACCACCTTGCGCCCGGCGAGCAGCTTGGGCACGAAGAAGCCCTCCAGACGCTCGAGCAGTTCCTCCGGCTCGAGCATGCGCCCCATGCCGACCTCGCCACAGGCCTGGTCGCCAGCGGCCGGGCCGAACACCGTGACACCGTCGCCACGGACCAGGGCGACGTTGCGCTGCGTCGGCGGCGACTCCCACATCTGCCGGTTCATCGCCGGCGCCACGATCAGCGGCACATCGCGCGCCAGCGCCAGGGTGCTGAGCAGATCATCCGCGCGCCCCTGCGCCACGCGGGCGATGAAGTCCGCCGTGGCCGGCGCGACGAGGATGGCGTCGGCATCGCGACCGAGATCGATGTGCGCCATGTTGTTGGGCATGCGCGCATCCCACAGGTCGGTCCACACCGTGTTGCCCGAAAGCGCCTGGAAAGTGACCGCGGTCACGAAACGCGCGCCGCCCTCGCTCAACACGACATGCACATCGGCGCCGGCCTTGACCAGCAGGCGGACAAGCTCCGCCGCCTTGTAGGCCGCGATGCCACCGCTGACCCCGAGAACAATCCTGCGACCCTTCAACACAGTCATGACAATCACTTATACTCGGCAGTAATGCCAATTGAATAATGCGCATCGCGTGCGCCCGAGGAGCCCGACACATCATGGCAATCACCGACTGGCCGGCGGACGAGCGTCCGCGCGAGAAACTGCTGGCGCGCGGCGCGACGGCCCTTTCGGACGCGGAGTTGCTGGCGATCTTCCTGCGCGTCGGCATCCGCGGACAGAGCGCGGTCGATCTGGCGCGCACCCTGCTCTCACGCTTCGGCAGCCTCACCCGCATGTGCAGCGCCGGGGCGCAGGACTTTGCCGCGGTACCCGGCATGGGACTGGCAAAGTATGCCCAACTGCAGGCGGTCATGGAACTGTCGCGGCGCGCGCTGCGCGAGACCTTGTGCGAGCGCCCCCTGTTCGACGCCCCCCAGGTCGTGCGCGACTGGCTGCGCCTGCGCCTCGGCCACCTGCCGCACGAGACCTTCTGCGTGATGCTGCTCGATGCCCGTCATTGCCTGATCGAAGCGGTCGACCTGTTCCGCGGCACGCTGACCCAGACCTCGGTGTATCCGCGCGAAGTGGTCAAGCTCGCCCTCGCCCACAACGCCGCCGCGGTGATCTTCGCTCACAACCACCCCTCCGGCGCCGCAGAGCCGAGCACGGCCGACGAGTTGCTGACCCGCGCGCTGAAGGACGCGCTCAACCTCGTCGACGTCCGTGTCCTCGACCACTTCGTGGTGCCGGCACACGGATCTCCGCTATCATTCGCCGAACGCGGCCTGCTGTGACGTGCGCCCGCGCCCAACCGCCATCTCCTGCCCGCAGCGTTGCGGGCATCGGTTTCACGTGCAAAATTGGAGCGCGGGGCTTGCCTTGAGCGCCAATGTTGCATTATCCTCTTTCGTTTTCCGCAATCAGAATTCCCTGGAGCATCGTATGGCTCGCGTCTGCCAAGTGACCGGTAAAGCACCGATGGTGGGAAATAACGTTTCCCACGCAAACAACAAAACCAAGCGCCGCTTCCTGCCCAACCTGCAGAGCCGCCG
The DNA here is from genome assembly GCA_017997795.1 of Thauera sp. Taxonomy (GTDB): domain Bacteria; phylum Pseudomonadota; class Gammaproteobacteria; order Burkholderiales; family Rhodocyclaceae; genus Thauera. Next base: position 31,550 of record JAGOEI010000001.1, on the reverse strand, counting down.
CTTCTGGAGTGAAGGCGAGAACCGCTGGATCCGCCTGCGCGTATCCAATGCAGGTCTGCGCACGATCGACAAGAAAGGCATCGACGTCGTCGTTGCCGAGCTTCGCGCCCGCGGCGAGAAGCTGTAAGCAACCGCACTGAACGGAGAACGCCATGGCCAAGGGCATTCGCGAAAAGATCAAGCTGGAGTCGACCGCCGGTACGGGTCACTTCTACACCACCTCGAAGAACAAGCGCACGACGCCTGGGAAACTCGAGTTCAACAAGTACGATCCCGTCGCGCGCAAGCACGTGCCGTACAAGGAAGTGAAGCTGAAGTAATCCTGCTGCGTCGGGATTCACATCCCGAAGCCGGTTGTTCCATGCAGCAACCGGCATGACGCAGACGCCGCAGACGCGAGCAGATCCTTTCTCATAGCCGGGATCGACAGCAGGACAGCAAAGCTCCAGAAAGCATTAAGGCCATCAGTGATCTGATGGCCTTAATGCTTTCTGGAGCCCACTACGCCCGAAGGCAGCACCCTCGACCGTCGTGCGCCGGGTCGGCGACACGACAATCGGCACCGCAGGTCGTCAGGCGCGCTGAATGTTCGACGCTTGCTTGCCCTTGGGACCCTGGGTCACCTCGAAGGACACCTTGTCGCCTTCCTTCAGGCTCTTGAAACCGCTCATGTTGATGGCGGAGAAATGTGCGAAAAGATCCTCGCTCCCATCATCGGGCGTGATGAACCCAAAACCCTTGGAATCGTTGAACCACTTCACGGTACCAGTTGCCATATTGCTTGAATCCTTGAAGGTTGCTTGTTACGCCGCGACAGCGTCACTGCTGCGGTGGGTTTAGGCGCCGGCAGGGACACAAGGACGTCGGGGAAAACCCTTTCGGCATCGAGCCTTGGCGAGCGCACGACTCAGGTTTTACGCATTCGTTCATGCAGCGTCAACGCTCTTTTTACGCGCACATTTGGCGCAGCGCAGCACCCGGAACCCGCCGGAGCGCGCGCTTTCTGCCTTAACCCCTTTTGCTGCGCGGGCTTCGATCTTTGCCGCAGCGCAAGACACGCGAAGCAATCCCGTGTGCGCCACCACCACCGCAGCGAACGGGTAAACCGCCCTATGCGGGAGGTCCCCCAGCGTGTTGCACTCTGCTTCGACTCCATTAGAATGATTTTATGGGCACCCGAAAACAAGATGATCAGGTACTGGAGGCACAGCGGACGCGCACTCGTCCGCCGCCTATGTACAAGGTATTGCTGCTGAACGACGACTACACGCCGATGGATTTCGTCATCGTCGTCCTGCAGAAATATTTCGGCATGGATCGCGAACGTGCCACGCGAGTCATGCTCCAAGTCCACAGAGAGGGCATGGGGGTATGCGGCGTCTTTCCCAGAGACATCGCCACGACCAAGGTAGAGCAGGTCACCTCGTTTGCTCGTCAGCATCAACATCCGCTGGCATGCGTGATGGAGGAGAATTGAATGATCGCGCAAGAGCTTGAAGTCAGCCTGCACATGGCTTTCGTCGAGGCACGGCAGAAGCGCCACGAGTTCATCACCGTGGAACATCTTCTGCTTGCCCTGCTGGACAACCCTTCCGCCGCCCAGGTGCTGAAGGCGTGCGCCGCCAACATCGACGAGCTGCGCCGCGAGTTGAACGGCTTCATCGAAGAACACACCCCGCGCATCGAAGGCACGGACGAGATCGACACCCAGCCCACGCTGGGTTTCCAGCGCGTGATCCAGCGCGCGATCCTGCACGTCCAGTCCTCGGGCAAGAAAGAGGTCACCGGCGCCAACGTGCTGGTGGCGATCTTCGGCGAGAAGGATTCGCATGCGGTGTATTTCCTGCAGAAGCAGAACATCTCGCGCCTGGACGTGGTGAACTTCATCTCGCACGGCATCTCCAAGGCGCCGCCGCAGGGCGCTGCGCCGCAGGGCCGCAGCGAATCCGAACCGGGCGAGCAGGAGCAGGAAGAGAAGCAGGCGGGCGGCGCGCTCGAGAGCTACACGCAGAACCTCAACCAGCAGGCGCTGGTGGGCAAGATCGACCCGCTGATCGGTCGCGAGAAAGAGGTCGAGCGCGTCATCCAGACCCTGTGCCGCCGGCGCAAGAACAACCCGCTGCTGGTCGGTGAGGCCGGCGTGGGCAAGACCGCGATCGCGGAGGGCCTGGCGCGTCGCATCATCGAGGGCCGCGTACCCGAGATCCTCGAAAACGCGCAGGTGTTCGCGCTCGACATGGGCGCGCTGCTCGCCGGCACCAAGTACCGCGGCGACTTCGAGCAGCGCCTCAAGGCGGTATTGAAGCAGCTCATCGAGAATCCGAACGCGATCCTCTTCATCGACGAGATCCACACCCTGATCGGCGCGGGCGCAGCCTCGGGCGGCACGCTCGACGCGTCCAACCTGCTCAAGCCGGCGCTTTCTTCCGGGCAATTGAAGTGCATCGGCGCGACCACCTACAACGAGTTCCGCCAGATCTTCGAGAAGGACCACGCCTTGTCGCGGCGCTTCCAGAAGATCGACGTGGTGGAGCCTTCGGTGGCCGAGACGGTGGAGATCCTCAAGGGGCTCAAGAGCCGCTTCGAGGAGCACCACGGCATCAAGTACAGCAACTCCGCCCTCTCCAGCGCGGCCGAACTGTCGGCCAAGTTCATCAATGACCGCCACCTGCCCGACAAGGCGATCGACGTCATAGACGAGGCCGGCGCCGCCCAGCGCATCCTGCCCAAGTCGAAGCAGAAGAAGACCATCGGCAAGAACGAGATCGAGGAGATCGTCGCCAAGATCGCCCGCATCCCGCCACGCTCGGTGTCCAACGACGACAAGGCGGCGCTGAAGACGCTCGAGCGCGACCTCAAGAACGTCGTCTTCGGCCAGAACGCCGCGATCGAGGCGCTCGCGAAGGCGATCAAGATGTCGCGTTCCGGTCTCGGTAACCCGCAGAAGCCGATCGGCTCCTTCCTGTTCTCCGGCCCCACAGGCGTCGGCAAGACCGAAGTCGCACGCCAGCTCGCCTATACGCTGGGCATCGAGCTGGTGCGCTTCGACATGTCCGAATACATGGAGCGCCATGCCGTGAGCCGCCTGATCGGCGCGCCCCCGGGCTACGTCGGCTTCGACCAGGGCGGCCTGCTCACCGAGCAGATCACCAAGAAGCCGCATTGCGTGCTGCTGCTCGACGAGATCGAGAAGGCGCATCCGGACATCTACAACATCCTGCTGCAGGTCATGGACCACGGCACGCTCACCGACAACAACGGCCGCCAGGCGGACTTCCGCAACGTGATCATCATCATGACCACCAACGCCGGCGCCGAATCGATGCAGAAGGCCGTGATCGGTTTCTCGGCCAAGCGCGAGGCGGGTGACGAGATGGCCGACATCAAGCGTCTGTTCTCGCCCGAGTTCCGCAACCGCCTGGATGCGATGATCTCCTTCAAGGCGCTGGACAACGAGATCATCCTGCGTGTGGTCGACAAGTTCCTGATGCAGCTCGAAGCGCAGTTGCACGAGAAGAAGGTCGAGGCCCACTTCAGCGACGATCTCAAGGCCTGGCTGGCCGAGAAGGGTTTCGATCCGCTGATGGGCGCGCGCCCGATGGCGCGCCTGATCCAGGACACCATCCGCTCGGCGCTGGCCGACGAGTTGCTGTTCGGGCGGCTGGTCAACGGCGGCAAGGTGACGATCGACCTCGACGACGACGACAAGGTGAGGCTGGTGTTCGAGGAGACGGAGGCGGCCACGGCCTGAGCGATCTTCGCCGGCGTACTTCCGGCGCATACGGGAAACGGCATGCTCCCAAGGCGGGACATGCCGTTTTTCATGGCAGCCACGCGTCCGCAAGCTGTTGCAACAGTGTGCGCGGGCTTGCCCGCGAACCCTGCGTTGACGCGCCGCGCTTTCGCGGGCACGCCCGCGCCCACAGATGCCGCTCCCACACTGCCGCGCCCGCAATGCGGTCGTTTATCATGCGCGCTCCGGCGTCGGGCCCCCGGCGCACAGCCCCCTTCTTGCGAGGAGCCAACATGAACATCCAGACCGCCGACCTGTGCGACGCCCATGAAGACAAGCTCGCCGTCGTCGCCCCCATGTTTGCCAGCTACGGCGGCCGCCCAGCCTTTGGCGGGCCGATGTCGACGCTGAAGATCTTCGAAGACAACTCCTTCGTGCGCAAGGCGGTGGAGAACCCCGGAGAAGGCCGCGTGCTGGTGATCGACGGCGGCGCCTCGATGCGCTGCGCCCTGGTCGGCGACCAGCTCGCCGAACTCGCGGTGAAGAACGGCTGGGCGGGCATCATCGTCTACGGCTGCATCCGCGACTCGAAGGCGATCGGCGAGATGGACCTCGGCGTCTTCGCGCTCGGCACCCATCCGAAGAAGACGGTCAAGCGCAACACCGGGGAGGTCGACATTCCGCTCACCTTCGGCGGCGTCACCTTCCATCCCGGCCACTACGTGTACGCCGACGAGGACGGCGTGGTCGTGAGCGCAGAGGCCTTGCTCTGAGGGGCGTCAGGCCCAAGGCGCAAAGGCGTCGCGCCGCAGGCGCTGCGAGGATTGCCTCTTGGCGGCAGCCTCGAAGCAGCCACACGGCGATCGGCGCGGGAGACCGAAGCCCCACGCCACATTCGCCCTGCCAGCGCTCCTGTAGAAAGCGTCGGCGCGTGCAATGCAGCAGAGCCACCCCGCTTTTCCGTTTCACAGCGCTCCATTTCTTTTCACATTACAAAACGCATGTAGCAACCATCTGTTAAATATATAAAAATTTTTTTCTTATGTCTTATATAAGACATATTGCTGCTGCGCGGAATGCCTCCTATACTCTCATCCCATCTGCAGCGTCTTTCTCCCTCGAAACTGCTGCAGCCGGAACACCGCGAGCAGTGCCTGACCCTGCCGCGATGCCTGACCCCCTCCTGCATTCATAAGGACGCATCATGACCATGACCCGCGAACAGCAAATCGCCGCCCTCGAAAAAGACTGGGCCGAGAACCCCCGTTGGAAAGGCGTCAAGCGCGGCTACTCCGCGGCCGACGTGGTCCGCCTGCGTGGCAGCCTTCAGCCCGAGTACACCTTTGCCCAGCGCGGCGCCAAGGTGCTGTGGGACAAAGTGAATGGCGGCGCCAAGAAAGGTTATGTGAATGCCTTCGGCGCCATCACCGCCGGTCAGGCCATGCAGCAAGCCAAAGCCGGCCTCGAGGCCGTGTATCTGTCCGGCTGGCAGGTCGCCGCCGACGGCAACACCTCCGAGACCATGTACCCCGACCAGTCGCTGTACGCCTACGACTCGGTGCCGACCATGGTTCGCCGCATCAACAACACCTTCAAGCGCGCCGACGAGATCCAGTGGTCGCGTGGCATCAACCCGGGCGACGAAGGCTTCATCGACTACTTCCTGCCGATCGTCGCCGACGCCGAGGCCGGTTTCGGTGGCGTGCTGAACGCCTTCGAACTGATGAAGAACATGATCGCCGCCGGCGCGGCCGGTGTGCACTTCGAAGACCAGCTGGCCGCCGCCAAGAAGTGCGGTCACATGGGCGGCAAGGTGCTCGTCCCGACCCGCGAAGCGGTCGAGAAGCTGATCTCCGCACGTTTCGCCGCCGACGTCATGGGCGTGCCGACCCTGATCCTGGCCCGTACCGATGCTGAAGCGGCCAACCTGATCACCTCCGACTACGACGAGAACGACAAGCCCTTCCTCACCGGCGAACGCACCCAGGAAGGCTTCTTCCGCGTCAAGAACGGCCTGGAACAGTCCATCTCCCGCGGCGTCGCTTACGCCCCGTACGCCGACCTGGTGTGGTGCGAGACCGGCGTGCCCGACATCGGCTTCGCCCGTGAGTTCGCCCAAGCGGTGCTGGCAGCCTGCCCGGGCAAGCTGCTGTCGTACAACTGCTCGCCGTCCTTCAACTGGAAGAAGAACCTCAACGACTCGCAGATCGCGTCCTTCCAGGAAGAGCTGTCGGCGCTGGGCTACAAGTATCAGTTCATCACCCTGGCCGGCATCCACGTCAACTGGTTCAACACCTTCAAGTTCGCCCACGCTTACGCTCGCGGCGAAGGCATGAAGCACTACGTTGAAATGGTTCAGGAACCGGAATTCGCAGCGCGCGAAATGGGCTACACCTTCGTCTCGCACCAGCAGGAAGTCGGCACCGGCTACTTCGACGACGTCACCACCGTGATCCAGGGCGGTTCGTCCTCGGTCAAGGCGCTGACCGGCTCGACCGAAGAAGAGCAGTTCCACTAAGAGACCGCTTCCCTCATAACGGGGGAGGAGACGAGAGGCCATCCTGCGGGATGGCCTTTTTTCGTTACCTCGGCGAGAACCATGCGCACCTCGATCGAAGCTCCTGCAGGAGCGGCACAAGCCGCGAACAGGCGGTGACGAGGCGATATGCGTCGGCGGTATCGGGCCGTCGCATTCGCGCCTGCCGGCGCTCCCACAAAAAACACCGGGGCCACCCCGAAGGGCGGCCCCGGACCTCGAAGCGAGACGCGAAAGGGGGTGAGGGGGTGAGGGGGTGAGCGCTCAGCCGCGACCCGGGCCCATGCCGCTGCCGTCACGCGGGCCGCCGCCCTTCATGCCGCGCTCGCCCTTGCGCCCCATCTTCTGGAATTCGGCATCGAACACGGTCTTCTGTGCGTCGCTCAAGGTCGCATAGAAGGTCTCGACCGACTTGCGTGCCTCGCCCATCTCGGCCTGGCGCAGCTTGCTCATCTCTTCCATGCGCTGCATGCGCTCGATCGCGGTCTTCGGCTGGTCTGCTGCGCGACGTTCGGCCATGTTCGCGGCCATGCGCTCGGCACGTGCCTTCATGTCGGTCTTGAAGCTCTCGAAGGCGGGCTTCTGCTCGGGCGTCAGCGCCAGCGCGAGTTCCAGGCGCGCCATGTGCACCTCGGCGCGCTCGGCCATCTTCGCCTTCATCTGCTCCGGCGCCATCTGCGACCAGCCCGACTTGCCCCCGCGCGGTCCGTCGCAATGACCGCCCCAGGCCAGCGCGGCGGTGGTTCCGAGGGCACCGGTGGCGATGACGGCGGCGGCGATCGAAGTCTTGATCCAGCTTTTCATGATGACTCTCCTGTCGGTTTGCGTTCTGCGTTGCCCGTCCGTTCGGGCGACGGAGCCATTACAGCACCGCGATGTAAGCCGGATTTGTCCGGCGGGCGGCGTTTTGCAGCTTCATGTCTCGCCACGGCCCACAGATACGCTGGGATACAAAGCCCCCCATGCCTGCCCTTAAGATGCCGGCCATGGAGAACCGCTCATGAATCCTTCTGCCGACCACATCCTGATCGTCGACGACGATCGCGACATCCGCCAGTTGCTCGCCGACTACCTCGAGAAGCAGGGCCTGCGCTGCACCACCGCCGCCGATGGCCGCGAGATGAAGGCCGCGCTCGATCAGCACCGCATCGACCTGATCGTGCTCGACGTGATGATGCCCGGCGACGATGGCCTGACCCTGTGCCGCAACCTGCGCGCGAGCGGCAGCGCCCACGCCGGCACGCCGATCCTGATGCTGACCGCGCGCGGCGAGGACATGGACCGCATCATCGGCCTGGAGATGGGCGCCGACGACTACCTCGCCAAGCCCTTCGTGCCGCGCGAGCTCTACGCCCGCATCCGCGCGGTGCTGCGCCGCACCCGCGCCCTGCCGCCCAACCTCGACGCGGCGCCGCCGGCCAACGCGCGCCTGCTGCGCTTTGCGAACTGGCGTCTCGACACGGTCAATCGCCACCTGGTGGATGCCGACGGCAGCGTGGTCGCGCTGTCGGGCGCCGAGTACCGCATGCTCGGCGTGTTCCTTTCGCATCCGCAGAAGGTGCTGTCGCGCGACCAGTTGATGGAGCTGACCCAAGGCCGCGAGGCCGACGTCTTCGATCGCTCGATCGACCTGCTGGTGAGCCGCCTGCGCCAGCGCCTCGGCGACAACGCGCGCGAGTCGGCGATCATCAAGACGGTGCGCAACGAGGGCTATGTGCTCGCGGCCGAGGTGACGGCGGAAGCCAGCGACGAACCCGGCGGCCCCGGCGGCCCCGGTGGCGACCAGACCGGAGCGGCCCGCGAGGCCGCACGCCCGGACGAGCGCTCATGAGACTGCCATTGCCGCGCAGCCTGTTCGCCCGCCTGATGCTGATCTGGATGATCGGCATCGCGCTGGTGCTCGCGGTGAGCCTGGCGCTCTTCGTCGGCGAGCGCGAGCGCATCGGCCGCAGCGCGCTCTTCGAAGGCGTGGCGCAGGAGATCGCCACCGCCGCCGACCTGCTCGAGCGCATGTCGCCGCCCGAGCGCGAACGCTGGATCGACGAGATCGGCCGCCGCCGCCTGCGCCTCGCATTGCGCCCGCCGCGCGACCACCTGCGTCCGCTCGCCGGCGATCATCCGCTGCAGGCGGCGCTGCGCGAGGCAATGCCGCAGCGCGCCGCCACCCTGTATACCCATCCGCGCGACGACCGCCCCCACCCCGGGCTGCTGATCGTGGTGGCGCTCGCCGACGGCACTCCGCTGCAGGTGCGCCTGCCGGGCATCCCGCCGCAGCCGCCGATCATGCCGCGCGAGCCCGGGCGCCTGCTCGCTGCGCTCGCCGCGCTGGTCGCCGGCGTCGGCCTGCTCACCTGGGTCGCGGTACGCATCGCCACCCGCCCGCTGTCGCGCATGGCCGAGGCTGCGCGCGCGCTCGGCGAGGATCCCGGGCGCGCACCGATGGACGTGCGTGGCCCGACCGAGGTCGCCCAGGCCGCGGCCGCCTTCAATCAGATGCAGCAGCGCATCGCCGAGCACGTCACCGAACGCACCCGCATCCTCGCCGCCATCTCGCACGACCTGCAGACCCCGATCACCCGCCTGCGCCTGCGCGCCGAGCTGGTGGACGATGAGGCCCTGCGCGCCCGCATCCAGTCCGACCTCGATGCCATGCAGGGGCTGGTGAAGGAAGGGCTGGCCTACGCGCGCAGCCTGGACGAACGCAGCCCGTCGCAGGCGATCGAGCTCGGCCCGCTGCTGCAGGCGCTGGCGCAGGACGCGCACGACATGGGGTGGACGGTGCGCGTGGCGGAGGATGCGCAGGGTCGCGTCATCGGCAGGCCTTCAGCGCTGCGCCGGGCGCTGTGGAACCTGATCGAGAACGGCGTGAAGTTCGGCGGCGAGGTCGACATCGCGCTCGCGGCCAGCGCGGACGGCTTCGAGATCCGCATCCGCGACCACGGCCCCGGCCTGGCCGAAGACGAGCTGGAGAAGGTCTTCGAGCCCTTCTACCGCACCGAATCCTCGCGCAACCGCGAGACCGGCGGCACCGGCCTCGGGCTGGCGATCACGCGCAACCTGCTGCGCAGCCAGAGCGGCGAGGTCAGCCTGCGCAATCACCCCGAGGGCGGGCTGGAGGCGACGGTGTCGCTGCGCGGGCGATAGCGCGCAGCGAGCGCGACGAAGGCGGCGAGCTCGGCCGCCTCGCGCGCAGGCGACCAGCCGAGTTCGTGCGCCAGGATGCGCGCCACTGCCGGCGCTGCGGCCGCGGCCAGCGCCGCATCGAGGAAGAGCACCCGGCTGCGGCGTGCGAGCACGTCTTCCACGCTCAACGCAAACGCTTCGCGCACGGCGCGCCGCACGTCGCCCACGGTCGGCAGCAGTGTGCAGCCCGGTTGCTCGGGGATGAGGGGCAGGCCAGCGTCGCCGTCATCCCCCGCACTGCCGGGCAGGCCCGGAGGCACCTCGAGCGCGAGTCCGGCGGTGCTCGATGGCCGCCGCGCGAAGCCTGCCACCGACTCGGCGGCGTCGATCGCATCCTCGGCCATGCGCCGATACGTCGTCCATTTCCCGCCCATCACGCTGACCAGGCGCTGGCGCGACACCTCCACCCGATGTTCGCGCGAAAGCCGCCCCGTGGCCCCTTCGCCCTTGCCCCCGAGCAGGGGACGCAGCCCGGCGAACACGCTGCGCACGTCGGCCAGCACAGGCGGGCGGCGCAGCCACTGCCCCGCGGTGCTCAACAGAAAGTCGATCTCGCCGGCAAGCGGCTCGGGGTCGTCGGGCGCATCGGCGCGCGGCGTGTCGGTGGTACCGATCAGCAGCTTGCCGAGCCAGGGAATCATGAACAGCACGCGGCCATCGCCGGTGCGCGGCAGCAGCAAGGCATCGTGGCCGGGCAGGAAATCGCCATCCACGACCACATGCACGCCCTGACTCGGGCGCAGGCGCGGCACGGCGGCCGGGTCGGCCAGCCGGCGCACGGCATCGCCCCACACCCCGGCGGCGTTGACCACGCAGCGCGCGCCGACCGTCCATTCGCGCCCGGACAGCGTGTCCCGGATGCGAACGCCGCGCACCTGCGCCGCCTCGATCACCAGGGCGCGCAGCGCACAGTGGTTGAGCACCAGCGCGCCGAACCTGGCTGCGGTGCGGGCAAGGGCGAGCGCGAGGCCGGCATCGTCGAACTGCGCATCCCAGTAGGCCACCCCGCCCGCGAGCCCGTCGTCGCGCAGCCCCGGCAGCGCCGCGCGCAGGGCCGCCGCATCGAGCGTCACACTGCGTCCGATCCCGCCCTCCCCGGCCAGGCGGTCGTACAGACCCAGCCCCACGCCAAGCGTGGCGCGCCCGAGCCGGGTGCGCGCCGGAACCACGAAGCGCAGCGGATGCACCAGCGCCGGCGCGTTGCGCAGCAGGTGGGCGCGCTCGTGCAAGGCCTCGCGCACCAGCCCGAATCGGCCCTGGGCCAGGTAGCGCACACCGCCGTGAATGAGCTTGGTCGAGCGCGAGCTGGTGCCGGCGGCGAAGTCACGGGCCTCGACCAGCAGCACGGCGTAGCCACGCGCCGCCGCATCGACCGCACAGCCGAGCCCGGTAGCACCGCCACCGATGATCACGATGTCCCACTCGGGCGCGGCCGACAGGCGCGCGAGCAGGGCGTCGCGACTGAGTGGATTCATGCCTGCCGCCTTGCGGTGATGCTCGCCGGCCTCTCCGCGTGGAGCCCGCGCCTGCTCACGTCATCGCTCGCCATCCCGTTCCTGGTCCTCATCCCGCCTTTGTGCCCATCCCGCACCTGCCTCCGTCGGGCGCCCGCTCCTACCCCTGCGCCCAGTCCCGCGCCCGCTCGACCGCGCGCACCCACCGCGCGCGGGCATCGGACCGGCGTGCGGCCGACCACTGCGGCTCGAAGCGACGGTCGAGCTGCCAGTGCGTGGCGATCTCGTCCGCCCGCGTCCACAGCCCGCAACCGAATGCCGCCAGGCAGGCCGCGCCGAACGCGGTCGTCTCCAGCAGGCGTGGACGCAACACCGGCACGCCGAGCACGTCGGCCTGCATCTGCATCAGCAGGTCATTCGCCGCCGCCCCGCCATCGACGCGCAGCTCGTGCAGCGGCGCCGCACCGTCGCGCAGCATGGCCTCGACCAGATCCGCGCTCTGCATCGCGATCGACTCGAGCGCGGCGCGCGCGATGTGGGCGCCGGTGCTGCCGCGGCTGAGGCCGAGCAGCGTACCGCGCGCATTCGCGTCCCAGTACGGCGCACCGAGTCCGGTGAAGGCCGGCACCAGCACCACGCCGCCGCTGTCGGGCACGCTCGCGGCGAGCGCCTCGACCTCGGCGGCCTTCCTCACCAGCCCGAGCGCGTCGCGCAGCCACTGCACCACCGCGCCGCCCATGAACACGCTGCCTTCGAGCGCGTAGCTTGCCCTTTCCTCAACCCCCGACCACGCCACCGTACTCAGCAGCCGGTTCGTCGACACCACCGGCACGTCACCGGTGTTCATCAGCAGGAAGCAGCCGGTGCCATAGGTGTTCTTGGCCATGCCGGGCACGAGGCAACCCTGGCCGAAGGTGGCCGCCTGCTGGTCGCCGCCGATGCCGGCGATCGGGATCGCGGCGCCGAACAGCTTCGGGTCGGTCTCGCCGCACACGCCGCTGCTCGCCACCACCCGCGGCAGCAGCGCGGCAGGAATGCGCAAGCGCTCGAGCAGCACCGGATCCCACGCCAGCGTGTGCAGGTTGAACAGCATCGTGCGCGAGGCGTTGCCTGGATCGGTTAGGTGCAATCGCCCGCCGCTCAAGTGCCAGACCAGCCAGCTATCGATGGTGCCGAAGGCGAGCTCGCCGCGCTCGGCACGTTGGCGCGCGCCCGCCACATGGTCGAGCAGCCAGGCAAGCTTGGTGGCAGAGAAGTAGGGATCGAGTTCCAGCCCGGTGCGTGCGCGCACATCGTCTGCCCAGCCCTCGGCGCGCAGGCGCGCGCACTCTGCGGCGGTGCGACGGTCCTGCCACACGATCGCGGGCGCCAGCGCGCGGCCACTGGCGCGCTCCCACAGCACCGTGGTCTCGCGCTGGTTGGCGATGCCGATCGCCGCCACCTCGCGCGCGGCGACGCCGGCATTGGCGAGCGCCTCGCGCGCGCAGTCGAACTGGGTGCGCAGGATGTCCTGCGGGTCGTGCTCGACCCGATCCGGCGCCGGGAAGTGCTGGGGAAACTCCGCCTGGGCCAGCCCGCGCACGCGCCCTGTCGCATCGAAGACGATGGCGCGCGAACTGGTCGTACCCTGGTCGAGGGCGAGCACGTAAGCCATGTTGCCTCCACGAAGCCGCAAAGCGAGAACCACAGCCTAACGGCAATCGCAGCGGCGGCCCAGCCCGGGAAAGCACCCCGAGCGAGCGACAACCCGCAAACGCCGCGATATGGTTCAATGCGCATCCGTATCGTTGCAATGCAGCAATCGCCATGCCCGCCTTCTGGATGATCGTCTCGTGCTTCCTGTTCGCCTGCATGGGCGTGTGCGTGAAGCTGGCGTCGAGCGGGTTCTCGACGGGCGAGATCGTGTTCTGGCGCGGCGCGGTGAGCATGGCGATGATGGCCGGGCTGGCGTTGAGCCAGGGCGTCGCGCTGCGTACGCCGCACTGGCGCATGCATCTGTCGCGCAGCCTCTCCGGCTCGACCGCGCTCGTGTGCTACTTCTTCGCGATCGGCGCGCTGCCGCTCGCGACTGCGGTGACGCTCAACTACACCTCGCCGCTCTTCGTCGCGCTGCTGCTGGCGCTGTTCTTTCGCGAGCGCCTGAACGCGATCGCTTCCGGCGCGGTGATGATGGGCTTTGCCGGTGTCGTCGTGCTGCTTCGCCCCACGCTGCAGCCGGAGCAATGGCTGGGCGCAGCGGCCGGACTGAGCTCGGGCGCGATGGCGAGCCTGGCCTACATCAGCCTGCGCGAGCTCGGCCGCAAGGGCGAACCGGAAGTGCGCACGGTGTTCTGGTTCTCGCTGATGACGACGACGATCGGTCTCGCCTGGAGCCTGTTCGGCGATCTCCACCTCCCGGACGCGGGCCAGTTGGCGACGCTGCTCGGTGTCGGGCTGTTCGGCGGCCTCGCCCAGCTCGCGATGACGCGCTCCTACCGCTACGGCCGCACCGTCGTCTCCGCCAACCTCAGCTACGCGACCGTGGTGTTCGCCAGCCTGTTCGGCATGCTGCTGTGGGACGAGATCATGCCGGCGAGCTCGTGGCTGGCGATCGCGCTGATCATCGCCGGCGCCATCGTCGTGTCACTGAGTACCCGAAAGCCCGATTGAGCCGGACCCGCGTCCGGACTATAGTTGCTGCAATCCGGCCCACTCCATGGAGGCTGTCATGATCAGCACCGAGAACACCGAGAAGATGGTTGCCCTCACCGTCTTCGGCGAATTCACCCTGGCCGACTACAAGGAGTTCGAGGATGTGGTCAATTACCACATCCAGTTCGAAGGCCAGGTCGATTTGCTCTTCGACCTGCGCCAGATGGTCGGCTTCACGCTCGACGTGGCGTGGGAAGAGATCAAGTTCTCGCGCCAGCACGCGGGGGATTTCCGCCGCATCGCGGTGCTGACCGAAGACCAGTGGCTCACCTGGAGCGCCTGGGTGTCGCAGCTCTTCGTCAACGCCGAGGTGCGGGTGTTCGACGACGAGGATGAGGCCCGCGCCTGGCTGGCTGCCGACGAAGCGGCCGAGACCGCGCAGTGATCATCGCGCACTGACCGACCCGCAATGAGCGCCTCTTACGCGACGCTGATCGGCGCGCTGGATCTCGCCCAGCGTGCGCGCGATCCCGACTGGATCGTGTTCGATTGCCGCTTCGATCTGGCCGATCCCGGCTTCGGCCGCCAGGCCTACGCAGCGGCGCATGTGCCAGGGGCGTTCTTCCTCGATCTGGACGAAGACCTGTCGGGCGCGAAGACCGGCAGCAACGGCCGCCATCCCCTGCCCGACCCTGCCCACCTTGCGGCGCGCCTGGCCGCCTGCGGCGTCGGCAACCACACCCAGGTCGTGGCCTACGACGACGCGTGTGGCATGGTCGCGGCCCGCCTGTGGTGGCTTCTGCGCTGGTTCGGCCATCATCGTGTCGCCGTGCTCGACGGCGGCCTGCAGGCCTGGATGGCGGCGGGGCAGGCGCTCGACGAGGCGCTGCCGGAGGCCCGTCCCGCCACTTACTCGCTGGCGCTGCGCGCGGATCGGGTCGACGCACAGTACGTGCGCCAGCACCTGGGCCAGCCCGATATGGTGCTGATCGACGCCCGCAGCCCAGACCGCTTCCGGGGCGAGAACGAGATGCTCGATCCGGTCGGCGGTCACATTCCGGGCGCGATCAACCGCTTCTTCCGCGACAACCTCGACGCGCACGGCTGCTTCAAGCAGGCCTCGGTGTTGCGCGAGGAATTCGGCGCGCTGCTCGGCGCGCATTCGCCGCGGCAGGTGGTGCATCAGTGCGGCTCCGGCGTCACCGCCTGTGTGAATGCACTGGCGATGGAGGCGGCGGGGCTGTCCGGCTCCCGGCTCTATGCGGGCTCGTGGAGCGAATGGTGCGCGGATCCCGCGCGGCCGGTGGCGCGCGGTCCGGCCTGAGCAATCTCCCAAGCTGCGCCAGGTCAGGCCACCGCCACCCCGCGGCGCACCGCCGTCGCGATCAGGGCTTGAATTTTCTGTTCTGCGCCGATCAGACGGCGCTCAC
>JAGOEI010000001.1:0-16483 GCA_017997795.1 Thauera sp. | reverse complement strand
GTGGCGCGCGGTCCGGCCTGAGCAATCTCCCAAGCTGCGCCAGGTCAGGCCACCGCCACCCCGCGGCGCACCGCCGTCGCGATCAGGGCTTGAATTTTCTGTTCTGCGCCGATCAGACGGCGCTCACCAATCCACCTTTTCCACCGTCCCCAGCGAACGCCCCAGGAAGCGCTCGCCAATGGTCTGGAAGCGCAGGGGCACGTCGCTGACCACGAAGCGGTAATCCGCCGGCCCGCCGCCCGTGCGCGCGAGGCCCGCCTGCTGCAGGCGTTCCGCCGCGAACTCGGCCGTGGTCAGCGCGGAGTCGATCAGCCGTACCTGCGGCCCGGCCACGTCGCGCAGCAAGGGCTTCAGCAAGGGGTAATGGGTGCAGCCGAGCACCAGGCTGTCGACCTCCTCGGCGAGCACCGGGCGCAGGTATTCGTGCGCAGTGAGGCGGGTGACCTCGTGGTCCAGCCAGCCTTCTTCCACCAGCGGCACGAACAGCGGGCAGGCCTGGGAATACACGCGCACGGTGGGATCGAGTTCGTGCATGCGGCGGGCGTAGGCGTTGCTGTTGATCGTCGTCGGCGTGCCGATCACGCCGATCCGTCGCCCGGTGGACGCCGCCACTGCGGCGCGCGCACCGGCCTCGATGACGTCCAGCACCGGAATGCCGGCGGCGCGCCGGTGCACCACCTCGGCAGCGACCGCGGCCATGGTGTTGCAGGCGATGATCAGCATCTTCACGTCGCGCTGGAGCAGGAACTCGGTGATCTGCGCGGTGAAGTGCTCGATGGTCGCGACCGACTTCACGCCGTAGGGCACGCGCGCCGTGTCGCCGAAATAGACGATGCTCTCGAGCGGCAGGCGCTCCATCAGCGCCCGCACCACGGTGAGCCCGCCGACGCCGGAGTCGAACACCCCGATCGGGCGCGAGGCTGCGGCCGCGCTCATCGCCCGGCTCCGCAGCGGAAGCGGCAAAGGATCAAAGCAGCACCACCGAGGCGAACTTGCGCTTGCCGACCTGCAGCACCACGGTCTCGCCGGCGCGCAGCACGAGGCCCTTGTCCTCGGCGCGCTCGCCGTTGATGCGCACCCCGCCCTGCTCCACCATGCGCATTGCCTCGGACGTGGTGCCGGTGAGGCCCGCCTGCTTTAGGACCTGGAACAAAGGCTGGCCGTCGGCGCCGACGTTCACATTGACCTGCGGGATGTCGTCGGGGATCGCATTGCGCTGGAAGCGGGCCTCGAAATCGGCGAGCGCCTCTTCGGCCGCGCGCTGGCCGTGGAAGCGGGCGACGAACTCCTGCGCCAGCAGGACCTTCACGTCGCGCGGGTTGCGCCCGCCTTCCACCTCGGCACGCAGCTGCGCGATCTCGGCGGTGGAGCGGAACGACAGCAGCTCGTAGTAGCGCCACATCAGGGTGTCGGACACCGACATGGTCTTGCCGAAGATCTCCTTGGCCGGCTCGGCGATGCCGATGTAGTTGCCGAGCGACTTCGACATCTTGTTCGCGCCGTCCAGGCCCTCGAGCAGCGGCACCATCACCACGCACTGGGGTTCCTGGCCGTAGTGCTTCTGCAGCTCGCGGCCCATCAGCAGGTTGAAGCGCTGGTCGGTTCCGCCGAGCTCGACGTCGGCCTTCATCGCCACCGAGTCGTAGCCCTGGCACAGCGGGTAGAGGAATTCGTGGATCGCGATCGGCTGGTTGTTGCCGTAGCGCTTGGAGAAATCGTCGCGCTCGAGCATGCGCGCCACGGTCTGCAGCGACGCGAGGCGGATCATCCCGGCCGAACCCAGCCCCTCCATCCAGCTCGAATTGAAACAAATTTCGGTCTTTTCCGGATCGAGAATCTTGAAAACCTGGTCCTGGTAGGTCTTCGCGTTCTCCATGATCTGCTCGCGCGACAGCGGTGGGCGGGTGGTGTTCTTGCCGCTCGGGTCGCCGATCATGCCGGTGAAGTCACCGATCAGGAACTGGATCTGATGGCCGAGCTCCTGGAAGTGGCGCATCTTGTTGATCAGCACGGTGTGACCGAGATGCAGATCGGGCGCGGTAGGGTCGAAGCCGGCCTTCACTCGCAGGGGACGGCCGCGCTTGAGCTTCTCGACCAGCTCGGCCTCGATCAGCAGTGCGTCGGTACCGCGCTTGATCAGGTCGATCGCCGCCTGGACATCAGTCATTCAATTTCTCCAAAAATACCTTCCCGATCAGCGGGCTAACTTTGCTACACTTGCGCGAAATTTTTCTTACGCATTCCAGCCCAGAGCGCACATGAAGGCCAGAAAGACCCGAATTCTAGCCGATCTGCCGGCCCATCTCCTCTCCCGTCCCCGCACCTGGATCGCCGTCGGCGTGACCGGGTTGTCGCTGATGGGCGTGGTTGCCGCGACGGCCGTCGCACCCGACACAGCCCCCGCCGACATCCTGTTCGAGCGTGTGGTACAGACCCTGCCCACCCCGGTCGCCAGCATCGCGAGCGCGGAAGCCGAGTTGCCGTTCGTGTACAACGAGCGCATCCAGGCCGGCGACACGCTGCAGGCCATCTTCAACCGCCTGCGCATCGACGACGCCGAGGCGCTCGCCTACGTTTCGGGCACCGACGCCGGCAAGCGCGCCATCCGCCAGCTGCGCGCCGGCCGCTCGGTCACCGCCGTGGTATCGCCCGAAGGCCGGGTGATGTCCTTCACCCTGCCGATCGGCAACACCACCGAGCAGGTGGTGATCGAGCGCGGAGACGCGGGTCTGGCGCTGCGCGAGGCCCCCAGCGCATCGCAAACCACGATGGTGGAGATGCGCTCGGGCACGGTCACGCATTCGCTGTTCGGTGCCACCGACGCCGCCGGACTGCCCGACAACGTCGCCACCCAGCTCGCGACCATCTTCGGCACCTGGATCGATTTCCACGCCGACCTGCGCAAGGGCGACCGCTTCAACGTCGTCTACGAAGCCATCTACGAGGAAGGCAACCCGGTGCGCGCCGGCCGCATCCTGGCCGCCGAATTCATCAACAACGGCGAACGCCACGCCGTCGTGCTCTACCGCGGACCCAGCGGCAAGGAGCAGTACTACAGCGACGACGGCCGCAGCCTGCAACAGGGCTTCCTGCGCTCGCCGCTGGAGTTCTCGCGCGTGAGTTCGAACTTCGGCCGCCGACTGCATCCCATCCACGGCAGCTGGCGCAGCCATAATGGCACCGACTTCTCCGCCCCGGTCGGCACCCCGATCATGGCCACGTCCGACGCCACCATCGAGTTCATCGGCACCCAGCGTGGCTTCGGCAACCTGATCGTGCTCAAGCACCGCAACGACATCACCACCCACTACGCCCACCTCAACGGCTTCGCCAAGGGCCTTGCCAAGGGCCAGAGCGTCAGCCAGGGCGACCTGATCGGCTACGTGGGCTGCACCGGCTGGTGCACCGGCCCGCACCTGCACTACGAGGTGCGGATCAAGGACGTGCCGGCCGACCCGATGACCGTCGCGCTGCCGATGGCGGACTCCTTCAACGACCGGGAGCTCGCCGCCTTCAAGCGCAACACGGCGCACCTGCGCCAGCGCTTCGCACTGCTCAACTACGAGCTCGCCAGCGCGAAATAAGCCTCAGCGGTGTCGACATAAGCAAACGGGGCGCCAAGGCGCCCCGTTCTTCATTGCCGCAAGGGCAATCAGGCAGAAAACGACGAGCCGCAGCCGCAGGTGCTGGTCGCGTTCGGATTGCGGATCACGAACTGCGAACCTTCCAGGCCTTCGGTGTAGTCGATCTCGGCACCCACCAGATACTGGTAGCTCATCGGATCGACCAGCAGCAACACGCCATTCTTCTCGAAGGTGGTGTCGTCCTCGTTCACTTCCTCATCGAAAGTGAAGCCGTACTGGAAGCCAGAGCACCCACCGCCCGACACGAAGACGCGCAGCTTGAGCTCGGGGTTGCCTTCCTCTTCGATCAGCTCGCGCACCTTGTTCGCGGCGCTGTCGGTAAAGACCATGATTTCGGGGGTTTCGACTTCTGCGCTCATGTTTTCTCCTCTGTAGGGGCGTACCGCGGATGATGCGCCGCCCGCGGCTCAACCGTCAAAATCGGATCGTCGTCCGTGTTGCAAGTTCCCGTCAGGGGCTGACGGGAACGATATCCAGGCCGGCTTCCTCGTCGAGGCCGAACATGATGTTGAGGTTCTGGATCGCCTGACCGGCCGCACCCTTGACGAGGTTGTCGATCACCGACAGCACGACCACGGTATCGCCACCCTGGGGGCGATGGACCGCGATGCGGCACAGGTTCGACGCTCGCACCGAGCGCGTTTCGGGATGGCTGCCTGCCGGCATCACATCCACGAAGGCCTCGCCCGCGTAGCGCTGCTCGTAGAGCCCCTGCAGATCGGACGCATCGACGCCCGGCTTCAGGCGACCGTACAAGGTGGCGTGAATGCCGCGGATCATCGGCGTCAGGTGCGGCACGAAGGTCAGGCCGACCTGATGGCCGGCTGCGATCGAAAGCCCCTGACGGATCTCGGGCAGGTGGCGGTGACCCGGCACGCCGTAGGCCTTGAAGCTATCGGCGGCCTCGGGCAGCAGCGTATGCACCTCGGCCTTGCGCCCGGCACCGGACACGCCCGACTTGGCGTCGGCGATCAGGTGCGCGGTATCGACCAGCCCCGCCTCGATCAGCGGCAGGAAACCGAGCTGCACCGCCGTGGGATAGCAGCCCGGGTTGGCGAGGACGCGCGCGCTGCGGATCTGCTCGCGATTGACTTCGGGCAGGCCGTACACCGCCTCGGCCACGAGCTCCGGTGCCGCGTGCTCCATGCCGTACCACTTCTGCCATTCGGCAATGTCACGAATGCGGAAGTCGGCAGCGAGGTCGATCACGCGCACACCGGCAGCGACCAGCTCGGCCGCCTGCTTCATCGCAATACCGTTGGGCGTGGCGAAGAAGACCGCATCGCACTTCTCGAGCGCGGCATCCTGCGGCGTGACGAACTTCAGGCTCACCCTGCGGCGCAGGCTCGGGAACATGTCGGACACCGCCATGCCCGCCTCGCCACGCGAGGTGATGGCGGTGAGCTCGACATCGGGATGAAGGGCCAGCAAACGCAGCAATTCGACGCCGGTATATCCGGTACCGCCTACAACTCCAACCTTGATCATGCTTGCTCCTCGCTACGAAAGACGTGAGGCCGCGATTATCGCATTGTCGCGACGCCGGCGCGGTGACCGGACCGTTACAGCCCGCACCGCGCTCGAATCAGCCACCGGCAACAGCTTCCTTCGCGGATGCTGCCGAGCGCCACAGAAAGCACAAAAGCCGCCCCATGGGGCGGCTCCTGCTGATACGGCACAGACCGACAATCAGCGCTTCGAGAACTGCTTGGCGCGACGGGCCTTGCGCAGACCGACCTTTTTGCGCTCGACTTCACGGGCATCGCGCGTCACGAAGCCGGCGGCACGCAGGTCGCCCTTGAGCTCGGCGTTGTAGTCGACCAGCGCACGGGTGATACCGTGACGAACGGCGCCCGCCTGGCCCGACTCGCCACCACCGGTGACGTTGACCATGATGTCGAACTTGCCTTCGTTGCCGGTGAGAACCAGCGGCTGACGCACGATCATGCGGCCGGTTTCACGCGAGAAGAATTCGTCCACCGGCTTGCCGTTGACGACGATGTTGCCGGAGCCCGGCTTGATGAACACACGAGCGACCGCGGTCTTGCGGCGGCCGGTACCGTAGTTGTAAGTGACAGCCATTTATGGGCTCCTTCAGATCTCGAGAAGTTGCGGCTGCTGAGCGGTGTGCGGATGCGACGGACCCGCGTAGCACTTCAGCTTCTTCAGCATGGCGTAGCCCAGCGGGCCCTTCGGCAGCATGCCCTTCACCGCCTTCTCGAGCACGCGCTCGGGGAAGCGCTGCTGGAGCTTGGTGAAGTTGGTTTCGTAGATACCGCCCGGGTAGCCCGAGTGACGGTAGTACTTCTTGTCCTGCGCCTTGTTACCGGTGACGCGGAGCTTTTCGACGTTGACCACGACGATGAAATCGCCGGTATCAACGTGAGGGGTGTAGATGGCCTTGTGCTTGCCACGCAGGCGACGGGCGACTTCGGCGGCGAGACGGCCAAGCACCTTGTCCGTGCCGTCGACAACGAACCAGTCGCGCTTGACCTCGTGCGGCTTGGCGGAAAACGTCTTCATGTGAATCCTCGATCTTTGTCGGGCCGTTGGATTTGGCCGTCAAACGGAAAGCTCGCAATCCTACGACCAACACCCCAACTGTGTCAATCACTGGATCGCGATGGCGACTGTGCGCGCTACAGGCAAAAAAAACGCAGCCCAATCGGACTGCGTTAAATCCACACCAAAGGAGGAGGGTGGAGGAGACACCATTTGGATCGGCGCACGCTTGGACGACTTGAACTGCGGCGTCATCGATCCGACTGGGACGCATTATGCAGATGCGAACCACCTCCCGCAACATTTTTTTGTGCAGCGCAGGACGAAAGTTCTGATTTTTTCATTGAATCTATTTATTGATACCCAGTATTTTGATTTAACTCAACTTTTGATCGTTGGCAGCAGGCACGCGCCGCCCCTCAGGCGCACTCCAACGATGACTGAGTCATGCAATTTGTGCGCCACGTCAATACGGCCCCGTATTGCAAATACGCCGCACGAGCGACGCGGACATCCGCGCCATGCAGGCTTCCTCGCAGCGTCGACGAAACGCCGACCGCAGCCGCCGTGGTGGCGGCCATGTCGCGCTGCGGTAACATCGAACCCCTCGATACGGACATCATCGACGGGACTACCCCGAGGAGCAGACAGGAATGGAATGCACGATCAAATGGCTTGATGGCATGAGCTTCATCGCCGAAACCGGCACCGGACACATCGTCGCAATGGACGGCGCCCCTGAGGCCGGCGGCCGCAACCTGGGGCCGCGGCCGATGGAGCTGTTACTGGCCGGCGCAGGCGGATGCACGGCCTTCGACGTCGTACTGATCCTCAAGCGCGGACGTCAGGACGTGCGCGGCTGCAGCGTGCGTCTCGAAGCCGAACGCGCAGACACCGACCCCAAGGTGTTCACCCGCATCCGCTTCATCTACACGATCACCGGCCGCAACCTGAAGCGCGAGACGGTGGAGCGTGCGGTACATCTGTCGGCCGAGAAATACTGCTCGGCGTCGATCATGCTCGCCAGGACGGCCGAGATCAGCCACGAAGTGGAACTCGTCGACGCCTGATCGCGCGGCGACCGGATGGTCGCCCGCAGGCACCGCTCAAAGCCGGTAGGTCAGCGTGGTCATCGCCCGCGCGGCCGCCTTCATCACGGCCCTGGCCGGCGCCGGCAGTTCATGCGCGCCGAGACGCACGGCGGTGTCGGCATGCTCGGCCTCGTCCACCTTCATCTGCTCGACGATGGCGCGCGAGCGCAGGTCGGCCGGCGGCAGCGTGTCGAGGTGGCCCTTGAGGTGATGCTCGACCTGACGCTCGGTTTCGGCCAGGAAGCCAAGGTTCCAGCGGTCGCCGAAGCGGCCCGCGAGCACTCCGATCGCGAGCGCCCCGCCGTACCACAGCGGATTGAGCAGGCTCTTGCGCCCGCCCAGTTCGGCGATGCGACGCTCGGTCCACGCGAGGTGCTCGGTTTCTTCCTGCGAGGCCTGGCGCAAGGTGTCGCGGATCGCCGGGTCCCGCGACATGATCGACTGCCCCTGGTACAGGGCCTGCGCGCACACCTCGCCGACGTGATTCACGCGCATCAGCGCGGCCGCATGGGCGCGCTCGGCCTCGCTCATCTCGGCATCCGGGATGTCCTCGCCGGGCACGGGACGGACGCTGCGCGCGGGGGCGAAAACGGTGCGCAGCGCCTTGTCGAACTCGATGATCGCCTGGTCAATCATTAGCGGACTCCAAAGGGACGAGACGGGTCACGCCGCTGCTCCAGAAGCTGCAAGGCATGCTTGCGGTCGCGGGGCGCGGCCGGCCCGTCGCAGAAATAGTCGTAGGCGAGTGCCGCGCGCGGACGGTTGTAATTGTTGACGCTGATCGGCTGCCATTCGCTGTTCTTCATCGGCGTCCACGTTCCGTCCTTGCGGCCGCTGGCATAGATCCGGCGCTCGCCGGTCGCGCAGCGGATCCCTTCGAAGGTCACGTTCTCGGCGCCGCCCGGGGTGCGCACGACCAGCGTGTAGCGCACCACGCGGTCCTCACCCACAGTGACGCTCTGCTCGTCGACGAAGAAGGCGTTGGGCGAGGTCGAGCCGATGTCGAACGCGCGCAAGCCCGCGGCCTGCGGCGGCGCCGGCATCTCGACCTCGCCTTCCTTCCAGTCGGGATCGGCGTCGACGAGCAGCCCCGCGAAGACCGGCATCGAGACGAGGCCGAGGGCCATCAGGCCCCCACGCAACGAGCTGGCAATAAGCGAAATCAACAATGAAATCTCCACAGGGTAAGCTTGCGTACCACTGCCCGTTCGACCCGCTATTTATGCAGCGCGCCACGCTGCGGGCGCTCACCGAGAACCACCCGCACCGGCTCCACCTCGGGCTCGGCGTCGGGCAGGCGATAGCTGTCGGGAAGGTCGAAGCTGCGCGAGCGAAACAGGATGCGCGCCAGCTCGATCAGCGCCAACTGGTACACCTGGCGCTTGAACTCGATCACCGCCTCGAGCGGCACCCAATAATGGCTCCAACGCCAGGCATCGAATTCCGGATGCGTGCTCGCGCGCAGACAGACGTCCGAGTCGCGCCCCACCAGCCGCAGCAGAAACCAGATCTGCTTCTGCCCACGGTAGGTGTTGCGCCACTCGCGCCGTATCCAGTGCTTGGGCACTTCGTAGCGCAACCAGCCGCGCGTGCGGCCCAGTATCTTGACGTGTTCCGGTCGCAGCCCGACTTCCTCGAAAAGCTCCCGGTACATGGCCTGCTCGGGCGACTCGCCGTGCTTGATGCCACCTTGGGGGAACTGCCAGGAATGTTCGCGGATGCGCTTGCCCCAGAACACCTCATTACGCGCATTGACCAGAATGATGCCGACGTTCGGGCGAAAGCCTTCACGGTCAAGCATGAGTAACCTTCAAATTCGGTTGATTGGGCTCGATTTTTTCACACTTGCGCATGCATTGAAAGCGCACCACCCGGGTGCATCCACTAAGCTCCACGAGTGCGACGCGTTGCGGCCCGATGCCATGCGCTAGAATCGCGGGCTCGCTCACGCCCCATCACGTCTTACAGTCGAAGATCCTCATGCGCGCCAGTCAGTTCCATCTCTTCACCCTCAAGGAAGCCCCCTCCGACGCCGAAGTCGTCAGCCAGAAGCTGATGCTGCGCGCCGGCATGATCCGCAAGACCGCCGCCGGCATCTACAGCTACATGCCGATGGGCCTGCGCGCGATCCGCAAGGTCGAGACCATCATCCGCGAGGAGATGAACCGCGCCGGCGCGATGGAGCTGATCATGCCGCTGGTCCAGCCCGCCGAGCTGTGGCAGGAGACCGGGCGCTGGGACAAGATGGGCGCGGAGATGCTGCGCCTGAAGGATCGCCACGAACGCGACTTCGCGCTGCAGCCCACGTCCGAGGAAGTCGTCACCGACATCGCGCGCCAGGAGCTCAAGAGCTACCGCCAGTTGCCGAAGAACTTCTACCAGATCCAGACCAAGTTCCGCGACGAGCGCCGGCCGCGCTTCGGCGTGATGCGCGGGCGCGAGTTCACGATGAAGGACGCCTACTCCTTCGACCGCAGCGAGGAAGCCGCCGGGCGCAGCTACGACATCATGTTCGCCGCCTACAAGCGCATCTTCGACCGCCTCGGCCTCGAGTACCGCGCGGTGGCGGCCGACACCGGCGCCATCGGCGGCGACCGCTCGCACGAGTTCCAGGTCATCGCCGACACCGGCGAGGACGCCATTGTCTATTGCCCCGACTCCGACTACGCGGCCAACATCGAGCTGGCCGAAGCCGTGTCGGTGCTCGCCCGCCGCGCCGAGCCCGAGAAGGCGCTGGAAAAGACCTCGACCCCGGGCAAGGCCACGTGCAAGGACGTCGCCGAGTTCCTCGGCGCACCGCTCACCGCCAGCCTCAAGTCGCTGGTGCTCGCCACCGACGACGTCGACGACAAGGGCAATCCGGCCGGCGTCACCGTGTGGCTGCTGCTGCTGCGCGGCGACCATGCGCTGAACGAGGTCAAGGCGAGCAAGCTCGAAGGCCTCAAGGCGGGCTTTCGCTTCGCCACCGAGGCCGAGATCCTCGAGCACTTCGGCTGCAAGCCGGGCTACCTCGGCCCGATCGGGCTGAAGAAGCCGGTCAAGGTGATCGCCGACCGCACGGTCGCGCACATGTCCGACTTCATCTGCGGCGCCAACGACGAGGACTACCACTTCACCGGCGTCAACTGGGGCCGCGACCTGCCCGAGCCCGACCTGGTGGCCGACATCCGCAACGTCGTCGAGGGCGACCCCAGCCCCGACGGCCGTGGCGTGCTCGCCATCCAGCGCGGCATCGAGGTCGGCCACGTGTTCTACCTCGGCAACAAGTACTCGAAGGCGATGAACGCCACCTTCCTGGACGAGGACGGCAAGCCCAAGCACTTCGAGATGGGCTGCTACGGCATCGGCGTCACCCGCATCCTGGGCGCCGCCATCGAGCAGAACCACGACGCCCGCGGCATCATCTGGCCGCGCGCGATCGCGCCTTTCGAAGTGGTGATCTGCCCGGTCGGCTGGGGCAAGTCCGAGGCCGTGCGCGACGAGGCGCAGAAGCTCTACGACGCGCTCATCGCCGCCGGCGTGGACGCCATCCTCGACGACCGCGACGAGCGTCCGGGCGTGATGTTCGCCGACTGGGAACTGATCGGCGTGCCGCACCGCGTCACCATCGGCGACCGCGGGCTCAAGGAGGGCGTGGTCGAATACCAGGGCCGGCGCGACGCAGAGGCGGCCAAGCTGCCGGTGGGCGAAGTCTTCGGCCACGTGCTCGACAGCCTGAAGCTGGGCTGATCCCCGCAACCGTCACCGACCAGGAACCGAAATGCGCGCCCTGACCGTCCCGCTCCGCCACCTCGCTGCCGCCTGCGCACTCGCGCTCGCGGCGGGTGGCGCGCAGGCGGGCGCGCAGCAATACGAGCCGATGGCGGCGAGCGTGCGCGCCGCGCTGCACGCCGCGGTGAGCGACGCGGCGGCGCCGATGCTGCCCATTCCGGACGCCGGCGAGCGCGCGCAGTGGCTGGCCGAGATGTCGCGCCGGCTGGCGAAACGCATCCCCGACGAGTCCTACCGCACGGAGCTGCTCACCACCATCCACTACGAAGCCACCCGCGCCGGGCTGGACCCGCAGATGGTGCTCGGCCTGATCCAGGTCGAGAGCAACTTCCGCAAGTACGCGATCTCGTCGGCAGGCGCGCGCGGCTACATGCAGGTGATGCCGTTCTGGATCAAGGTGATCGGTCGCGCGGACGACAACCTCTTCCACATGCGCACCAACCTGCGCTACGGCTGCAACATCCTCCGCCACTATCTCGACATCGAGAAAGGCGATCTCTTCCGCGCGCTCGGGCGCTACAACGGCAGCCTGGGCAAGCCGCACTACCCCAATCTGGTCCGTGCGGCCTGGGAAAAACACTGGCACTGGGCGCCGCAGCAACTCGCTGCAGCCGCCCAGACCCGCCCCGACGCGGCCGCAACCGCGTCGCGTTGAGTCACCGTGCCGAGCTGTCGCCTCAGCCCGCCACCGCGGCGAGCGGGCGCGGTTCCTGCGCCTTGCCGTCGATCGCGCGCAGCCCTTCCTTGCCCGCGCTGTTGAGCGACTGCACGTCGCCGGACAGCTCGCCGCCTTCCTCGATCAGGATCTTGCCGTAGCGGATCTTGCCGCTGACACGGCCGGTGGCGTGGATCAACAGTTGCTGGCGCGCGGTGAGCTCACCTTCGAAGTGGCCGTGAATCTCGGCGATGTCGATGCCGACCGTGCCCTTGTAGGCGCCCTTCTCGGCAATCCGCAGCACGCGGCTATCCATCGTCGCCTCGACACGACCTTCGACCACCAGGGTGTCGCAGTCGAGGATCTCGGCGCCCTTGAGCTTCACGTCCGGGCCGACGATCAGGCGGCTCTCACTCGTCCCTTCGGCAGCGGCCACCGGCGCGGGGCTCTCGGTCGCGGCGGTCTCGGGCTTGCTCGACACTTCGGTCGACGCAGCCGGCGCGGCGGCGCTCACCGGCTCTGCAGCGGCGAGCACGCTCCCGGACGTGCCCGAGCTACCGGTCGGACGCGGAGTCGTGCGGGTTACGGGTGTGTCGGCCGTCTTGTGGAACAGATTGGACTTGTTGAACATGCTTTCTCCTTGATTGGGGTGCAGTCCCTGCGCTGCAATCCGACCCCTCTCTTAGCAAAGCGCATGCCACTGGTTATTTTTCCGCAATGAATGATGCACTTGCATGAGGACAGCGGGATCTCGAAGGCGCCGCCAGCGGCGCCGGCGGCGGGCATCTGTCGCCCAATCCCGACACCGTCGATGAGGGCACAGCCAAAACCCCCGTCCCACAAGCCTTCCGGCGTGTCGCCGACGAGCGACACAGCATCACTACTTACTTCGCCTTGCACTTCCCTCAACGCATAACCGGGTGGCCTGGCCTAAACTTTGCAGTTCGCGCTCAGGCCCAGTCCATTGCCCGCACTTCCTGGCCCAACATGCTTCGTCTCTCCTTTCGCAGCACCTTGCTGTTGAGCTTCCTGCTGGTCGCCGGAACGCTCGCCGCAGCCGCAACCACCGGCTGGCTCGGCATCGAAGCGATCGCACGCGCGATCCAGGACGGCAATCGCAAGGCGCTTGCGCTCAGCGCCGCCGCACGCCAGCTCGGCGAGCGCACGGTCGACCTCGAACGCAGCGCCCGCCAGTATCTGGTGCTCCGCGAGCCGGCCCTGGTCGCACGCTTCGGCGGCACGCTGGACGATGCGCTCGCTGCGATCGGCGTGCTCGAATCCGCCGACTCCGCCTTCGCCGTCACGACCGGCGACTGGCGCGCAAGCGCACAGCGCATCCGGGCGCGACTGGATGCGGACAGCGCGGCGCCGACAGACTCCGCGGGCGGCCAGGCCGACACCCGCGCCTCGACCACCGACGACACCGACGACGCCGACACCGATTTCGCCCAGCTCACCGCCCTCTCGGCGCGGCTCGCCACCGAGGTCGAGCACCACCTCGCACGCCAGAATCAGGCCGTGATGGACGCGCTCGACCATGAGCGCAGCACGGTGGCGGCACAGATTCTCGGTGCGCTGCTGCTGGCCGGTACGCTCGCCGCGCTGAGTGGCTGGTGGCTGCTGCGCCCGCTCGGTCGGATCGAGCACGCGATCTCCGAACTGGGCGAGAACCGCCTCGCCCGCCCGATCCACATCACCGGCCCGGCCGACCTGCGCCAGCTCGGCGAACGCCTCGACTGGCTACGCCTGCGCCTGGCCGAGCTCGAAGCGAATCGCAACCGCGTGCTGCGCCATGTATCGCACGAACTCAAGACGCCGCTGGCCTCGCTGCGCGAGGGGGTAGCCCTGCTCGCCGACGGCGTACTCGGCCGCCTCAATGCAGAACAGCGCGAGGTCGCCGGCATCCTCGAACACAGCGCGCGCGCGCTGCAGGAACGCATCGAACAGCTCCTGCAGTACAACGCCAGCCAGTTCGACGCGCGCACGCTGAACCTGCAGCCGACCGCGCTGCTCCCGCTGCTGCGCGAGGTCGGTGGCGAATACCAGCTCCTGACCCAGGCCCGCGGCGTGACGCTGGCGCTTGCCGGCGAGGCCCCCATCGTTCCGGCCGACGTCGGCAAGCTGCGCATCGCCTTCTCCAACCTGCTCGCCAACGCCATCGCCTTCAGCCCGGTGGGCGGGCGCGTCCACATCGAGATCGGGACGGCCGGCGACAAGGTCGTGGTCGATTGCCGGGACGACGGACCCGGCATCGAGCCCAGCGAACTCGAGCGCATCTTCGAACCCTTCTTCCAGGGCAGCCGCAACTCGCCGGCGGCGACCAAGGGCAGCGGGATCGGACTGGCGATCGTGCGCGAGTTCATCTCCGCACACCATGGCAGCGTCCGCGCCCTGCCCAGCGAACGCGGCGCCCACTTCAGGATCGAACTACCGCATGCCTGACGATCGCCTTGCTTCAACACCCTGCTTCGCCCGTCGCCACCGCAGCGTGTGCGCGCTGCTGCCGCTCGCGGTCGCCTTCCTCGCCGGCTGCACCAGCCTGCCGCCCTGGCTGGCCGCCGACGGCGCCGTCAGCCCCACCGCGGTCGAAGCCCAGTCGCACGAAGCCGCGCAGCAGAAACTGCACACCGCCGTGCAGGCCAGCCAGCCCGGCCAGGGCCGTCTGACTCAATCCCGTCTGACCCAGGCCCGCCGCGCGCTCGAGAGCCTGCTCGCCGACGACAGCGCCGAGGCGCGTGCGCACCACCCCTACGCCCGCGCGCTGCTCGAGCAGATCCGCGAACGCCAGCGCCTGAGCGCTCAGAACGAACGCCTCGCGCGCGAACTCGACGAGCGCGCTCGCGGTGTGGAAGCCAGCAGCGGCGAACTCGAACTGCTGCGCCGCCAGAATGCCGAACTGCAGAACAAGCTCGATGCCCTCACCGACATCGAGCGCCGCCTGAGCCCGCCCGCGCCGGCGCGTCCCGGCGGGTCCGGCTGAAGCCCCGATGACCCCGCCGGCGCCCCGCACCAGGCCACGTGCACACATCCTGCTGGTCGATGACGACCGCGACCTGCTGCGCCTGCTGTCGATGCGGCTGCAGGCCAGCGGCTACCAGGTATCGACCGCCGAATGCATCCAGGCCGCATGCACACTGCTCGGGATCGAGCGCTTCGATCTCGTGCTCAGCGACGTGCGCCTGCCCGATGGCGACGGCCTCGCGCTGTTCGAGGACATCCGCCGCCAGCATCCGGCGCTGCCGGTGATCCTGCTCACCGCCCACGGCACCATCCCGGACGCAGTCGAGGCCACCTCGCGCGGCGTCGCCGACTACCTCACCAAGCCCTTCGACAGCCACACGCTGATGCAGCGCATCGAGCAAGCGCTGCACCTGACCGCCGCGGCCGCACCGCTCGCAGCCAGCGACCCGGCGTGGCGCGCCGGGCTCATCAGCCAGAGCACGCTGATGCACGCGCTACTCGACGAAGCCCGCCTCGTTGCCGCATCGGACGCCAGCGTGCTGATCCGCGGCGACAGCGGCACCGGCAAGGAACTGCTCGCGCGCGCCATCCACCTCGCCAGCCCGCGCGCCGCCGCGCCCTTCATCGCCATCAACTGCGGCGCCATCCCCGAGCCGCTGCTCGAATCCGAACTCTTCGGCCACGTGCGCGGTGCCTTCACCGGCGCCACCAGCGCCCACACCGGCCTGATCCAGGCCGCGCACGGCGGCACCCTGTTCCTCGACGAGATCGGCGACATGCCGCCTGCGCTGCAGGTCAAGCTGCTGCGCGTGCTGCAGGAGCGCGCGGTGCGTCCGGTCGGCGCCACGCACGCCGAGGCGGTCGACCTGCGCATCCTGTCCGCCACCCACCGCGACCTCGACGCCGCGCTCGCCAGCGGCCAGTTCCGCGAGGACCTCTACTACCGCATCAACGTCGTCAGCCTCGAGCTGCCGACCCTGGCCGAACGCCGCGAGGACATTCCACTGCTGGCCGAGCACTTCCTGCGCGGGCTGGCGCAGAAGTACGGCAAGCGCCTGTCCGGCTTCGCGCCCGACGCCCTGGAAGCGCTCGCCACCGCCGCCTGGCCGGGCAACGTACGCCAGTTGCAGAACGTGGTCGAGCAGGTCTGTGCGCTCGCCACCACCCCGCTGATCCCGCGCACGCTGGTCGAGCGCGCGCTGCGCGTAAAGCCGATCGAGGCCCTGGGCTACGCCGAGGCCAAGCGCCGCTTCGAGCGAAACTACCTGATACAGCTATTGAAACTTACTGCGGGTAATGTCTCCGACGCTGCACGACTGGCAGAACGCAACCGCACCGAGTTCTACCGCCTGCTGCAGCGACACGGCCTGACGCCCGAGCACTTCCGTGGCGACGGACCCGATGTCGAACAATGAAGAACCACCGCAAAGGAGCCAGACATGATCACACGCCAGACCATCGCCGCGATCCTCACCACCACCGCCATGGCCTACTCGATCGCCACCCCGGCGCAGGCCGCCAGCCTGCTCGACGGTCCGCGCCTCGACATCGCCGCGTGCAGCAGCGACAAACCCGCGACCGCCACGCCGGACGGGCGCAAGGACAAGCCGGCGCAGACCTGATCGGCGCGAGCGCTCGATCCCTTGCAACCCTGGCCGCGGCCCGGACACCGGGTTCGCGGCTTCCGCCGCGCCTGCAGGAGTCGGAAGCCGCGGCGGTTTTCTTCAGGGGCGCCGGCCGGCGCGAATGAAGCCGGTCGGTTTCTGCCGACGCGCGTCGCCCCATTAGCGCCCGCTCGCGCCTCCCGCCGCTCCTGCAGGGGCGGAAGCGCGGTCGTTTCATGCAGTAGCGCTGGAAGG
>JAGOEI010000021.1:11315-22296 GCA_017997795.1 Thauera sp. | reverse complement strand
GGCCATCCAACAAGAACGGAATCCCGCACACATGAAAACCCGACTCCTTGCGCCCGCCCTCCTCGTCCTCTCCCTCGCCGGCAGCGTGCATGCCGGCGGCTCGACCGCAATCGGCGGCGCCGTCGGTGGCGCGGCGGGTGCCGTGATCGGCGAAGCCGTCGGCGGTCGCGAAGGCGCGATCATCGGCGGCGCGCTGGGTGGCGGCGTCGGCGCGGCAGCCGGCTACGACAACGAACGCGATGGCCGCCGCGCGCGCGACGGCGCGCGCTACGAAGAGCGCGGCTATTACTACGAAGACGGCCGCCGCCGTTATCGCGACAGCGACTTCTGCCCGCCGGGCCAGGCCAAGAAAGGCCGCTGCTGAGGCTTGTCCGCGCGTCGCAAAGCGTGGCCCCACGGGGCGCGGTCCGCACTCAGAACGCGATCGCCACTCCGAAGTGCAGCCGCAGGCTGCGCTCCTGGTGCCCCCAGGCGAGGTCGATCGCCAGCGGCCCCGCCGGGCTGCGCCAGCGCGCCCCCACGCCATAACCCACGCGCAGATCGAAATCCTCGCGCGAATCGGCCGCATCGCCGGCGTCAACGAACACCGCCGTCCCCCACTGCGGCTTGAACCAATGCACGTATTCCGCGCTGGCGGTGGCGAGGTAGCGCCCGCCCACGGTGGCGTCGCCGTCCTTCACCCCAAGACTCAGATAGTCGTAACCGCGCACCGACTGCGCGCCGCCGGTACGGAACAGGAAAGCCTGCGGGATGCCGTCTCGGCTCTCGGCCAGGGTGACGCCGGCCTCGCCGCGCACGATGAAGACGTCGCTGCCGCGCACCGGCTGGTAGCGCACGAAACGTGAATACAGGCGCAGGAAGTCCTGTTCGGCGAGCGCAATCTCCGGCCCGCCGCCGATCTGGAATTCGAGCAGGTAGCCATCTGTGGGATCGAGCAGGTCATTGACCGCGCGTTTGATCCACGTCCAGTTGGCGGTCAGCGTGTTACTGGTGCGCGACTCGCCGCCCGCGGGCTCGATCTTCTCGTGCTGCAGGCGCAGCGCGAGCTGGGTCTCGATGTCGCCACGCACGGTGGTGCGCGTGGCGCCGAGGGCCTGGGAATCCACCTTCAGCCCTTCGAGATCGCTGCTTTCGGCGAGCGCGCCGAAGCTGTCGCGATGCTTGCCGCGCGGCGGCAGGAACACGTCGGCATAGAGCGCCTGGCGCCGCTGCTCCACGCGCAGGCCAGTGGAGAACTCCCAACCGCGCTTGCGCAGGTTGGAGTCGCGGTAGGTGAGCTCGACGCGCGCCCCGGTGTTGGTGGAGTAACCCGCGCCCACGCCGGCATAGCGCGGCAACGCCTCGGTCACCTGCACCCGCACCGGCACCGCGGCCGCGAGCGCCGGGTCGCGCTCGATGTCGACGATCACCGAGCCGAAGTGCGGCGTGTTCTGCAGGTCGGTCTGGAAGGCGAGCAGTTCCTCGCGATCGTAGGGCGCGCCCGGCTTCAACTGGCTGTAGCGCTGGACGAGGTCGGCGGGCAGATGCTCGATACCTTCGATCTCGAGCTCGCCGAGATAGAAGGCCGGACCGCTGTCGATGCGCACCTTCAGCCGCGCCTGCGCGGTCTCGGGGTCGATCTCGGCGCGGCTCTCGGCGATGCGGGCGGCCGCATAGCTGCGCGCGCCCACCGCGTCGAGCAGCCCGGCCTTGGCAGCGTCCCACGCGGACTGGCGGAAGGGCTGGCCGACCGGAAGCGCCCAGCTCGCGCGCAACAGTTCGAGGTACTCCTGCCCGCCTTCGCCCGAGACCGCCAGGTCGCCAGTGAACGCGATGTCGACCGCGGCAATCTCGGTGCGCAGGCCCGGCTCCACTTCGAGCACCCAGTTGGCGGGGTCGTCGCGGTTGAAGCGGATGCGCGGTGAAAAATAACCTTCGGTGGCGAGGAGGTCGGCGATCTCGCGCCGGGCGCGGCGTGTCATCGCCACGCGGTCGGCCTGCTGCTCGGGCAGCGCCAGCGTGTCGCGCTTGAGCAGGCGCACATGCTCCTCGAGCACCGCGCGCACCGCATCCGGCGCCTCGAGACGCACCGTCAGCGCCTCCTGGCCGGCGGCCGAGGTGGCGGCAAGCATCGCCGCCAGCCCCAGCGCCGCACTCAGCCCGCGAACGGACATCGACCGCTTTGCCAGACCGCGCACCGGCTTCAGCCGCCCTGGTGGTAGCTGACCACGCGCTCCACTTCGTTCTTCGAACCCAGGATCACCGGCACGCGCTGGTGCAGTTGCGTCGGCTGCAGGTCGAGGATGCGCTCGCGCCCGGTGGACGCTGCACCGCCGGCCTGCTCGACCAGCATCGCCATCGGGTTGGCCTCGTACATCAGGCGCAGCTTGCCGCCCTGCGCCCGGCACTTCTCGTCCATCGGGTACATGAAGATGCCGCCACGCGTGAGCACACGATGCACGTCGGCGACCATCGACGCCACCCAGCGCATGTTGTAGTCCTTGCCCAGCGGCCCGCTCTTGCCCATCGTCATCTCGTCGACGTAGCGCTTGACCGGCGGCTCCCAGTAGCGCGCGTTCGAGGCGTTGATCGCGAACTCCTGGGTGTCTTCCGGGATGGCCATGAAGGGCTGGGTGTAGATGAAGCTGCCCATCTCGCGGTCGAGCGTGAAGCCATGCACACCCTTGCCCACCGTCAGCACGAACTGGGTGGACGGCCCATACACCGCATAACCGGCGGCGACCTGCTCGCGCCCGGGCTGCAGGAAGTCGTCCTCGGTCGGTTCGGTGTGGTCGGGCGGGTTGCGCAGCACCGAGAAGATGGTGCCGACCGAGATGTTCACGTCGATGTTGGACGAGCCGTCGAGCGGATCGAACAGCAGCAGGAAGCCACCCTTGGGATAGTCGAACGGGATCTGGTGCACCGTCTCGACCTCTTCCGAGGCCATCGCGGCAAGGTGGCCGCCCCACTCGTTGGCCTGCAGCAGGATCTCGTTGGCGATGACGTCGAGCTTCTTCTGCGCCTCGCCCTGCACATTGTCGGTGCCGGCCTCGCCGAGCACACCGGCGAGCGCGCCCTTGGAAACGTTGACGCTGATCGCCTTCACCGCGCGCGCGACGACTTCGATCAGCAGGCGCAGCTCGGGGTTGATGCGCCCGGCGCGCTGCTGCTCGATCAGGAACTGGGTTAGGGTGACTCGGCGCATTGGGAACTCCACGAAAACGTACAGGACGGACAGGCCGGAATTATCGCGGTTCCACGCCGCGAGCGCACGGACAAAAGTGCATCGGCAAGCGCGAGCCGGCGCCGCGCCGTGGTTTATCGACCTTGCACCAAGGGGTATCATCGACCCCGATCACGGCCCCGCCGACCACCGACGCCCTTCCTTGCCCCCGCACATCCTTCTTCCGCAACGCCCGCGCATGCACGTCATGGTCCTCGGCGCCGGCTTGTCCGGCGTGACGACGGCGTGGTACCTGCAGCAGGCCGGTTTCCAGGTCAGCCTGGTGGATCGCCAGCCCGAGGCCGCACGCGAGACGAGCTTCGCCAACGGCGGACAGATCTCGATCAGCCACCCCGAACCCTGGGCCAATCCG
This sequence comes from Thauera sp., assembly GCA_017997795.1. Lineage (GTDB taxonomy): Bacteria > Pseudomonadota > Gammaproteobacteria > Burkholderiales > Rhodocyclaceae > Thauera. The sequence goes on along the minus strand of JAGOEI010000021.1, from coordinate 18,721 downwards.
GGCGCACCATGGCAGATCCTGCGCTGGCTCGGGCGCGACGATGCGCCGCTCAAGTTCCGCCCGACGCGCGACCCGGCGCAATGGATCTGGGGCGCGCGCTTCCTGCTCGAGTGCCTGCCGTCGCGCGCCCATCGCAATACGCGCGCGGTGGCGGCGCTGGCCACCTGGAGCGGGCGCCAACTGCGGGCGCTGCGCGCGCGGCTGGGACTCGAGTACGACCAGCTCGAGCGCGGCATCCTTCATCTGTTCTACAGCGCCGCGGAATTCGCCCAGGCGCCCGAGCGCGTGCGCGGTCTGGCGTCCTTCGGCATCGAGGCGCGTGTCTGCGACCGGGACGAGTGCCTGGCGATCGAGCCCGCGCTCGCCGCGCAGGCGGCGACGCTGGCGGGTGGGATCTATGCCCCGCGGGACGAGTCGGGCGACGCCTTTCGGTTCACGCAGGCGCTCGCCACGCATGTCGCCGCGCAGGGTGCGACGCTGCACTGGGAACGCGAAATCGTCCGCCTGCGCGCCGCGGCCAACGGTGATGACATCGACGGCGTGGAGGTACGCACGCCTGATGGCGTGATCGAAACGCTGCGCGCCGACGCCTATGTCGTATGCCTGGGGAGCTACGGGCCGCGGCTGCTGTCGGCACTGGGCGAGCGCCTGCCGATCTATCCGGTCAAGGGCTATTCGATCACGGCAGCGGTCGCCGATCCGGCGCGGGCGCCGAGCGTGAGCCTGACCGACGAGTCGCGCCGCATCGTGTGCTCGCGACTCGGATCACGGCTGCGCATCGCCGGCACGGCCGAACTCAACGGCTTCGACACCAATGTGCGCCCGGAACGCATCGCCGGCATCCTGGCCTGGGCGCAGAGCCGCTTCCCCGGGGCGATCGACATCGAGCGCGCGGAACACTGGGCGGGGTTGCGCCCCGCAACGCCGGGCAACGTCCCGCTGATCGGCCGTGGTCGGCGGGCAAACCTGTGGCTCAACACCGGGCACGGCACGCTGGGATGGACGCTGTCCTGCGGCTCGGCGGCGGCGCTGGCCGAACTGATGTGCGGCCGGCGGCCGCCGGTGGATTTTCCATTTCTCGCCGCCTGAGCGGCGGCGCGAACTTCAGGCCGCGGTAGCCGCAGCCGTCGTGCTCGCCGCTTCGGGCGTGTTCATGCTCGCGCAGGCACAGCCCGCGCCACGCTGCTCGCCCTCGGCCAGCGGCTTGAGCGTGCCCTGCTCGAAATCGAAGCCGATCGAGTCCAGATGGAAGGCGAGCGCAGCGTCCATGCCGTTCACGTGGTTCTCGAACCAGGCGGGCAGCTCCTCGATCAGCCGGCGGCCGAGGAACAGGTCGCCTTTTTCGACGCGCTTGCGGATGTCGTGCATCACCGCCAGCACGCGATCATGCTCGCCGCGGTGACAGCCCGGGAAATCGACCGCGGCCATCCAGCCGTTCTCGAGATCGAAATGCGCCACGGTGTGCGCGATCAGGCGGTCGAGTGCGGGCAGGAAGTCCTCGGGCGCGGCGCAGGCGACCGCGTTGTAGCAGTCGACGAACTCGCGGTGGGTCTCGTCCATCGGGGCCAGGTTGTTCGCGAGCGAATCGCTCCAGGTCAGGCTGGGCATCTGCGTTCCTTATTTGACGACCTTGAGGTGGCTACCGCGCGGCGGACGGGGCGGCGCTTCGGCGGGGGCCTGCTGCGCGCGCGTTGCCGCGGTGGCGTCGGCCATGTCCTCGACCGACTCGGCGCTGGCGTCGGCTTCACTGTCGAGTTCTTCAGCGGCTTCCTCGCCGCCCTCGAGCGCAGGCTCGAAGGCCATGCCCTGCCCGTTCTCGCGCGCATAGATGGCGATCACGTTGGCCACCGGGATCACCAGCGAATGCGCCACGCCACCGAAGCGGCCCTGGAAGCTGATGTACTCGTTGTCCATCTGCAACTGCCCGGTGGCGTCGGGCGACAGGTTCAGCACGATCTGGCCGTCGCGCGCGTAGCCCGGCGGGACGCGGGTGTTCTCGTCCACCAGGGTGGCGAGGTAGGGCGTGAAGCCCTGATCCACGCACCACTCCCAGATGGCACGCAGCAGGTATGGCTTGGTCGAGACAGTGCTCATCGGGTCTCCGGCGGCCGTGGTCCGCGCTTTCGGGCGGTGCACGGCCTGGTTGTGGTCGGGCGGCTCAGCGCCGCATGACCTTTTCGGACGGGGTCAGCGCGTCGATGAAGCCCTGACGGCTGAAGATGCGCTCGGCGTACTTCATCAGCGGCGCAGCGGCCTTGGGCAGCTCGATGCCGTAGTGCTCGAGGCGCCACAGCAGCGGGGCGATGGCCACGTCGAGCATCGAGAACTCCTCGCCGAGCATGTACTTCTGCTTGGTGAACACCGGCGCGAGCTGCGTGAGGTGGTCGCGGACGTGGATTCGCACCTTGTCCACACCCTTCTGCGCCGCTTCGAGCGCCTCGAGATGCGTGAACAGCTCCTGCTCGAAGGTGTGCAGCAACTGGCGCGCGCGGGCGCGCATGATCGGGTCGGGCGGCATCAGTTGCGGATGCGGGAAGCGCTCGTCGATGTACTCGTTGATGATGTTGGCTTCGTACAGCACCAGGTCGCGGTCGACGAGGACCGGCACGCGGTTGTACGGGTTGATGATCGCGATGTCTTCGGGCTTGTTGTAGAGATCGACGTCGATGACTTCGAAATCCATGCCCTTTTCGAACAGCACGATCCGGCAACGGTGGCTGAAGGGATCGGTCGTGCCCGAATAGAGGTTCATCATGGTGGTGCGACTCCGGAATTCAAAAGCAAAAGCGCACCACGCGGTGTCGCGTGGTGCGTCTGGGTCAGGACCGCGCTAACCGGCCCGAGGGGCCGTGGCGACTGGGATCAATGAATGTCCTTCCAGTAGTTCTTCTTCAGCGCGTAGGCGAGCACGAAGAAGCCCGCCAGGAAGATCAGCACGACGGTGCCGATCGACTTGCGCTTCTCGGCCACGGGCTCGCCCATCCACACCAGGAACGAGACCAGGTCGGCGACCGCCTTGTCGTACTCGGCCGGCGCCAGTTTGCCCGGCTTCGCAAGCGACAGTTCGACCTTCTTGGTTCCATCCGGGTTGTCGGTGACCTTGGCCACCTGTTCGCCCTGGAGCTGCCAGAAGACATGCGGCATGCCGACGTTGGCGAAGATCACGTTGTTCCAGCCCGTCGGACGAGCGGGGTCGCGGTAGAACTGACGCAGGTAGGTGTACAGCCAGTCCGCACCGCTTCCGTCGCCCGAAGCGCGCTGGCGCGCGATCAGGGTCAGGTCGGGAGGCGTGGCGCCGAACCACGCCTTGGACTCTGCCGGACGCGCCGCGATCTTCATCAGGTCGCCGACACGCTCGCCGGTGAACATCAGGTTGTCGCGAATGTCCTGCTCCGAAAGACCGATGTTGGTGAGCTGGTTGTAGCGCATGAAGCTCGCGCTGTGGCAGTTGAGACAGTAGTTCACGAACAGCTTGGCGCCGTTCTGCAAGGCCGCCGGGTCAGTGCTGACCGGGGCCTTGTCGAGATGCACCGAGGCTGCCGCGGCCATCGCCACCGCCGGCGCGAACAGCAGCACCGCTGCCGCCCGCTTGATCAGGTTGATTAGACGCTTGTTCATTTGAAATTCACCCTTTCCGGTTCGGGTTTGCACTTGTCAAGCTTGCTGTACCAGGGCATCAGCAGGAAGAAGGCGAAATACAGCACCGAGCAGATCTGCGACACCAGCGTACGACCCGGGGTCGGCGCCAGCACGCCCAGGTAACCGAGGATGAAGAAGCAGATCAGGAAGATGACCAGCGCGATCTTGAAGATCGGGCCCTTGTAGCGGATCGACTTCACCGGGCTGCGGTCCAGCCACGGCAGGAAGGCGATGATCACCACCGAGGCACCCATGGCCACCACGCCCCAGAACTTCGCGTCGAGACCGAACAGCGGGTAGGTCACCGCGCGCAGGATCGAGTAGAAGGGGGTGAAGTACCAGACCGGCGCGATGTGCGGCGGGGTCTTCAGCGGGTCGGCCGGGATGAAGTTGTTGTACTCCAGGAAGTAGCCGCCGCCTTCAGGCATGAAGAACACGACTGCGCTGAAGAAGAACAGGAAGACCACCACACCGACGATGTCCTTCACCGTGTAGTACGGGTGGAAGGGGATGCCGTCGAGCGGCTTGCCGGTCGCGTCCTTCTTCTTCTTGATCTCGACGCCGTCGGGGTTGTTGGAGCCGACTTCGTGCAGCGCGACGATGTGCGCGAGCACGAGACCGATCAGCACCAGCGGCACCGCGATGACGTGGAAGGAGAAGAAGCGGTTCAGCGTGGCGTCGCCGATGACGAAGTCGCCGCGGATCACCAGGGAGAGGTCCGGTCCGATGATCGGGATCGCCGAGAACAGGTTCACGATCACCTGGGCGCCCCAGTAGGACATCTGGCCCCAGGGCAGCAGGTAGCCCATGAAGGCCTCGGCCATCAGCGCCAGGAAGATCAGCGTGCCGAAGATCCAGATCAGCTCGCGCGGCTTGCGGTAGGAACCGTAGAGCAGGCCGCGGAACATGTGCAGGTACACGACGATGAAGAAGGCCGACGCACCGGTCGAGTGCAGGTAGCGGATCAGCCAGCCACCCGGCACCTCGCGCATGATGTACTCGACGCTGGCGAACGCGACCGGCACGCCCGAGGCGTTGAGCGAGGCGTCCGGCTTGTAGTGCATGACCAGGAAGATGCCGGTGACGATCTGGATCACCAGCACCATCAGCGCCAGCGAGCCGAAGAAGTACCAGAAGTTGAAGTTCTTCGGCGCGTAGTACTCGGACAGATGCGCCTTCCAGGTGGACGTGAGCGGGAAGCGCTCGTCGATCCAGTTGAGAACGGCTTGGGATTTGGTGGTCATCGCTTAGGCCTTCCCGTCATCGCCAACAAGAATGGTGGTGTCCGCCAGGTACTGGTGCGGGGGCACCTCGAGGTTGTCCGGTGCCGGCATGCTGCTGTAGACGCGACCGGCAAGGTCGAACAGCGAACCATGACAGGGGCACAGGAAGCCGCCCGGCCAGTCCGCGGTCATGCCGCCCTCGGCGCCGACCTTGAACTTCTCGGAGGGCGAGCAGCCGAGGTGCGTGCAGATGCCGACCGTGACCAGGTACTCCGGCTTGATCGAGCGGTGCTTGTTCTTGGCGTACTCGGGCTGCTGCGGCTTTTCGGAGTTCGGGTCGCTGACCTTCTCGTCCGTCTTGTCGAGCGATGCGAGCATCTCGGGCGTGCGGCGCAGAATCCACACGGGCTTGCCGCGCCACTCGACCGTCATCATCTCGCCCGGCGCGAGCTTGCTAATGTCTGCCTCGACGGGCGCTCCGGCTGCCTTGGCGCGCTCGGACGGCGTCAGGCTGGCAACAAACGGCACCGCGGTCGCCACTGCGGCCACGCCGCCAGCGGCGGACGTTGCCAGCAGCAGGGTGCGGCGGCTGCTGTCCATCTTTTGATCAACGCTCATGACCCTCTTCCCAAAAAGGAAAACGAAAGACCTGGATACAAATAACTGCCCGATTATATCGAAGACGCTGCAGCAGAGAAAGCGCAAAGCGCGCATCACCAGCAGGAACAAGGCTTTCCGCGCGAAAACCGACGTGCGGGATGAGCCTGCAGGGCGTCGCGTTTTTGCAACGCAGCATCAGGATTCAGACCGATCGCCGCTCCACCAGCGCCTGCGCGATGGTGCCGGTATCGGTGTGCTCGAGCTCGCCGCCAACCGGCACGCCGCGCGACAAACGGCTGACCTTGACCCCGCGCGCGGACAGCAGCGTGGCCACGGTATGGGCGGTGGCCTCGCCTTCGTTGGTGAAGTTGGTCGCGAGGATGACCTCGCGCACCCCCTCCTCGGTGGCACGTGCGATCAGCTTGTCGAGCCGCAGCTCGCGCGGGCCGATGCCATCGAGCGGCGACAGCCGCCCCATGAGCACGTAATAAAGGCCGTTGTAGGACTGCGTCTGCTCGATCATCGCCAGATCGGCCGGCATCTCGACCACGCACAGCAGCGAAGGATCGCGCCGCGGGTTGGCGCAGCGCTGGCAGACGGCCTCCTCGGCAAACGTGTTGCAGCGCTCGCAGTGGCGCAGCACCTCGAGCGCATGCGTGAGCGCATGACCGAGCCGCGCCGCGCCGCGCTGGTCGCGCTGCAGCAGGTGGTAGGCCATGCGCTGGGCCGACTTCGGCCCCACCCCGGGCAGGCAGCGCAGGGCCTCGATCAGCTCGTCGAGGCTGGAGGGCGACATCGGGACGGCGCGCTCAGAACGGCAGCTTCATGCCCGGCGGCAGGTTCAGCCCGGCGGTGACGCTGGCCATCTTCTCCTGGGTCGCGGCCTCGACCTTGCGCACGGCGTCGTTGAGGGCGGCGGCGACCAGGTCCTCGAGCATCTCCTTGTCGTCCATCACCGATTCGTCGATGGACACGCGGCGCACGTCGTACTTGCAGGTCATCTGCACCTTGACCATGCCCGCGCCGGACTGGCCCTCGACCTCGACCGAGGCGAGCTGGTCCTGCATCTTCTTCATGTTTTCCTGCATCTGCTGGGCCTGCTTCATCAGGCCGGCGATACCGCCTTTCATCATGGTGATCTCTCCAGTGAGTCGATTGTGGAATGGATGGGGGACACAGGGGCTCGCACGCCGTTTCGCACGCCGCCTGGCGCGGCGCAACGACGGCGAACCGGCTGGCTTACAAGGGTTTCACCGTGCTCTCGACGAGCGTGGCGTCGAAGCGCTCGATCAGCTCGCGCACGAAGGGATCGGCCTCGAGCGCCGCCACCGCCTCGGCGTGACGTGCGCGGCGCTCGATGGCATCGCGCTGGGCGGGCGTCTCGCTGGCGATGTCGCCGATCTCGATGCGCACCTTGAGCGGCCGCCCGAGCGCGGTCGAGAGCTGGTCCTGGATGCGCTCGGCCGCGCCGCGGTTCATGTCGAGCAGATGGCGGTGTGCGACCGACAGGCGCAACTGCAAGCCGTCGTCGCCGCACTCGACCCATTCGCAATGCTGCGCCAGCTCGCGCACCAGCCCACCGAACCCGAGGGCGCGGATGAGGCCACGCCAGTCGCCCAGCGCGAGCAGCACGCTCGCGTCGCCGCTGGCACCTGTGGGTGCGGACGCTGCAGGACTCTCGGCAGGCACCGGCGCCACCAGCGGCGCACGCGCCCACGACTCGGAGGCCGGGCGCGATGACGCCTCGGGCTCCGGGCCGGGGTTGCGCTCGCTGCGCGAGGGCCGCCCGTCATCATCGGCATACGCCTCCGCCGGCAGATCCTCCCAAGGCGGCACATCGTGTTCGACCGCAGCCGTCGGCGAGGACGGCCGGCTGGGCGCAGCGGGGCGCGCATCCGGGGGCGATGGCGCGCGAGTCGGCGCGGCATTCGCGGGCAAGCCCGC
>JAGOEI010000021.1:0-11215 GCA_017997795.1 Thauera sp. | reverse complement strand
GGCACATCGTGTTCGACCGCAGCCGTCGGCGAGGACGGCCGGCTGGGCGCAGCGGGGCGCGCATCCGGGGGCGATGGCGCGCGAGTCGGCGCGGCATTCGCGGGCAAGCCCGCTCCCACGGGAGGCGTGGCGGATGGGGCGGGTGGTGCTGCATTCGCGGGCAAGCCCGCTCCCACGGAAGGCGCGGGCGGTGCGGGAGTCGACGCAGAAACGGCCGGCGGCGGCGACACCTCCGGAGCAGCCGGAGCCGCTGCAGCGACTCGCCCCGTGGGAGCGGGCTTGCCCGCGAACGAGCCCTGCCCTGCGCCCTGCCCTACAACCACCTCCCTCGCACGCCCCGCGGGCCCCGTCTGCACCCCCGGCCCACCAAGCGCCGCGGGCTGTTCGGGCCGGAACGCATGCAGGCGCAGCAGCGTCATCGTGAAGCCGGTGTATTCGTCCGGCGCCAGCGGCAGCTCGTCCCGACCATGGATCGCGATCTGGTAGGCGAGCTGCAGGAACTCCGCGTCGAAGCGCTCGACGTAACCGAGGATGCGCGCGCGCTCCACCTCGTCGCCGATCGCCTCCGGCGCGTACTGTGCGAGCGCGATCCGATGCACCAGCGTCGCCAGCGCCTGCAGCGCGGCATCGAAGGACAGGCTGCGCGCCTCCATGCCGTCGGCCACCGCAAGCAGCGCCGGCACATCGCCCGCGGCGAGCGCGTCGAGCACCGCATACAGATGGTCGTCGCCCACCGTACCCAGCATGTGGGTGACCTGCTCCTCCTCGACCTTGCCCGCGCCGTGTGCGATCGCCTGGTCGAGCAGCGACAGCGCGTCGCGCATCGAGCCCGCCGCCGCCTTCGCCAGATGACGCAGCGCGCCCGGCTCGAAGGCCACGCCTTCGGCCTGCAGGATCTGCGACAGGTGATCGACGATGTGCCCCTGCGGCATCTGCTTGAGGTTGAACTGCAGGCAGCGCGACAGCACCGTCACCGGAATCTTCTGCGGGTCGGTGGTGGCGAGGATGAATTTCACATGCTCCGGCGGCTCCTCGAGCGTCTTCAGCATCGCGTTGAACGCATGCCCGGTGAGCATGTGGACTTCGTCGATCATGAACACCTTGAAGCGCCCCTGCACCGGCGCATACGCCGCCTTGTCGAGCAGTGCCGCCATGTCCTCGACACCGCGGTTCGAGGCTGCGTCCATCTCGACGTAATCGGGAAAGCGGTCGGCATCGATCGCGCGGCAGGCGCTGCACTCGTTGCAGGGCTCGGGCGTGATGCCGGTCTCGCAGTTGAGCGCCTTAGCGAGGATGCGGCTGATCGTGGTCTTGCCCACGCCGCGGGTGCCGGTAAACAGCCAGGCGTGATGCAGCCGCCCGGTGGCGAGCGCGTGCGTCAGCGCACGCACGACGTGCTCCTGACCGACCAGCGTGCCGAAGGACTTCGGCCGCCACTTGCGTGCGAGGACCTGATAGCTCATGGCGGGCGATTCTAGCAGAGCGGCAAGGCGCAGCCGGGGCCCATCGACCCGAAGATCAGTGCGGCAGGACTCGATCGATCCACCCTTGCTCGCCGCGTCAGGCGCTTGCGACATGATCGACTTCCGTTGTGAATGCGCAGCCGGGGCGCTAACCTCTTGCGTCCAGGCTCCAGGCTCGTTCGCCCGCGTGCGGACCCCCCCATTTTTCCGCTAATCCGGCCGCCATGAACCACACCACCCTGCTCCACCATCTGATCGCCGCCTCCGCCCAGCGCTCGCCCGCCGCACCGGCGCTCACCTTCGCCGGCGCCACACAAAGCTACGCCGAGCTCGACGCCGCCCTTGGCCAATTCGCCAGTGGCCTGCTGGCACTGGGCCTCGAGCGCAGCGAGCGCGTGGCGATTTACCTCGACAAGCGCCCCGAAACCGTCACCGCCTTCTTCGGCACCAGCGCGGCTGGCGGCGTGTTCGTGCCGGTCAACCCGATCCTCAAGGCCGAGCAGGTCGGCTACATCCTGCAGGACTGCAACGTGCGCGTGCTGGTGACCTCGCCCGAGCGCTTCGCCACGCTGCGCGACACCCTGGCCGGCTGCCACGACCTGCGCCACGTGGTGCTCACCGGCAAGGTCGACACCCTGCCCGAGTTGCCCGGCGCCAGTGTCGTGCGCTGGGACGAACTGTGCGCCGCGCCGCGTGCGGCCGGCCACCGCATCATCGACACCGACATGGCGGCCATCCTGTATACGTCCGGCAGCACCGGCCGGCCCAAGGGCGTGGTGCTATCGCACCGCAACATGGTCGCCGGCGGCAAGAGCGTCGCGCAGTACCTCGAGAACCACGCCGGCGACACCCTGCTCGCCGCGCTGCCGCTGTCGTTCGACGCCGGCTTCTCGCAGCTCACTACTGCCTTTCATTCCGGCGCGCGCGTGGTGCTGCTCAACTACCTGATGCCGCGCGACGTGCTGAAGGCCGTCGAAAAGGAAAAGGTCACCGGCCTCACCGCCGTGCCGCCGCTGTGGATCCAGCTCTCGCAACTGCAGTGGCCCGAGACCGTCACCGAACACCTACGCTACATCGCCAACACCGGCGGGCGCATGCCGCTCGAAACATTGACGACGCTGCGCGGCATGCTGCCCAAGACCAAGCCCTACCTGATGTACGGCCTCACCGAGGCCTTCCGCGCCACCTACCTGCCGCCGCCCCAGGCCGACATCCGCCCCGACTCGATCGGCAAGGCCATCCCCAACGCCGAGATCATGGTGCTGCGCGAGGACGGCAGCGAATGCGCCCCCAACGAGCCGGGCGAACTCGTGCAGCGCGGCGCGCTGGTCGCCATGGGCTACTGGAACGACCCCGAGAAGACCGCCGAGCGCTTCAAGCCCCTGCCCGCCAAGGCCCCGGGGCGCCAGAGCGGACTGGTGCTGCCCGAGATCGCGGTGTTCTCGGGCGACACCGTGCGCCGCGACGAGGAGGGCTACCTGTACTTCATCGGCCGCCGCGACGAGATGATCAAGACCTCGGGCTACCGCGTCAGCCCCACCGAGGTCGAGGAGATCCTCTACGGCACCAAACTGGTCGGCGAGTGCGCCGCCTTTGGCGTGGCGCATGACACCCTCGGCCAGAGCATCGTCGTCATCGCCACCCCGCCCGCCGGCGGCACGCTCGACACCGCGGCGCTGCAGACCGAATGCCGCACCCGCATGCCGGCCTACATGGTGCCCGGCCGCATCGAGGTGCGCGACGGCCCGCTGCCGCGCAACCCCAATGGCAAGATCGACCGCAAGACGCTGGCAAGCGAGCTCGGAGACTGAGGCGATGTTCGCGGGCAAGCCCGCCCCCACGGCAGAGTGTGCTGCCCCCGTGGGAGCGGGCTTGCCCGCGAATGGAGTTGATCAACCCGCCACCAAGGCGGGCAAAGTGGCAAGGCGCCTCGCCGCCGCGGCACTCGCGACGATCGCCTGCACCGCCGCCCACGCCGAAATCCTGCGCGTCGGCCCCGGCGAGCGCTTCACCCGCATCGCCGACGCCGCCAAGGCGGCCAGGGACGGCGACATCGTCGAGATCCTCCCCGGCGAGTACCGCGGCGACGTGACAACGTGGCGGCAGAAGCAGCTCACGATCCGCGGCGTCGGCGAACGCCCGGTGCTTATCGCCGACGGCAAGATAGAGCAAGGCAAGGCGATCTGGGTCATCGCCGATGGCGACTTCCTCATCGACAACATCGAGTTCCGCGGCGCCCGCGCCGCCGACGAGAACGGCGCCGGCATCCGCTTCGAGCGCGGCCGGCTCGAGGTGCGCGACAGCGTCTTCATGGACAACCAGAACGGCATCCTCACCGCCAACTTCGACGACGCCGAGCTCGTCGTCCGCGACAGCCTGTTCGCCCAGGCGCCGCGCGAGGGGGCGAATCTGCCGCACCTGCTCTACGTCGGCCGCATCGCCCGCTTCGAGATCAGCGGCAGCCGCTTCCACCAGGGCTTCCGCGGTCACCTGCTCAAGTCGCGCGCACGCTACAACGACATCCGCTACAACCTGCTCTACGACGGCCCGCAGGGCGAGGCCTCGTACGAGATCGACCTGCCCAACGGCGGACGCTCGTTCGTCATCGGCAACATCGTCGGTCAGAGCGCCGGCACGCAGAACCCGGTAGTAGTGGCTTACGGCGCCGAAGGCCCGATCTGGCCCGGCAGCTCGCTCCACCTCGTGCACAACACCCTGCTCAGCGACCGCCACACCGGCACGCTGTTCCTGCGCACCTGGCCCGACAAGCTGCCCGCGGACACCGAAATCATCGGCATCAACAACCTCAGCGTCGGTCTCGGCAGCCTCACGCTGGTCAATGGCGGCGACTACCGCGGCAACGTGCCGCTGCCGCCCGGCGCCCTTCAAGACCCTGAAACCCTCGACTTCCGCCCGCGCGGTGCCAGCCTGCTGCGCCATTTCACGTCCCCCGCGGGCGAGGCGGGCGGCGTGTCGCTGCAGCCTGAGGCCGAATTCGCGTTGCCGATTGGCACCCGGCCGCTGCCCCCGCCCGCCGAGTGGCTGCCCGGGGCGCTGCAATCGGGGTATTGAGCCGGGCACAGTTCACTGACAATCCGCGCAGCATGGGGCATCATCCGGGCGGTTCAATGCAATACGGCCCCGAACGGTGGCCGATGGAGAAGATGGTGCGCGAACGTTTTTGTGGTGTTCTCGGCACGCCCGACGCGGCGGCTGCCCTTCCCGGACAAATGGCGCGCCTGCAGTTCCCAGCGGGCGCGATGGCGTACCAGGCCGAAGTCGGCTCCTATCAGGAAGGCGGGCGGATCTGCCTGGCGCTGGGCCGGCCGCGCTTTCACGACGAAACGCTGCAGCAGATCAATACCCGCCAGGGGGCTGCGGCCGCCTGGACCCAGGCCTTCGCGCGCTTCGGCGACGAGGCCGTGCAACAGGCCGCCGGCCGCTTCTGCGTGGTGACGCTGGCCGACGACGGCCGCGAGGCCGTGCTCGCCACCGACCGCTTCGGCACCTGGCCGATCTGCTACGCCGAACACGACGGCCGGCTGCACTTCTCCGACCGCGCCGACACCGTGCCCGGCATCGAACGCAAGATCGCCCCGCAAGCGGTGTTCGAGTACCTCTTCTTCCACATGATCCCGGCGCCGACAACCGTTTTCGACGGCGTCGCACGCCTGCCCCACGGCCATCTCATCAAGTGGCAGAACGGCAAGGCCGAGCTGCGCCGCTGGTGGAATCCGCAGTTCGACGAGCACGGCAGCCCCAGCTTCGACGAGGCCAAATCCCGCTTTCTGCAGATCATCGAGGACGGCGTGCGGCGCGAGGCCGACGGCACCAGCGTGGGCTGCTTCCTGTCCGGAGGCACCGACAGTTCCACCGTCACCGGCATGCTGTGCAAGGTGCTCGGCCAGCCGGCGCGCGCCTTCTCGATCGGCTTCGACGCCAGCGGCTACGACGAGATGGAATACGCCCGCCTCGCCGCCAAGCGCTTCGGCGCCGACCACCGCGAGTACTACGTCACCCCCGCCGACCTGGTCGACGGCATCCCCAAGGTCGCCACCCACTACGACCAGCCCTTCGGCAACTCCTCGGCGCTGCCGGGCTGGATCTGCGCCACGCGGGCGCGCGAGGACGGCGTCGAGCGCATCCTCGCCGGCGACGGCGGCGACGAGCTCTTCGGCGGCAACAGCCGCTATGCCAAGCAGCGCGTGTTCGGTTGGTACGACGGCGTGCCCGGCGTGCTGCGCCGCGGCCTGCTCGAGCCGGCGCTGGCGCTGCCCGGCATGGACCGCATCCCGGTCACGCGCAAGGGCCAGAGCTACGTCGAGCAGGCGCGCGTGCCCATGCCCGACCGCATCCACATGTACAACATGCTGGTGCGCCTGGGCATGGAGAACGTGTTCGAGCCCGACTTCCTCGCCCGCGTCGACACCGGCCGCCCGAACGTCGAGCAGCGTGAAGTGTGGAAGGCGACCAACGCGCGCTCGCACATCAACCTGATGCTCAACTACGACTGGAAATACACCCTCGCCGACAACGACCTCCCCAAGGTAATCGGCACCACCCAGCTTGCCGGGGTGGAGGTGGCCTTCCCGCTGCTGTCGGACGAGCTCACCGACTTCTCCACCACGCTGCCGCCGGAGTGGAAGCTCAAGCGCCTGACCCTGCGCTGGTTCTTCAAGGAGGCGCTGCGCGGCTTCCTGCCCGACGAGATCATCGCCAAGAAGAAGCACGGCTTCGGCCTGCCCTTCGGCGTGTGGGCCTGCCAGCACGCCGGCCTCAAGGCCCTCGCCGCCGACGCGCTCGGCAGCTTCCGCAACCGCGGCATCGTGCGCCCCGCCTTCATCGACGAGCTGCTCTCGGTCCACCTCCCCGCGCACCCCGGCTACTACGGCGAGATGGTGTGGATCCTGATGATGATGGAGTTCTGGATGCGCGAACATTTCGATGGGGTCGGAATCGACTGATCCGCGTCATTGAACTCAGCCACCGCCCGCCCACAAAGGCGGCTGACGACAAGGAAGCCCTCCATGAGCACCCTGCCCGCCCCCGACCCCGACGCCATCCGCCACGCCCTGCGCCGCGTGATGGACCCCGAAGTCGGCATCAACATCGTCGACCTCGGCCTCATCTACAAGATCGACAGCAAGCCCGGCGAGCTCTACGTCGAGATGACGATGACCTCGCCCGCCTGCCCGCTCGCCGACATGATCCTCGACGACATCGACAGCGTGCTCGACCCGCTGGTGCCGCCCGAGGTGGAGATTCGCGTCGAGATCGTGTGGGATCCGCCCTGGAGCCCGGACAAGATGGCGCCCGAGGCGCGCGAGCACTTCGGCTGGAAGAAATGAGCGCTCGCCGGATCACGCCGACCAATCCTGCACAGCAGCGTCGCATCGGCAGCGGCGGGCGATGAACACCCTGCCCCCGCTCGCCCGCGTGCCGCTGCTGGTGCTCGGTCTCGCCTCGCTCGTCACCGGCGTGCTCGCCGGCCTCACGCGCGTCGGCGTGGTCGTGCCCGATTTCGCCGCAATACAGGCCGGCACGCACGCCGCGCTGATGATCTGCGCGTTCTTCGGCACGGTGATCAGCCTCGAGCGCGCGGTGGCGCTCGGCGGCCTGTGGCCTTACCTCGGGCCGGCGCTCGCGGGCGGCGGTGGCTTGCTGTTGCTGTCCGGTGGGCCGCTGGTCGTGGCGCAGAGCCTGTTCATGCTCGCGTCCGCCGTTCTGCTGGGCGGCAGCCTCGTCGTCACGCGCAAGCAGATGGCGCTATTCACCGTGATGCTGGCGATTGGCGCTGCGTGCTGGCTGGCGGGCAATCTGGTGTGGATCGGCACCGGCGCACTGCACGCCGCAGTGCCCTTCTGGCTCGCCTTCCTGGTGCTGACGATCGCCGGCGAACGGCTGGAGCTGACGCGCTTCCTGCCCGCGCGTCCTTCGGCGGCGCCGACTTTTGTCGCGATCACTGGCGTCGTCCTCGCCGGTGCGCTGGCCGCGCCCTTCGCCGAGGCGGCCGGCCTGATGATCTTCTCGGCAGGACTGCTCGCCCTCGCCGTCTGGCTGCTCGTCTTCGACATCGCCCGCCACACCGCCGGCCAGCACGGCCTCACCCGCTTCATCGGCGTCTGCCTGCTCAGCGGCTACGTCTGGCTCGGCGCCGGCGCGCTCGCGGGACTTGCCGGCGGCTTCAGCCCGGCCAGCCCGCTGCACGACACCGCGATGCACGCCATCGCGCTTGGCTTCGTGTTCGCCATGGTCTTCGGCCACGCGGCCATCATCTTCCCGGCCGTGCTCAAGGTGAAGATTCCGTATCACCCCTTCTTCTTCGTGCCGCTGGCGCTGCTGCACCTGTCGCTCGCGCTGCGCGTGTTCGGCGGCCTCGCCGACCAGCTCGCGCTGCGCCAGTGGGGCGCGCTCGCCAACGCCGCGACACTGGTCGTGTTCATCGCCACGATGCTCGGCAGCGTCATCCGCGGCAGCAGGCAGGCGCCCGGCCGAAGCGGGCGGCGACGAGCACGCTGAAGAGCGATCGATGGAGTCAGTGATTCACACATCACGGCAAGGGGCCTGGTCCGCCGGTACAATCCCGGCCGAACCGCAACCTGCCGAGCCTGTCATGACCGAAACCCGCCAGCCGCCCGCCCACACCCCCATGTCGCAATTCCGCAGCGCAGGCGGCGAGCTGCTCGTCAACGGCCAGCCGATCAGCCGCATCGCCGCGCGGGTGGGGCGCACGCCGTTCTATGTGTATGACCGCAGCCTGCTCGACGCACGCGTGGCGCAACTGCGGGCGGCGCTGCCGGCCGCAGTCAAGCTGCATTACGCGATGAAGGCCAACCCCATGCCGGCGCTGGTGTGCCACATGGCGCGCCTGGTCGATGGCATCGACGTGGCCTCGGCGGGCGAGCTGCTGGTGGCGCTGGACGCCGGCGCCGATCCGCAGGAGATCAGCTTCGCCGGCCCCGGCAAGACCGAGGCCGAGCTGCACCAGGCGGTGGCCGCCGGCATCCTGATCAACGTCGAATCCTTCCGCGAGGTGCCGATCCTGGCCGCGGCGCAGCAGGCGCTCGAGCTGCCGGCGCGGGTCGCGGTGCGCGTCAATCCGGACTTCGAGCTCAAGTCCTCGGGCATGAAGATGGGCGGCGGGCCGAAGCAGTTCGGCGTCGATGCCGAGCAGGTGCCCGAGCTGCTGGCCGAGATCGGCCGCGCCGGGCTAGCCTTCGAGGGCTTTCACCTCTTTGCCGGCTCGCAGAACCTCAAGCCCGAATCCATCGTCGAGGCCCAGCAGAAGAGCTTTGCGCTCGCCTGCCGGCTGGCCGAGCACGCGCCCTCGCCGGTCAGGTTCCTCAACCTCGGCGGCGGCTTCGGCATCCCCTACTTCCCCGGTGAACAGCCACTCGACCTCGCCCCCATCGGCACCAACCTCGCGGAGATTGTCGAGCAGACGAAGACCGCGCTGCCACAGGCGGAGATCGTCATCGAACTCGGCCGCTACTTCGTCGGCGAGGCTGGGCTCTATGTGGCCAAGGTGCTGGACAAGAAAGTGTCGCGCGGCCTCACCTACCTGGTCACCGACGGCGGCCTGCACCACCACCTGTCGGCGTCGGGCAACTTCGGCCAAGTCATCCGCAAGAACTATCCGGCGGCGATCGCCAACCGGATGGAGACCACAACCCTGGAAACCGTCTCGGTCGTCGGCCCGCTGTGCACCCCGCTCGACCTGCTCGCCGACCGCATGAGCCTGCCCGCTGCCGAGCCCGGCGACCTGGTGGCCATCTACCAGTCTGGCGCCTATGGCGCCACCGCCAGCCCTCAGCGCTTTCTGGGCCACCCGGGCGTGGTCGAAGTGCTGGTCTGATCGGTCCTGGCGTCTCGCACGCTTGCGTCGCGGAAGCGAGCGCCTCGGTCAACCCGCGGCCGTTTCGTCCCGGCGGGGCCCTGCCCCAGGTGTTGCACCGGCCTCGCCCATGCGGCGGGGAACGCCGTTCTTGAACGGCAGCAACACCCGGCACACCACCTCGAATCGCACGCCCGCCGACTCCATCACCTCGGCGGCCTTCGACATGGGCATCGCGCCACGTTCGACGGCCTCGACGCTCAACTCGACCAAGCGGCGCAGCCTTTGCCGCGTGCGCTGTTCCATCGAAAAACCCCTTGAGAAAAGACCGCCTCAACCTGCCTGCTCATGCGATCGGCCAGCCGGCCAGACGCCAGACGAGTGCGGCCCGGTGCGGTGATGCGAATGACAAGCAAGTTCCGTTCTCAAATCCCGAACGCGCCCGTCGGTTCGCCTGAAGCCCTGTATCCACTGGCTTTCCGGACAGCAACCAGAGCCTGGGCAACTCATCCTCCAGGCCACGGTGTAAAAAAATCCGACATATCGCCGAAAGTATCGAGCTCCCGGAATCGGACATCGACATCCACGCTCCCAAATGCCATATTTCCATTTAGCATATCGGACTCCCCGCCACACGAGCCCGACATGGCCGACAACACATCGCAGGACGACTTCGACACGCCGTGGAAAGACGCCGTCGAGCACGCCTTTCCGGAATTCATCGACTTCTACTTTCCCGACGCCAGCCGGCAGATCGACTGGGCGCGCGGTTACACCTTCCTCGACAAGGAACTGCAGCAGATTGCACGCGACGCCGAACTCGGCCGGCGCTATGTCGACAAACTGGTCAGCGTCAGCACTCACAGCGGTGAGGAGGACTGGCTATGCGTGCACATCGAGGTCCAGGGCAAGGTCGATCACGGCTTCGAGCGCCGGATGTTCGTCTATAACTACCGCATCTTCGACACCTACGACCGCCCCGTCGCCAGCCTCGCCGTACTCGCCGACGAAGATCCGGCGTGGCGCCCCGCGCACTTCGGCTACGAACGCCTAGGCTGCCGGCACAGCCTGCATTTTCCGGTCGCAAAACTTCTCGACTACATGGAGGACGAGGCCGCACTGCTCGATAACCCCAACCCCTTCGCGCTCGTCACCGCCGCGCATCTCTACACCCGGCGCACTCGCAAGGATCCAGCGCGACGCTTCGACGCCAAGCGTCGCCTCGTCCGTCTGCTCTACGAGCGCGACTGGTCTCGCCAGCGCATCCTCGACTTCTTCGCGGTGCTCGACTGGATGATGAAGCTACCCAGGGATCTCGAGCGCCAACTATGGCAAGATATTGAAAACATTGAAGGAGAACGCAGAGTGAGATACGTCACCAGCATCGAACGGATCGCCATCGAGCAAGGGATGGAGAAGGGGATCCGCGTCGGCCGCGAGCAAGGCCTCGAGCAAGGCCGCCAAGAAGGCCGCCAAGAAGGCCGACAAGAAGGCCGCAGGGAAGGCCAGCTTGAAGCCTTCACCAGTCTGCTGCTCTACCAGCTCAACCTGCGCTTCGGTCCGCTTTCCACCGACGTCGCCGACCGCATTGCCCAGGCAACGCCCGAGCAGATCAAGATCTGGGCGGGGCGGTTGCTCAGCGCACGCACACTCGACGACGTGTTCGCAGACAACTGATTCAACCGACAGGGCAGCCCCGCCCCCCGGCAACGCGCAACACCAACATCACGCCCCCGTAACACCGGTTTCATCCCGCGCCTCTAGCTTCACCCGCACGCGAATCAACGGGACGCAGGCGGATGAAACTCAGCATTTTCGGCACCGGCTACGTCGGGCTGGTCACCGGGGCGTGCATGGCGGAGGTCGGGCACAGCGTCGTCTGCATCGACGTCGACCACGGCAAGATCGACAAGCTCAA
>JAGOEI010000020.1 GCA_017997795.1 Thauera sp. | reverse complement strand
CGGGCAAGACCACGCTGCTCACCATCCTCGGCTGCCTCGCCCGCCCCAGCGAGGGCCGCGTGCGCCTGAACGGCGAGGACATCTCCGGCCTGCCCGAGCGCTTCCTCACCGAGATCCGCCGCCGCACCTTCGGCTTCATCTTCCAGCAGTTCAACCTCATCCGCGGCCTGTCGGCGATCGAGAACATCATCCTGCCCGGCTACCCAAGCGGCACGCCGCGCGCGCAGTTGCTGGCGCGCGCCGAGACACTGCTCGCCGACCTGCAGCTCGCCCACCGCCGCGACGCCAAGGTCGAATGGCTCTCCGGCGGCGAACAGCAGCGCGTGGCGATCTGCCGCGCGCTGATCAACGATCCGCAGATCCTGGTCGCCGACGAGCCCACCGCCAACCTCGACAGCAAGCTGTCGGCCGAATTTCTCGCCATCCTGCGCCGGCTGGCCGAGGCCGGGCGCACGGTGATCCTCACCAGCCACGACCCGCTGGTGGTCGAGTCCGAGGTGGTCGACCGGGTGTATTCGCTGCGCGACGGCCAGCTCATCGAGGTCGTCGACACGCGCAGGGCCTGGCCATGATCTTCCAGCCCGCGATCATCGCCCTGCTGCTCGCCGCCGGTCTGAGCCTGGCCATGCTGGCGGTCGCGTCGCCCTTCGCGCTGCAGCTCATCCGCCACTGGGACCTCGGCAGCGGCAGCGAGCGCCAGTTGCGCCTCGAACGCCTCACCTACCTGTTCTCGATGATGGTGGCGCTGGTGTGCGCGCTGCAGGTGCTGTCCACGCTGCTGTTCGTGTTCAACGCCGACAGGATGTCGGTGATGTTCGTCGGCGCGATGTGTGCGGTGGGCACGCTCAACGCCAACGAATACGGCTTTCCGGCGCTGTACGCACAGCTCCTGGCGTTCTTCTTCGCGGCGACCTGGCTGGCGATCAACCGCCTCGACAACCAGGCGCGCGACTATCCGCTCACCCGGCTCAAGTACCGCCTGCTGCTGGCCTACGCGCCGCTCGCTGCGCTGGTGCTGTACCTGCAGTTCAACTACTTCATCCGCCTCGAGGCCGACGTCATCACCTCGTGCTGCGGCAGCCTGTTCTCGGAAGAGGCCGACACGGTGGCGAGCGAGCTCAGCGCGCTGGCGCCGGCGCGGGCGATGAGCGTCTTCTACGCCACGCTGGGCGGCGCGATCCTGCTCGCCGCCTGGCACTGGAAGAGCGCCGGACGCCGGCTGTGGAGCGGGCTCGCGGTGGGCACGGCCGCGGTCGCGGCCTTCTTCGCCGCGCTCGCCGGGGTGGTCGCCTTCGTGTCGCTGTACATCTACGAGCACCCGAACCACCACTGCCCGTTCTGCATCCTGAAGCCCGAATACGGCTACCAGGGCTATCTGCTCTACCTCCCGCTGTTCGCCGCCGCCGCGGCCGGGCTGGCGGCCGGGGTGCTGAGCCTGTTCGCCGGCCGCCCCAGCCTCGCCACCCTCGCCCCGCAGGCCAGCGCGCGCCTGGCCGGCATCGCCGCGGCGGGCTTTGCGCTCTTCGTGCTGGTGGCGAGCGTGATGGTGCTGCGCTCCAACCTGATCCTGCTCGAATGATGCCGCTGCCGATCCGACCCCTCCTCTTCGCCCTCGCCTGCACCCTGCTCGCCGCCTGCAGCGGGAGCGGGTCCGACGGCGGGCCGGCGCGCGGGGTTGTGGCGCCGCGTTTCGAAGCGATGGACCTCGACGGCAGCCTGCGCCGCTTCCCCGAGGACTTCGCCGGCAAGCCGGTGATCATCGACTTCTGGGCCGACTGGTGCCGCTACTGCGCCAACAGCATGACGCGGATCGACCGCGCCTGGCGCGAACACGCGGCGAGCGGGCTCAGTGTGCTGGCGGTCAACGTCGCCCAGGACCGCGCCACCGCCGCCGCCTTCATCGAGCGTCTCGGCGTGGGTTACTCGGCGGTGCTCGACCCCGACTCGCGCATCACCCGGGACTACGGCGTCAAGGGCCTGCCGATGACGATCTTCGTCGATCGCAACGGCCTGATCAGCGGCAAGGTCATCGGCGAGCTCGACGACAAGCTGCTGGCCATCCAGCTCGAACGCATCCTGCCAGAGGCGCAATGAACCCCGCCGGCCCGCGCCGGCACCACCCAAGGAGCACACCATGGATCGCAGAGAAGCCCTCAAGATGTCCGTCCTCGCCAGCATCGGCCTCGCCGCCGCCGGCAAGGCCAACGCCCAGTCGGCGTGCGCCGGCGACGGTACCCCGGCGCAGTTCATCCCCAAGACCGCGCCCGATGCGCAGCCGCAGGTCGATGACATCGCCAAGTATCCCAAGTGCCCGTACTGCGGCATGGACCGCAAGCAGTACCACCACTCGCGCATGGTCGTGCATTACGGCGACGATCTCGCCGACGGCACCTGCTCGCTGCACTGCTCGGCGATCAGCCTGTCGCTGAACATCGACCGCGACCCGAAGGCGCTGTGGGTGGGCGACAACGCGGTCGAAGGCGACACCAAGCCGCTGGTCGAGGTCGAGAAGGCCAGCTTCGTGGTCGGCAGCAAGCTGCCCGGTGTGATGACCGCGCGCAGCAAGGTCGCCTACGGCAACGCCGATGCGGCCAAGGCCTCGCAGGCGGCCAACGGTGGCGAGCTCACCGACTTCGACGGCGCGCTGCTGGCCGCCTACACCGACATGTCGGCCGACGTCACGCGCATCCGCAAGAACCGCGCCGAGCGCCGGCGCAAGATGATGGAGCAGCAGAACAAGTCATGAAGACCCTGCTCGCCATCGTCTTCACGACCTGGACGAGCTTCGCGCTCGCCCAGGCGCCAGCCGCCGAGCTGCCAAAGCCGGGCACGAAGGACCTGTGCCCGGTGTGCGGCATGCTGGTGTCGAAGTATCCGAACTGGGTGGCGACCATCGTATACAAGGATGGTCACGCCCATTTCTTCGACGGCGCCAAGGACATGATCAAGTTCTGGCACGATCCGGCGAAGTACGCCGCCGGCCACAGCCGCGAGCAGATCGAGCGCATCTCGGTGACCGAGTACTACGGCCTGACCGCCATCGACGCGAGGGATGCGTGGTACGTCGTAGGCTCGGACGTGCTGGGGCCGATGGGGCATGAGTTCGTGCCCCTGGCCAGCGCGGAGGACGCGGCCGACTTCGTCAAGGAACACAAGGGCGCGCGCGTCCTGCGTTTCGACGAGGTCGGCGCGGAACTGCCGGCGCTGCTGGACGCCGGGCGCTTCGAGTAGGGCCCACGGGTCCGGAACGGGATACGCAACGCCGCTGGACCGCCCTATTCGCGCCTGCCTGCGCTCCTACAGGAAACCGTCGCGCTTCGGGGTTCATGTAGGAGCGCCGGCAGGCGCGAATGCGGCCCTTCAGCCCTCACCCGCGCCCCTTCACCCCGTCACTTCAACAAGGTCTGCGCCGCAGCCTCGAGGTCGGCGCGGCGCACCAGGCCCAGCTTGCTGCCCACCGCCTTGCCGTCGCGGCCGATATAGACGGTATAAGGCACACCGCCCGGCGAGTTGCCCAGCGCCTTCATCAGCGCAATGCCCTGCTTCGCCGCCAGCACCACCGGGTAGCGCATGTCGTTGGCGGTGGCGAACTCGCGCACGCCCTCGACCTGGCTCTCGAGCGCAACCCCGATCACCTCGATCCCGTCCGCCCCCTGCGCATCGCGCAGGCGGATGAGCTCGGGGATCTCCTCGCGACAGGGTGCGCACCAGCGCGCCCAGAAATTGACGATGAGCGGCCGGCCGCGGAAGCGCTCCATCGCCACCGGCTGGCCGTCGAGCCCGGTGAGCGAAGCCGAGAACAGGGCGGCGGTGTCGATGTCTTCGGCGGCGTGGACGGTGGTCGCCAGCAGGCCGAGGCACAGGATCGAGGCGAGTTTGCGGATCATGGTGAAACCTTGTCGGTGAAAACGCTGTCTTTGGAGCGTCGGCGGCGGCAGCCGTTCCTGCGCAGCGCCAGGCACGGGTGCAAAGGATGTCCGGATTCTGCCAAGCATCGGCATCCGGCGCACCCGCGGCAACGTGCTGCGAGCGGGGCGACGCGCTCGGACGCGGCATCCGCCTACACCGCTTTCAGCATCCGCTTACGCACCGTTCATTGCCCCGGGGCGCCTTAGGTGTTAGCCTTGAAGCACAGTTCCGGACACGACTTCTTGAACCACTGACAGGAGAACCACCATGGCAACGACCCTGAATCCCTCGAAGGACAAGCTCGTCGGCGACCTCAAGTCCCTGATCTCGGACGCAGAAGAATTGCTCAAGCTCACCGCCGACCAGCAGGGCGGCAAGCTGGACGACCTGCGCGCGCGCATCGGCGATCGCGTCGCCATTGCCAAGGATCGCCTCGCCGACGCCGAAGCGGCGATCGTCGATTCCGGCAAGAAGGCGGTGCGCGTCACCGACGACTACGTGCACGAAAACCCCTGGCAGTCGGTCGGCGTCGCCGCCGGCGTCGCCTTCCTGCTCGGCCTGCTGGTCAGCCGTCGCTGAGTCGATGAGCACCGAGCCCAGGGCGCCCAGACCGCGCCTCGCCGAAAGCCTGCACGGCATCGTCGATGCCGGGCTGCAGACGGCGCAGACGCGGCTGGAACTGCTCGCGGTCGAGCTCCAGGAAGAAAAGCTCCGCCTCACCGGCCTCGCGCTCAACACGGTGGTGGCGGGGCTTTTGCTCGGCTTCGGGCTGGTGTTCCTGATGGTGTTCCTGACCGTGCTGTTCTGGGAGGAACACCGCCTGCTCGCGCTCGGCATCTCCACCGCGGTGTGCATCGGTGGCGGGCTGATCGCGGCGAGCAATGCCGCGCGCGCGTTCCGCAGCGGCACCAAGCTTTTTTCCGCCAGCCTCGCCGAGCTCGCGCGCGACCGCGCCGCGCTGCGCGAGCCGGACTGAAGGCGGCGACATCGGCATGGACCCCCGCCAGATCGATCTCGCGCTGCGCAAGCAGAAGCTGCAGATGCGCGCCGACGCCCAGCGCACCGACATGACAAGGCGGCTCGCCGGCATCGACGGCGCGCTCGACCGCGTCGATTCCCTGCGCGACCACCTGGCGTGGGCGAAGGACAAGGTCCCCGTGCTGTCGGTCGCCCTGCTCGTCGTGCTCGCTGCAAAGCCGCGGCTCACGCTGCGGCTGGCCAAGCGCGCCTGGGTGGGCTGGCTGCTGGTGCGCCAGGCGCGCGGCGGGCGGCTGTCGGCACTGCTGCCCACCGCCATCCCGCTCTTGCGCGGGCTGCTCGCTATCGTCAGGCGCCGGCTCGAACCCGCGGGAGAATCAGGTTCAGCACCACCGCGACGACGCCGCACAGGCTGACGCCCTGCAGGGTCAGCCCGTCGAAGTTCAGCGCCAGGCCGCCGATGCCCATCACCAGCACCGAGGACACGATCACCAGGTTGCGCGGCTCTTCCAGGTCGACACGGGCCTTGATCAGGGTGTTCAGCCCCACCGCCGCCACCGAGCCGAACATCAGCATCATGATGCCGCCCATCACCGGCACCGGGATCGAGGCCAGCAGCGCGTTGAACTTGCCGAAGAAGGCGAGGATCACCGCGAACACCGCGGCCCAGGTCATGATCGCCGGGTTGTAGTTCTTGGTCAGCGTCAGCGCGCCGGTGACCTCGGAGTAGGTGGTGATCGGCGGCCCGCCGATGAGGCCGGCGAACAGCACGCCGGCGCCGTCGCCGGCCAGGGTGCGGTGCAGGCCGGGCTTCTCGGTGTAGTCCTTGCCGGTCACGCCACCGATCGCGAGCACGTCGCCGACGTGCTCGATCGCCGGCGCCAGCGCCACCGGCAGCATGAACAGGATGGCGGCGAGCTCGAAGCTCGGGGTGACGAACTGCGGCAGCACGAACCACGGCGCCGCACCTACCGCGGCGAAATCCACCAGCCCGAACAGGATCGCCGCCACGTAGCCCGCCCCCACGCCGCACAGGATCGGCACCAGCTTCAGGAAGCCGCGCGCGAACACCGCGACCAGCACCGTGGTGCCGAACGAGATGCCGGCCACGGTGAGCGCGGTGGCGTAGGGCACGAGCTCGATCTTGCCGTCGCCGCTGCGCCCCATCGCCATGTTGACACCCACCGCGGCGAGCGACAGGCCGATGATCATGATGATCGGCCCCACCACCACCGGCGGCATGTAGCGATGCACGATGTCGGCGCCGTGTTTCCACACCAGGCCGGCGAAGACGAAGTACATCAGCGACACGCAGGCGAGCGCGCCCATGGTCGCCGGCACGCCCCAGGTCTGGATGCTGAAGATGATCGGCGCGATGAAGGCGAAACTGGAACCGAGGAAGATCGGCACCTGGCGCCCGGTGATGAGCTGGAACAGCAGCGTACCCACGCCGGCGCCGAGCAGCGCGAGCGAGGGATTGAGCCCGGTGAGCAGCGGCACCAGCACCAGTGCGCCAAAGGCGACGAACAGGATCTGGGCGCCGGAGATCGCCTGCCGCCACAGCGGCTCGGACGACTGGATGGGGATTTCACGCATGAGGGTTCTCCGCCGGGCGCACGCGGCCGGGGCGCCGCGCAGCCGGCATGGTTGTCGTTATCGATGAAGCGGTGATGACGCGACGGGCCATCGCCCGCCGTCGCCATGGAATCAGTTGTGCCGCGTGCCGAAGATCTTGTCGCCGGCGTCGCCCAGGCCCGGGATGATGTAGCCGTGCTCGTTGAGGTGGCTGTCGATGCTCGCGGTGTAGATGTCGACGTCCGGGTGCTTGTCGTCCATCAGCGCGATGCCCTCGGGCGCAGCCACCAGCACCAGCGCGCGCACGTGGGTGCAGCCCTTGCGCTTCAACATGTCGACGGTGGCGACCATGGAGCCGCCGGTGGCGAGCATCGGGTCGATGATCAGCGCCATGCGCGCGTCGAGCTGGCCGACGAACTTCTCGAAGTAAGGCACCGGCTGCAGCGTCTCCTCGTCGCGTGCGATGCCGACCACGCTGACCTTGGCGCTCGGCATCATGTCGAGCACGCCGTCGAGCATGCCCAGCCCGGCGCGCAGGATCGGCACCACGGTGACCTTCTTGCCCTTGATCTGCTCGATCTGCACCGGCCCTGCCCAGCCCTCGATCTCGACCGTCTCGAGCGGAAAGTCCTGGCACGCCTCGTAGGCCAGCAGGCGGGCGATCTCGGCGGTGAGCTCGCGGAATTTCTTGGTGCTGATGTCGCCTTCGCGCATCAGGCCGATCTTGTGGCGCACGAGCGGGTGGCGGATTTCATGAATGGGCATGGCGGGTTCCGGGCGACGGGTCGAAGACCCGCCTCTTTTACCGCGCCGCCGGTCCGCGCACAAGCGCACAAACCCCAGCGTGCGGCGTCGCAGCATCGACGCCCGCGCGAGCGCCTCATCCACAGGGTCTGCGCCCGGTTTTCACACCGGCTCGGCGCACCGGCCACACAGCGGGATCGGCGCTAGAATGCGGGGTCCGCATTCGCACCGGGCGCACGCCCGCAGCTCATCGACATGTCCCTGAACCTGGAAGAAATCAAGCGCGCCCGCGAACAGGCCGACTGCCTCGCCGACGACGCCACCGTCGAAGCCGCGCTCGACCGCATGGCCACCGAGATCACCGCCCGCCTCGCCGACGCCAACCCGCTGGTGTATGCGGTGATGAACGGCGCCCTGATCTTCGCCGGCCGCATCCTGCCGCGCCTGCCCTTCCCGCTCGAGGTCGCCTACCTGCACGCCACGCGCTACGGCCACGCCATCCAGGGCACCCTGCTCGACTGGCGCGTGCGCCCCACGCAGGACCTGCGCGGGCGCACCGTGCTGGTGCTCGACGACATCCTCGACGAGGGGCACACGCTCAAGGCCATCATCGAGCACCTGAAGGAAGAAGGCGCCGCAGAGGTGTTGTCCGCGGTGCTGGTGCACAAGCTGCACGATCGCAAGGCCACCCCCGGCATGCGCGCCGATTTCTCCGGCCTCGACATCGCCGACCGTTTCCTGTTCGGCTGCGGCATGGACTACAAGGGCTACTGGCGCAACGCGCCGGGCATCTACGCGGTCAAGGGACTCTAATCACAGGAGGCATCGCCATGCTCATCACGTTCAAATCCCACGCCAGCGCGGATGTCATCATGCTCGGCGACGCCGCCAAGAGGCTGATTGCCATCATCGGCAAGGACCCGCACAGCGCCCAGGGCATCGTCACTGCGCAGCAACTGCCCGACGCGATCGCCCGCCTCAAGGCTGCGATCGAGGAAGACCGCGCACGCCAGGCCGAGCAGGAGCGTCGTCGCACCGAGGCCGACGAGGCCGCGGACAAGGAAGCCGGCAATACCGGCATGGCGGCGCCGGTCGGCCTTGCCCAGCGCGCCTGGCCCTTGCTGAACATGATGGAAGAGTCGCTGCGCGAGGAGACCCCGGTCGTCTGGGGGGTCTGAGCGCCGAACCCTCCGCCCGCGCCTCCTGCGCGCGCACCGCGTCTTCGGTCAGCAGTGCGCCCTTGAGCAGCAGCTTGCGCGGCCACAGGTCGCGCAGACGACGGACATGCTCCCAGGTCAACGACGTATCTACCTGTGCAGCCAGGAAGGCGGCGGCGCTCTTAGCGCTGTCCATCCCGGTCGGCCGGAGTAGACTGTTGGCCCGAACACAACGCCCCGTCGAGGACTCCGCCATGGCCGGCCGCAAGAAGAACCTGCCGCTCGTCTATTCCTGCTCCGGCTGCTCGAGCGCGGCGCAGATGGCCAACCATGTGGCGCTGCGCCTCGACCGCGAAGGCGAGGCCGAGATGTCGTGCATCGCCGGCGTCGGCGGCAACGTGCCCAACCTGGTGAAGATCGCCCGCTCGGGCCGCCCGATCCTCGCCCTCGACGGCTGCGCGCTCGAATGCACGCGCAGCAGCCTGGCCGAGCGCGGCGTGCAGCCCGCGGTGCATCTGCTTCTCAACGAACAGGGGGTCAAGAAGCGCTACGCGAGCGATTTCGACGCCGCCGAGGCCGAACAGGTCTTCCAGCAAGCGCGATCGGAAGCACGCGCGCTGCAGCAGACGATGAAGCGCGCGCCGACGCCCGACCCGGCACACTGATCACCGCACGCACGCCGCGCACGAAGCCGGCGCCAAGCGCGCCAGATCGCACCGCGCCCCGCGACCTACCCAGGCCGCGACGCGCTCAGGCCCTCAGCCTGCGCGCCGTATCCACCAGCGCCACCGCCAGCGTGTCGAGCATCGCCTGCTGCGCGGCGTCGCGCAGACGCTCATCTTCACCCACTGCCTCGCCCGCCTTGCCCACCGCGAGTTGCTGCGGGATCACCTGCATGCCGAGGTAGCCGAGCACGTCGCGGACGTGGAACAGCACCCGCATGCCGCCGAGCGCGCCTGGCGAGCTGCCGACGACCGCCGCGGCACGGCCGGCGTACACCTTGCCGCCCGAGCGCTCGGGGTCGGCCGGATTGGGCCGCGAGCACCAGTCGAGGGTGTTCTTGAGCAGCGGCGTGAGCGAACCGTTGTATTCGGGATTGACCACCAGCATGCCGTCGCTCGCGTGCAGCACGCGCTGCAGGCGGACGATGGCCTCGGGCAGGCCGGAGGCGGCCTCGAGGTCGCCGTCGTAGAGCGGCGCGGGGTAATCGTCGAGATCGATGAGCTCGACCTCCGCCCCCGCCTCGCGCACGGCCCGCGCGCACACCTGCGCCACCCGGCGCGACAGCCCCTCGCGCCGGCGGCTGCCGGCCATCACCACGATACGGGGTTTGTTCATCGTCGAAACTCCACGTCGCAGCTCATCCGGTTCAGCGCGCCGGCTGGCGAATCGGCTCGCCCAGGTTCAGGTTACCCACGCCATCCTGGCCCTTGACGAGGAACTTGCCTTCGGGCAGATCGGCCCGGCAGGGAGCGAGCCGACGTCCGTCGATCTCCATCTTCGCCACCTTCACGCCGTCGGCCGGCGATGAAAAGGTGGTCGTGAACTCGCCCTGGAAGTTGTACTTGAAATCGCCGAAGAACTTTCCTTCGACCACCGCGCTACCGCCCTTGGCGTCGCAAACCGCCTGGTAGTAGCTGTAGTGCTCGTCCTTGCTCCAGCGTTCGTCGCGGCAATTGGCGAGCGCGCTGCCCGGGTGCGCCAGGACGTCGTCGCGGGCTGGCGAGCCGATGCAGATATGGAAGCTCGAGGTCTGCGCGGCGGCGCTCAGGGGTGCGGTGTTCATCAGCCACAGGCCGGACATGCGGACCGGGCTGTCCATCGGCGTGGGCGAGGCGTGCGCGGTGGCAGCGATGGCGGTGGTCAGGAGCAGAAGCAGGCGGCGCATGGTCGGGTCCTCTCGGGCGGTGCGGGGTGGATGGGCTCGGGCGGACTGAAGATTAGAGCCGAACGGACCTGTTTGAACAGGGGGCATCGGCGCCGGAATCGAGTCACCCCGCCGACCGCTCGTTCAGACCCCTGACGGCGGGCGCGCGAGCTTGCGCTGCAGCGTGCGCCGGTGCATCTGCAGCGCGCGCGCGGTGGCCGAGATGTTGCCGTCGTGCTCGGCGAGCACGCGCTGGATGTGCTCCCACTCGAGGCGGTCGACCGACATCGGCGCATCGGGAACGCGATCCTCGAGCACGACTTCCTCGGCCCGCAAGGCGCGCACGATGCTGTCGACGTCGGCCGGCTTGGCGAGGTACTGGACCGCACCGAGCTTCACCGCGTCCACCGCGGTGGCGATGCTGGCGTAGCCCGTCAAAACCAGAATGCGCGCGCCCGGGGTCGCGTCCAGCAGCGGGCGGATCAGCTTGAGGCCGGATTCGCCGCCGATGTTGAGGTCGAGCACGATGAACTCGGGCTCGTGGTCACGGGCGAGTTCGAGCGCGCCCTCGCTGTCGGTGGCGCCGTAGGTGTCGAATCCGCGCTGGCCGAGGGCACGCACCAGCACCTTGGTGAAGGCCGGATCGTCATCGACGACGAGCAGGCAGGGCGCGTTTTCCGGGGTCATCAGGCAACCTGTTCTGGGATCAGCATGCGCGCAATCGTGCCACCGCCGGACCGGGAACGGAACTCCAGCCGACCACCATGGTGCTCGATGGCGGCATGCGCCAGCATCAGGCCGACGCCCATGCCTTCGGCGTGGCCCCCGAGCGGTGCGTGGCGGGCGGCTTCCACGCGCGCCGGGTCGAGTCCGGGCCCGCGGTCGAGCACCTCGACGAGGACCAGGCCGTCCTCACGGCCCGTGGCCAGCTCCACCGCCACGTCGCCCTTGCCGGCGCGCGCGTTGGCGTTGGCGGCGTTGTCGATCAGGTTGTGCAGCGCCTCACCGAGCGAGGCATCGGCGACGATCACCGCCGCAGGGCCGGCGCCCCTCGCCCGCACCACCACCTCCGCCCCCGGCCGCAGCCGCTGCCAGCGCTCGGCCACCGCGCGCGCCCACGCAAACGCGTCCACCGCACCGCCGCCTTCGGCGCGCTGCTGACCCGCCTCGCGCGTCAGGCCGTTGAGGATGTCGCGGCAATGGTCGACCTGCTCGCGCATCAGCTGCACGTCCTCGCGCACCTCGGCCGGGAGCTCGGCACGGCTCGCCACATCGTCGGTGAGGATGCGCAGGGTGCCGAGCGGCGTGCCGAGGCGGTGCGCCGCGCCGGCGGCGAGCTTGCCCAGCCCGACCACATAGGCATCGCGCGCGCGCGCGGCATTGACCGCGGCGAGTTCGTCGTCGCGCCGGGCCAGCTCGCTGTTCAGGCGCACGATGAACCACACCACCGTCACCGCCGAGAACGCGAAGCTGATCCACATCCCGGCCAGATGCCAGTACATCGCCTGGTCGGCATCGGCCAGATACACCGGCTGGTGGTACTGCCACAGCAGCGAGTACAGCGCCACGGCCAGCACCGCCAGCAGCCAGGCCTGCAGCGCGGGCAGGATCGACGCGCCGACCGCCACCACCGGCAGCAGCAGCGAGATCGCCGGGTTGGTGACACCGCCGGTGAAGTAGAGGAAGGCGCCCCAGGCCACCATGTCCACCGTCAACTGCAGGAATGCGCCCCAGCGCCCGACCAGCCATTCCGCCAGACCGCCCAGCAGCGCGAGGTTGACCGCGAGCAGGCACAGCGTGACGCCAGCCAGCGGCGCCACCGGCTGCGCCGGCGCCAGCCAGGGGAAGACGACCAGGCTCATCAGCGCCATCGCCAAGAGCGACACCCAGCGCAACTGCAACAGACGCCCACGGTCGGTGCGTACTGCATTGAGGAGCCGGCCCGGCGTCAGCACGGGCGGAGGACTGGCGGAGCTGCCGTCCGCGGAGGGTGAGTCGATGCCGTTCGCGTGCACCTTGCTGATTCCAGAGAAATACGGAGAGAAGCCCTTACCTTTGCCTTATATCAAGGTTTACTGAATTCCCTGTTCCTAGAATGCAGGTGCGACAAAACGTCACAGGACATATTGTCACAGGTCTCCGGAACGCAGGCTGAACCAGCGCGAGGGGCGCAAGGGCGCGGAGCCGAACCTGTTGCAATCGATCACACCTGCCCACGGGAGCAACAAATCATGAATGACGCAAAAATGAACCAGGTCGAAAACATGCCTGACCCGAGCCGCCGCAAGTTCCTGAACACCGCAGCCCTTGCCGGCCTTGCCGGCGCAGGCCTGTCGGTCGGCCTGTCGGCGTGCAACAAGGAATCCGCTCCCGCGCCGGCTGCTGCACCGGCCGCTGCGCCTGCGCCCAACGCGGCGCATGCCGCCTCCGACCTCAAGCTGCACATGGCGCCGGGCGAACTCGACACCTACTACGGCGTGTGGTCCGGCGGCCACTCCGGCGAATGCCGCGTGCTCGGCCTGCCTTCCGGGCGTGAGATCAAGCGCATCCCGACCTTCAACATCGACTGCATGAGCGGCTGGGGCATCACCAACGAGTCGAAGAAGGTCATCGGCACGCGCGCGGACGGCGAGCTCAAGTACAAGACCGGCGACACCCACCACATCCACGGTTCGTACACCGACGGCACTTACGACGGCAAGTACTTCTGGGTCAACGACAAGATCCACGGCCGCATCGCCCGTATCCGCGGCGACGTCTTCGAATGCGACGCGATCACCGAGATCCCGAACATCCAGGGCTTCCACGGCATCTTCTCGGACAAGCGCGACCCGGTCGATCAGGCGATCAACCACACCACCCGCGTGTTCTGCGGCAACGAGTTCCACATTCCGCAGCCGAACGACGGTCGCGACCTGGACGATCCGACCAAGTACTTCTGCCTGTTCACCTGCATCGACGCCGAGACCATGGAAGTGCGCTGGCAGTGCAAGGTCGACGGCAACATGGACCTGGTCGCCAGCTCCTACGACGGCCGCTTCGCCGCCGCCAACCAATACAACACCGAGGGCGGTGCGCGCTACGAAGACATGATGTCGGCCGAGATGGACGCCTGCGTGTTCTTCGACGTCGCCCGCATCGAGCAGGCGATCAAGGACGGCAAGTCCTTCACCGTCGGCGACTCCAAGGTGCCCGTGGTCGACGGCACCAAGGCCGCCAACCCCGATCCGAAGACCGCGCTCACCGCGTACGTCCCCGTCCCGAAGAACCCGCACGGCGTCAATGCCAGCCCGGACGGCAAGTACATGATCTGCTCGGGCAAGCTGTCGCCCACCTGCACCGTCATCGAAGTCACCAAGGTCGCCGACTTCCTCGACGGCAAGCTCGACGACATCCGCAAGTCGGTGGTCGCCGAAGTCGAAGTCGGCCTCGGCCCCCTGCACACCACCTACGACGGCCGCGGCAACGCCTTCACCACGCTGTTCCTGGACAGCCAGATCGTGAAGTGGAACATCGACGCCGCGATCAAGTTCCACAACGGCGACAAGGCCGTGCAGTACGTGGTCGACCGCATCGACGTGCATTACCAGCCCGGCCACATCAGCTCCGACATGGGTGAAACCAAGGAAGCGGGCGGCCAGTTCCTGGCGGTGGGTTGCAAGTTCTCCAAGGACCGCTTCCTGCCGGTTGGCCCAATGCACCCGGAGAACGAGCAGTTGATCGACATCCGCGGCGAGAAGATGGTGCTGCTGGCCGACCACCCGGTGCATCCGGAGCCGCACGACTTCGTCATCGTCAAGCGCGACCTCATCCGGACGCGTCAGGTCGGGGTGCTCGATTCGCACCCGCTGGCGATCAAGGACGCGAAGGAATCGGGCGTGACCCGCGACGGCAACAAGGTCACGGTGAAGATCGCCTCGCAGGCGCCGGCCTACAGCCTGCGCGAGTTCGAGCTCCAGGTGGGCGACGAGGTCACCCTCATCCTCACCAACCTCGACAAGGTGGAAGACCTGTCGCACGGCTTCGCGATTCCGAAGTACGACATCAACTTCGTGGTGAACCCGCTGGAGACGAAGTCCGTCACCTTCAAGGCCGACAAGCCGGGCGTGTTCTGGTGCTACTGCACGCACTTCTGCCACGCGCTGCACCTGGAGATGCGTACGCGCATGATCGTGCGTCCGTAAGCTCGCACTGCGCCGCGCCGCTCCACCGCGGCGCCATCTGAAGATCGAGGGGCGCAAGCCCCTCGATTGCTTTTTGCAGTCCGATTCTCCCCGATCACGGTGGCACCCCGCGGCAATTTGACCCTGGACAAATACGTGCAGGATGTAGCCGCCTAAACTCCATCGTAATTTACTAATGGAGCGCATCATGAAGCCCCTCTCCGCCCTGCGGGGCATTGCGATGGCGGCCCTGCTTGCCATCACTCCCCTTCTGCCGCAGAGCGCCGCCGCGCAAGGCGCCTACGAGGCAAAGCTGCCGCCCGAGGTCAATACCGCACCCGCGCTGTGCAACTACGTGCCCTGCACCGAGGTCCTCCCGGGTGCGACGAGTTTCTCGGAACGCAAGGGCCAGCCGCCCTACGTCGAGGGTTATGCAGAGGAAAACGGCCAGCGCAAACTGGTCGGCTACGTGGTGCTCTCGACCGACGTCACCGACACCCCCGCCTACTCCGGCAAGCCCGTGATCACGCTGATCGGCCTCACGCCGCAAGGCAACTTCGCCGGCATCAAGATCCTCAAGCACTCCGAACCCATCCTGCTGCTCGGCATCCCCGAGTCGGCCCTCATCAAGTTCAACGACCAATACCTGGGCAAGTTCGTCGGCGCCAACATCGAGATTGGCCGCTCGCGCCCGGACGAGGACATGATCGGCCTCGACGCCATCTCGGGCGCCACGGTGACGGTCATCGCGCAGAACCAGGTCATGATGATGTCGGGCGCTGCAGTGGGGCGCCAGGTCGGCATCCTGGAAAAAACCGTTCGCCCGCAGGCGAAATTCATCGACCGCGGCCGCAAGCTCGACTGGGCCACGCTGGTCGAGGAAGGCCTGGTCCAGCGCCTGACCGTGATGCCCGAGCAGGTCGGCCTCGAGCGCGGCAAGGATCCGTTCATCGACCTGTGGTACGGCTACCTGAACCACCCCGAAGTCGGCCGCGCGATCATGGGTGAGACCGGCTGGCGCGACCTGATGGCGCGCATCAAGGAAGGCGAGCATGCGCTGTTCGTCATCCGCACCGCCGGCCGGGAATCGTTCAAGGGCTCGGGCTTCGTCCGCGGCGGCATCTACGACCGCGTGCAGTTGCGTCAGGGTCAGGACGTGTTCACCTTCCGCGATCTCGACTATTACAACCTCTACGGGGTTTCGGCGCCGGGCGCACCGTCCTTCACCGAGTCGGCGATCTTCATCGTGCGCTCGTCATCGTTCTCCGGCGCATTCCCGTGGAAGTTCATCTTCCTCGGCAACCGGGTCGATCGTGAAACCGGCGCCCGCACATTCATCAACTTCGACAAGGAATACTGGCTGCCGGACGCCTATCTCGAGGGCGGTCGCCCCGAGGTCAAGAAACCCGACGCGCCCTGGGTCCGCGTATGGAAGACGCGCGCGCTCGAGATCGGGCTGTTCTCCGCGTTGCTCGTCGCCGTGGCCGTCGTCTATGCCAAGCGTGACGCGCTGACCCGTCGCTCGACACGCAAGAACAAGTGGCCGGTCAATGCCTTCAAGTACACCTTCTGGGTGATCAGCATCGGCTTCGTCGGCTTCGGTCTGCTCGCCCAGCCCTCGATCACGCAGGTGCTGACCTGGTTCCACTCGCTGCTGTTCCAGTGGCAGTGGGAGCTGTTCCTGACCGACCCGTTCATCTTCCTGTTCTGGATCTTCATCATCCTGACCACCTTCGTGTGGGGCCGCGGCCTGTTCTGCGGCTGGATGTGCCCCTTCGGCTCGCTCTCCGAACTGATCTACAAGGTCGCTGGCGCGATCGGACTGAAGCGTTTCCAGTTTGCCCTGCCGATGAAATGGCACAACCGCCTGAAGTGGGTCAAGTACTTCGTGTTCTTCGCCCTGCTCGCGGTGTCGGTATTCTCGATGGGGCTCGCGGAGATGCTCGCCGAGGTAGAGCCGTTCAAGACCACCTTCCTGGTCGGCATGTTCAACCGCGCCTGGCCCTACACCCTGTTCGTGGCGGTGCTGCTCGGCCTGTCGATTTTCATGGAGCGGCCGTTCTGCAAGTACCTGTGCCCGCTCGGCGCCTCGCTGGCGATGCCCTCGACCTTCCGCTGGTTCGGCCTCAAGCGCAAACAGGAATGCAACAGCTGCAAGGCCTGTGCGGTGGGTTGCGGTTCGCTCGCGATCGACGAGCACGGCCGCATCGACCATCGCGAGTGCATGCACTGCCTCGACTGCATGATCCTGTACACCGACGAGCACGCCTGCCCGCCGCTGGCGCAGGAGCGCAAGCGCCGCACCAAGGCCGGCCTGCCGCTGACGCCGATCGGCAGCGACGGCTACTACATCCCGATCAAGCCGGTGCCGGCCACCAAGGCCTGAGCGCCGTGCCACCGAAGAGGAGTACATGATGATCGACCCCCGCAGCATGACCGAACCGATTACCCCGCCCTATGCCGGCAACGGCGCCCTGGCACGCATCGGCGCCGAGATCTGGGACCACCTGTGGCCCTGGAGTCGGAGCGGCTTCCAGCGCCAGCGCGCACTCCAGGCGGCCGGCGTCGCGCTCGCGCTCGCGGCCACCCTTGTCTGGGTGCTGGCGGCGATGGGCAACAATCTGGCACCTGGGGTGATCATCGGCTGGTGGTTCGGCTGGAGCGTGTTCGAGGTGGTGGTCCGCCTCGGCGCCAAACCCTACGTGAAGGAGGGCCCGTGGTGGGGTCAGCGCTACCGCAAGGCGAGCCTGATGGACATGACCTGCTACGTCGGCTTCAAGAACCTGCTGATCGGCGCCACGCTGTTCCTGACGCTCAAGAGCATGGGCCTCCTGGTGATCTGAACCCACCCCGGGCCGCACGATCCCCGTCACTGCGCCGCCTGCGAGCGGCGCAGCATTTTCAGGCGATGCGAACGGCCCAAGCTGCTTCACCTAAATCAAGTCGTGCTGCGGCATTCCGCCGCATACTCCTGCCTGACCTCCACTGCGACCGAATCGATGTCCTTCATACACACGTTCTGCCGACTGACCGCCGCACTCGCGCTGGGAGCGGGACTGGCGGCGCCGGCAAGCGCGGCGACGTGGCGTGTGCAGCCCGGCGAATCCATCCAGGCCATCATCGACCGCGCCGCGCCGGGCGACGTCATCGAGATCGAACGCGGCCGCTACGCTGGCCACTTGCTGGTCGACAAGCCGCTGACCCTGCGCGGCATCGAGCGCCCGACCATCGACGGCGAGCTGAAGGAGAACACCATCAGCGTGAAGGCCGAGGACGTCACCATCGAAGGCCTGATCGTCGCCAACTCGGGCGGCGACACCCTGTACCAGCACGCCGGCGTCTACATCTACCCCGGCTCGCACAAGGCGGTGGTGCGCAATTGCGACTTCTCCTACACGCTGTTCGGGTTGTGGATCGAGAAGGCCAACGACGTGCTGATCGAGAACAACCTCATCACCGGCAAGCGCGACTTCGACTCGCCCCGGCGTGGCAACGGCATCCAGCTCTACAACACGCAGCGCGCGCGCATCATCGGCAACAACATCAGCTTCGTGCGCGACGCGATCTACGTGGACGTCTCGCACGACGCGCTCTTTCGCGGCAACAAGCTGCACCACAGCCGCTACGGCACGCACTACATGACGTCCTACCGCAACATCTGGGAGGACAACGAGACCTGGTACAACCGCGGCGGCCTGGCGCTGATGGAAGTGCGCGACCAGATCGTGCGCAACAACCGCGCCTGGGGCAACTCGGACCACGGCATCATGCTGCGCTCGATCCAGGACGCGGTGATCGAGAACAACCTGGTCGCCGGCAACCAGCGCGGCTTCTTCATCTACGACGCCGAGTACAACGAGATCCGCGGCAACCAGGTGATCGACAACATGGTCGGCATCCACCTGTGGGCGGGCTCGAAGAACAACCAGGTCGAGGGCAACGACTTCATCGCCAATCGCGAACAGATCCGCTACGTCGCCGCCCGCGACATGATCTGGGGCGAGAAGTACGGCAACCACTGGAGCAACTACCTCGGCTGGGACCGCAACGGCGACGGCGTCGGCGACGTGTCCTACGAAGCGAACGACATGGTGGACCGCCTGACCTGGCGGCACCCGATGATGAAGCTGCTGCTCGGCAGCCCGGCGATCCAGACCCTGCGCATGGTGGCCCAGCAGTTCCCGCTGCTGCGCGCGCCCAGCATCGTGGACCCGAACCCCCGCATGGAACCGAACAAACCTGACTGGAGCCAATGGCGTGGCAGATATTTCCCCCGCTCGGAGTGACGCCGGCGCACCGGTGATCGTCGCCCGCGGCGTTCACAAGCACTACGGCCCCATCCACGCCGTCGATGGCGTGGACCTCGAGGTCCGCAGCGGCGAGCTGTTCGGCCTCATCGGCCACAACGGCGCGGGCAAGAGCACGATGTTCAAGATGATGCTGGGGCTGATCCCGCTCACCGCCGGCGAGATCCGCATCGACGGCGCGCCGGTACCCGGCAGCGACTTCCGCGCCGTGCGGCGCAAGGTCGGCTACCTGCCCGAGAACGTCGTGCTCTACGACAACCTCACCGGCGCCGAGACGCTCGACTTCTTCGCCCGCCTCAAGGGCGTGTCGCCGGCACAGAACGCCGCCCTGCTCGAACGCGTCGGCCTGATGCACGCAGCAAAGCGCCGCGTGCGCGAATACTCGAAAGGCATGCGCCAGCGCCTCGGCTTCGCCCAGGCCCTGCTCGGCAAGCCGCGCATCCTGTTCCTCGACGAACCGACCACCGGCCTCGACCCGGAAGCGATCCGCGGCTTCTACGCCATCCTGCGCCAGTTGAAGGGCGAAGGCGTGACCATGGTCATCACCTCGCACATCCTCGCCGAGATCCAGGAGCGGGTGGACCGGCTCGCGATCATGGCCGCGGGCAAGGTACAGGCCACCGGCACGGTGCAGGCCCTGCGCGAGCAGATGGACCTGCCGCTGTGGTTCGACGTGCGCGTCGCACCCGAGGACTTCGAGGCGGTACGCAACGCCCTCGGCGGCCTGCCGGTCGGCGCCATCGAAGCGCGCGACGGCCGGGTCGCGGTGCAGTGCGCACGCGACGCCAAGATGGCGGTCATCGCCGCCCTGGCCTCCCTCAATGGCAAGGTGCGCGACCTCACGGTGCGCGAGCCTTCGCTCGAAGACGTGTTCTTCGGCTTCTCGGACTGAGAGACGGATCATGGAGTTTTCGCAAGTCGCCACCATCGCCGGCAAGGAGTTCTGGGACCGCATCCGCAACCGCTGGGTGCTGGCCGTGGCGCTGGTGTTCACCGTGTTCGCGCTGTCGATCGCGTACTTCGGC
Organism: Thauera sp.; assembly: GCA_017997795.1. Classification (GTDB taxonomy): domain Bacteria; phylum Pseudomonadota; class Gammaproteobacteria; order Burkholderiales; family Rhodocyclaceae; genus Thauera. The sequence goes on along the minus strand of JAGOEI010000020.1, from coordinate 2,872 downwards.
TCGGCACAGCAGGGCGCGGTGGGTTTCCGCTCGATCGAGGTCACCATCGCCAGCCTGGTCAGCCTGGTCATCTACCTCATTCCGCTGATCGCGCTGGTGCTCGGCTTCGATGCCATCGTCGGCGAGCGCGAGCGCGGCTCGCTCGACCTGCTGCTGTCGATGCCGATCACCCGCCTCGAGCTGCTGCTCGGCAAGTACCTCGGCCTGGCGGGCGCGCTCACCTTCTCCACCGTCGCCGGTTTCGGTCTGGTCGGCGTGGTGCTGTCGTCCCAGCTCGACCTCAACGCGCTGTTCCACTACTTCGGCTTCATGATCAGCTCGGTGCTGCTCGGCTGCGCCTTCCTCAGCCTGGCGGTGATGCTGTCGGTGTTCGCATCCGACCGCACCCGCGCCTCCGGCCTGGCGATCGCGATGTGGTTCTTCTTCGTGCTGATCTTCGACCTGCTGGTGCTCGGCGTGCTCGTCGTCACCGCCGGCCAGTGGGGCGGCGAGGCCCTGCCCTACGCGCTGCTGTTCAACCCGGCCGACGTCTTCCGCATCCTCAACATCTTCTCGATGGACGATGTCCGCACCCTGTACGGCCTGTCGACCGTGTTCCCGCCCGCGCTGGCGCAGCCCTGGCTGCTCGGCCTGGTGATGGCGGCGTGGATCGTCGGTCCGCTGGCGATCGCAGCGTGGCGCTTCCGCCGCTGATCGCCCCCCTCAACACGAACCGGATGGAGTAAGTCTCCCATGTGCACACACCACGCCTGCCTGAGCCGCCGGCGCTTCCTGATCGCCGGCGCCGCAGCCGGTCTGCTCGCTGCCTGCGGCAGCGGCAACCAGGGCGGCGGCAAGACCATCACCCCGCTCGAGATCGACGGCAGCAGCAGTTGCGCGCTCGACGGCATGCTGCTCGCCGACTACCCCGGCCCCAAGGTGCAGATGCACTACGCCGGCGTCGAGCGCCCCGACTGGTTCTGCGACACCATCGAGATGTTCAACGTGTACCTGAACCCGGAGCAGGCCCGCCTGGTGACCGCGCTCTACGTCCAGGACATGGCCAAGGCCGAATGGAACGCGCCCAAGGGCAACTGGATCGACGCCAGGACGGCCTTCTACGTGTTCGGCTCGAAGCGCCTGGGCGCGATGGGACCGACCGCGGCCTCCTTCGCCACCGAGGCCGACGCCAAGGCCTTCGCCGCCGAGCACGGTGGCCAGGTGCTGCGCTTCGACGAGGTCAAGGCCGACATGGCCGTCCTCGACGGCGGCGCGCTGCACGACCAGGCGATGTGATCCGGCCGAGGACGACCATGAACCCGATTTTCGACTCCGTACCCCCGCAGGATGCGCTCGAGCTCGAGCAGGTCGCACGCCTGATCTACGAATCGCGCGAGAACCGGCGCAAGGTCCTCAGCGCCGTCGGCGCCAGCGACGAAGCCGAACTGCTCGCGCGCATCGCCAGCGGCGCGATCGACGAGCACCCGGCCTACGAACACTACCTGGCCGCGCGCATCCTGGCCGACACCCACGCGGCCGCCCGCCAGGTGGTCGGCAGCAAACTGCAGGAGATCAACCGCGGATGAGCCTGCATACCGAACTGCTCGACTACCTCGAGCGCGAACACGAAGGCGCGCTGCTCACGCCGCCGCAGTTGTCGCAGGACGCGCTGACCCTGGTGCTGAAGAACGGCGTCGTCCTGACCGTGCGCTACGCCGCCGCGGACGCCTACTCGCTGCGCTGGCGCACCAGCCTGCACGCCGACGGCGCGGAGATCGGCATCGACACCGCGCCCACCCACCCGGCGCTGGCAACCACGCCGAACCACCTGCACCGTGCCGATGGTTCGGTGGTCGCCGACCCGCTCACGCGCATCGACCGCAGCCCGGAAGAGAACCTGGCGCGCGTGATCGAGGCGCTCGGCCGCGACCCGCAACTGGCGGATCACGCGCCATGACTGACGCGCTCGTGCGCCGGCGGCTGCTGCTCGCCGGCGCCGCCGGCGCACTCGCCGCGGGCACTGCGCTGCTGTGGGATTACGGGCGCAGCGCAAGCGCCGGTTTCGAGCCGCCTGCCGAGGACGTCTGCATCGTCGCCCCCACCCGGGTGACACCGCCCCACGCCTTCGACCCGGCCAGCGGCCTGGCGATGTACGACGCGCGCCCGATCCCCACGGATGCGCGCTGCCCGGTGTGCGGCATGTATCCGGCCCGCTTCCCGCGCTGGGCGGCACAGATCATCTTCAAGGACGGCGCAGCGCACTTCTTCGACTCGCCGGTCGACCTGTTCATGTTCCTGGACAAGCCCGCGCGCTTCGGCACCGAGCGCAACGTGGCGGACGCGGCGGCGATCTACGTCGCCGATTTTCGCAGCGGCACCTGGCTGGCTGCCCGCGAGGCGGTGTTCGTGCGCGACTCCCGGGCACGCGGCCCGATGCGCGGTCCCGACCTGCCGGCCTTTGCCGACGAGACCGCCGCGCAAGCCTTCATCACGGAACAAGGCGGCCGCGCCCTGCACTTCGACCAGGTCGACGCCGGCGTCGTCGCCGCCCTGCGCGACGCGAACCACGCCCAGCACATGCACTGAACAGGCCCGGGGCGTGCCGCCGGGGCCGTTGGGGCGATGCCCGAAGGGCCGTGTACCCGAGGCCCAAAAGCAAGCGGGGCCCGAAGGCCCCGCATCGCGAACACTGCAGCCCGCCAGAAACGGGCCTCGGCAACTACTTACTTCGACTTCGCGACCATGAAGTCGACCGCCGCCTTCACCTCTTCGTCCTTCAGCGAGGTGCCGCCACCACGCGGCGGCATCATGCCCTTCTCACCGGTGAAGCCCTCGATGGCGTGCTTGTAGAGAATGTCGTTGCCCTGCGCGATGCGCGGAGCCCACTCGTCCT
>JAGOEI010000123.1 GCA_017997795.1 Thauera sp. | reverse complement strand
CCCCAGTCCCAGGTGCTGCGCCAGGTGGCGTTGTGGATCTTGCTGCGGTAGTCGAAGCCCACCGGGCGGAAGAACAGCGCCCACAGCACCGCCAGCATCGCCCAGTAGAAGCCCGAGAAGGCCGTGGCATAGACGATCGGCCAGGCGGCGAAGATGGCGCCGCCGCCGGTGATGAACCACACCTGGTTGCCGTCCCAGTGCGGGCCGACGGTGTTGATGACGACGCGGCGCTCCTCGTCGTTCCTGCCGACGAAGGGCAGCAGCGTGCCCACGCCCATGTCGTGGCCGTCCATGATGGCGAAGCCGACGAGCAGCACGCCCACCAGCAGCCACCAGATGATCTTGAAGGTCGGGTAGTCGAAAATCATGATGTTCGCTCCGGGGTCAGGCGTGGGCGTGGTGGGTTTCGTTCAGGTAACGGCCGGTGCCCAGGCTGCCCGGCCCCTGTCGGGCGAACTTCACCATCAGGTACATCTCGACGATCAGCAGCAGGGTGTAGAAGCCGACGAAGCCGGCGAGCGAGCCGTACAGGCTGTTGACCGTCAGCGTCGACACCGAGAGGTGGGTGGGCAGCACGCCGTAGATGGTCCAGGGCTGGCGGCCGTACTCGGCCACGAACCAGCCCATCTCGCACGAGATCCACGGCAGCGGCAGGGACCACAGCGCCCAGCGCAGCAGCCAGCGGCGCTCGGCGAAGTCGCCCTTGATCGAGTACCACAGCGCCAGGCCGAACAGCGCCAGCATCGCAAAGCCCAGCGCCACCATGATGCGGAAGGTCCAGAACAGCGGCGTCACCTTGGGCAGCGTGTCGCGTGCGGCGCGGTCGATCAGCTCGGGGGTGACGTCGTCCATCGAGGCGACGTATTTCTTGAGCAGCAGGCCGAAGCCGAGGTCGCCCTTGACCTTGTCGAAGGCCTCGCGCAGCGCCGCATCCTGTGGGTTCCTGCGCAGCGCCTCGAGCAGCTTCACCGCCTCCACGCCCACGTTCACGCGCTCGCGGTTCAGCGCGTAGATCTGATTGAGGCCGGGCAGCTCCTTGTCGAGCGAGCGCGTGCCGATGAGGCCCATCACCCAGGGGATGTGGATGGCGAAGTCGTTCTTCATCTCGGCTTCGTTGGGCACGGCGATGACGTTGAAGCTGGCCGGGGCCGGCTCGGTCTCCCACATCGCCTCCATCGCCGCGAGCTTGGTCTGCTGCGCCTCGCCCAGCGCGTAGCCGGATTCGTCACCGAGCACGATCACCGAGCAGATCGAGGCGAAGCCGAAGGCCGCGGCGATGCGGAACGACCGCTTGGCGAACTCCACGTCGCGCCCGCGCAGCAAGTACCAGGCCGAGATCGACAGCACGAACATCGCGCCGGTCACGTAGCCCGCCGACACGGTATGCACGAACTTGCCCTGAGCCACCGGGTTGAACACCACCGCCCAGAAGTCGGTGAGCTCCATGCGCATCGTCTCGTAGCTGAACTCCGAGCCCACCGGGTTCTGCATCCAGCCGTTGGCGATCAGGATCCACAGCGCCGACAGGTTGGTGCCCACCGCCATCAGGATCGTCACCAGCAGGTGCTGCTGGCGCGACAGGCGGTCCCAGCCGAAGAAGAACAGGCCGATGAAGGTCGACTCGAGGAAGAAGGCCATCAGCCCCTCGATCGCCAGCGGCGCGCCGAAGATGTCGCCCACGTAGTGCGAGTAGTAGGCCCAGTTGGTGCCGAACTGGAACTCCAGCGTGATGCCGGTGGTGACGCCGAGCGCGAAGTTGATGCCGAAGAGCTTGCCCCAGAAGCGGGTCATGTCCTTGTAGATCGTCTTGCCCGTCATCACGTAAACGCTTTCCATGATGACCAGCATCCACACCATGCCGATGGTGAGCGGCACGAACAGGAAGTGGTACATCGCCGTGGCGGCGAACTGCAGCCGCGACAGGTCGACGAGTTGCTCACTGACCATGGGTTTCTCCAGATGTCGTGTGTAGTTTTGAGCTTGCCGGGGCGACAACCTGGGCGGCCATGGCGCCGGGGTCGACGGGCACCTTCGCGTCGCGGACGAAGGCCCACCACAGCGCGGTGATGAGGATCAGCTTGAGGACGATGACGAGGGTGATCTCGCGGACGAGGCGGCGGTCGGTGGGGTGCATGGCGGGCTCCGGTTGGCCCTGTCCCCATATCAAGACCCGTGCCAAAGCCTTCGTCATGGTCTGGATTTGATGTAAATCAAGGGTTTCGCGCGCATCTAGCGTGCATGCGGATTGACGTGCGTGCTGTCAGCAAGGCAGACTCCTGGCAGACCAACGGTCATACCTGACAGAACATGCCGCCCGACACCCGCCCCCTGCCCGAACTGGTCTCGTTCCTCGAGACCCTCGCCGAACCGCACATCCTGTGCGACCGCGACTACCGCATCATCGCCGCCAATGCGGCCTACCGCGCGTCGTGGCCCGATGGACGCAACGTGATCGGGCGCACCTGCTACGACGTCTCGCATCACTACAGCGTGCCCTGCGACCGGGCCGGCGAGTCCTGTCCGCTGGCGCGAAGCCTGCAGTCCGGGCAGCGCGAGCGCGTGCTGCACCTGCACCACACGCCGCGCGGCGAGGAGTACGTGAACATCGAGCTGTCGCCGGTGCGCGATGCGAGCGGTGAGATCGCCTGGTTCATCGAGAAGATGGAGCCGATGCACGTCGCCCGGGGCGTGTCGGATCACCGCGGGCTGATCGGCCGCTCGCCGGCCTTCCAGCGCATGCTGGAGATGATCGCGCGGGTGGCGCCCTCGGATGCGAGCGTGCTGCTGCAGGGCGAATCCGGCACCGGCAAGGAACTGCTCGCGAGCGCGGTGCACGAGGCGAGCCGGCGCGCCGAGGGGCCGTTCGTGGTGGTGGACTGCTCCGGGCTACCCGAGACCCTGTTCGAGAGCGAGGTCTTCGGTCACGAGCGCGGCGCCTTCACCGGCGCCACCGCGCGCAAGCCCGGCCTGGTCGAGGCGGCCAGCGGCGGCACGCTGTTCCTCGACGAGGTCGGCGACATTCCGCTCGCCATGCAGGTCAAGCTGCTGCGTCTGCTCGAGACCGGCACCTATCGCCGGGTGGGTTCGACCGAACTGCGCCGCGCCGACGTCCGCCTCGTGTCGGCGACCCATCGCCCGCTCAAGCGCATGATTGCCGAAGGCACGTTCCGCCAGGATCTGTATTTCCGCATCAACACCTTTCCGATCGCGGTCCCGCCGCTGCGCGAGCGCGAGGGCGATCTGCCGCTGCTGATCGATTCTTTGCTCGAGCGGGTCGCCCCCAAGCGCCGGCTTGCGCTATCGCCTGCGGCGCTGCGCGTGCTTGGCGCCTATCCGTTCCCGGGCAACGTGCGCGAGCTGCGCAACGTGCTCGAACGCGCCAGCCTGATGTGCGATGGAGAGCTCATCGGCCCCGAACATCTTCCCGAGGAAGTTCTGCATCCGGAACTCGCCGCGGATGAACACTACGGCCTGCCCATCATCGGCCATCGTCCGCCACCCGGGCGGAGCGATCCGCTCGACCTCGACGAGGTGCAGCGCCAGGTGCTGCTGCGCGCGGTGCGGGCCCACCGCGGCAGCCGCCGCGAACTGGCGCAGCGGCTCGGCATCAGCGAGCGCACGCTTTACCGCCGGCTGCGTGATCTGGGGCTGCTCGAGGGCCGCAGCGAGGCAGGCGAGGGGGGCGCAGACGCGGCCGGCTGGGACGGAGGTGCGCCCGCCTGACTGCCGGGATGGCAGTGAGCTGCTGCAACAGACAGCGTTTGGCAGTCAAGGGCGCGCCAATGCGGGGCTGATCGCCCTGCACGGCGGGTTTTTCACGACCTGGCACGGCTGTTGCTTTTACTGGCTCGTGCGAAGCTGGGCTGAATCGTGAGCGCTGCGTGATCGTCCCCCCTCAACGGTCTTGCCCCCTGCAGCGTTGGCGCGATGGAACTCTCCGGCCCGCTTCGCCTTTTTTCCGGTCCCCCAGGCCGGCTCCAAGAACGTTTCCCGCGGAGAGCGCGCTTATGTCCGATACACGTTCCGACCTCGCCCGCCAGCGCCGCCAGCTCCTCATCGCGACGAGCGGTGCGGGCGCGGTGGCTGCAGCGGCCACCGCCATCCCGTTCGTTGCCAGCCTCACCCCATCCGAACGCGCCCGCGCCGCCGGGGCGCCGGTCGAGGCCGATGTCTCCAAGCTCGCGCCCGGCGAGATGATGACCGTCGAGTGGCGCGGCAAGCCGGTGTGGGTCCTGCGGCGTACCGCCGAGATGCTGGCCGCGCTCGAGTCCAACGAGCAGCGCCTTGCCGATCCCGCGTCCGGAGAGCCCCAGCAGCCCGATTACGCGGCGAACCGCCACCGCTCGATCAACCCCGAGTACCTGATCGTCATCGGCATCTGCACCCACCTCGGCTGCTCGCCGTCGGAAAAGTTCGCGCCCGGTACCAGCCAGGGCATGACGGCCGACTGGCCCGGCGGTTTCCTGTGCCCGTGCCATGGCTCCATCTTCGACCTCGCCGGCCGCGTCTACTTGAGCCAGCCTGCGCCCACCAACCTCGAGATCCCACCGCACAAGTGGCTCTCCGCCGGTGTCCTGCTGATCGGCGAGGACGACCAGGGCGCCGCCTGAGGTTCGTCCGCGCCTGATGGCAGCGCGCAGCGTCGTCGGAAGCCGGGCGGCCCGATCCTCCCTCACCCAGCGCGCTTTGCGTTCACCGTTTGCGTCTCGTCAAGGCGGCAGCCCTCGGGTCGGGCACACTCCGGGCCCGTTCCCTTGCGCTCCGCCGACCATGCACGCGTGCCCCGACACTCTTTCGACGATCCCGCCCGCCGTGGCACGCCCGGCGGCGGCGATCGCACCCTTTGGCGCCCGTCGCTACAACGCCTGGAATGACCATGTGAAGCGACTCTACGGCGGACGGGTGCAGAAGGTCTCGGTCGCGGCTGGCTTCACCTGCCCGAACCGTGACGGCGCGCTCGGCACCGGAGGCTGCACCTTCTGCAACAACGCCGGCTTCACGCCCGGCTATCTCGATCGTCGCGACAGCATCCACACCCAGATCGACACCGGCCTGCGCTTTCTGGACCGGCGCTATCCGGAAACCGCGCGCTTCATCGCCTACTTCCAGAGCTACAGCAACACCTACGGCGAGTTCGAGCGCCTGCGCGCCATCTACGACGACGCGCTGTCGCACCCGCGGATCAGCGGGCTCGCCATCGGCACGCGGCCGGACTGCCTGCCCGATGCGGTGCTCGACCACCTCGCCGAGCTCGCACGCACCCACATCATCGAGCTGGAAATCGGCGTGGAGTCCTGCGACGACGCGGCGCTGCGGCGGGTGAACAGGGGGCACGACTTCGCCTGCAGTGCGGACGCGATCCGCCGCGCAGCGCTGCGCGGGCTGGCGGTGACCGCCCATCTGATCCTGGGGCTGCCGGGCGAGTCGCGGGCGTCGATGCTCGAGGGTGCGGCGCAGCTCTCCGCTTTGCCGGTCAGGGCGCTCAAGCTGCACCAGCTCCAGCTCGTGCGCGGCACGGCGATGGCTCGCGACTGGCAGCGCGATCCGGCCAGCGTGCCCTTGCTCGACGAGGAGGGCTACATCGAACTGCTGGCGGATTTTGTCGAGCGCCTCTCGCCGGAGATCCTGCTGCAACGCCTCGGCAGCGAGGTGCCGCCGACCCTGAAACTGGCGCCGCAGTGGAACATGCGGCTGTCCGAGCTGGCGCCCCGGCTCACGGCGGAGCTGGCGCGCAGGGGCAGTTGGCAGGGGGCGCGCTTCGACGCAGTGCGAAGAGCGTAGGCGGCGGCGCGCGCCCGACTACTTGCGGAAGTCGTTGTGACAGGCCTTGCAGCTATCCTGCACGGCGGCATAGGTGCTGCGCGCCTCGGCTTCGTTGCGGGCGGCAGCGGCGGCGAGCAGGCGCTCGGTGGCGGCGGTGAATTCCTGGCGACGCTGTTCGAATTCGGCCGGTTTCTCCCACACCGCCGGCTTGGCCTTGGTGGGCGGATAGTTGGTGTCGGCGCCGAAGTGCGCCCACGGCTGGTCGCGCAAGCGGGAAAATTCGTCGGCCATGCGGGCGAAGGCGTCGGCGTCGTAGCGCTTGTCCTTGAGCATCGTGCCCATCGGTTCGAAGCTGCGCAGCATGGCCTTGAAGGCCTGCTTGCGCTTGGTGACGGGCTGGTCGGGGTGGGTGTCGGGCACCTCGCTCGAGCAGGCGGCAAGGGTGAGGGCAGACAGCACAACCAGCGTTAGACGGGTGGCGAACTTCGATCGGGGCATCGTTGAATCCATGTTTGATTGGGGCATGCGGAACTGGCAGCCGCGTACATCGATTTGCGGGGAGGCCTGAACAATCGGCAAGCAAACGGCGTGCCGCAGCGTGCGGCCTGGAACCGGGCCGACCTTAAGGGACGAGATGCGGCGAGAAAGTTCCCCGCGCTCACTCGTACCTGCAGCGCTGTTCAAGTCTGCAGCGGCGCGCTAGGGTAACAGCATGAACACTCCCCACGCGCCCGAGCCCCGCCGCTTCGCCCCCACCACCGGACTGCCCGGCCTCGACGCGGTGCTGAGCGGGGTGGCGCCGGGCGACAACATCGTCTGGCAGATCCAGTCGCTCGAGGACTATCGCGCACTGGTGCTGCCCTATGCGGCGGCGGCGCGCAGCCAGCAGCGCCGACTGATCTACTTTCGCTTCGCCGCCCATCCGGCGCTGATTGCAGACGGGGATGGCGCGGAGATCCACACCCCACGCCCCGAAGACGGCTTCGACGCCTTCGTCGACCAGGTGCATTCGGTGATCGAGGCGGCCGGGCCGGAGACGCTGTACATGGGGTCGTCTCAGAATTCGGAAAAAATCGTACGCTAAGTGAGCGGCTGGCTACCAGAGATGCGATTGTGAAACACTTCGTCATTAATGGTATTTTGCTAAAACTGGCTTGAGCGTGCAGGCTCCAA
>JAGOEI010000122.1 GCA_017997795.1 Thauera sp. | reverse complement strand
CGTTCGGGTTCTGCACCCGCAGCTTGACCTTGAAGCGCATCTCCATGCCCTCGCCGGGGATGGGCTCGAGGCCGACCACGTTGATGCGCACCGGCTCGCGGTACGCGAGGCTGGCGCAGCCGGCGAGCATGAGGCTGGCGAGGAAGAGGACGAACAGCGCGGCAAGGGCGCGCGCATGGTGGAAACGCGGCAAGCAATCGGCGTGGCGCATGGCCAGGACTCCTGAGCGAGAGGGTGGCAGTGGGCGCAGCAGGCTGGACCCGTCGATGCATTCTAACCACGCGCGCCAGGCAACGGCTGACCGCACTGGCGGTGCGGCCGTGGATGCTGCGCCAGGGGCGGCCCGCCGGCTCGCCCCTGCGACGCCCGTCGTGCCCGATGGCGGCGGCACCCACCCGCATCACGAGGGAATGCGCCCGGCCTCTTGCATTTTGAATTGTGCCCGGAGTGGGTCTATACCGGATGCACGAGGTGTCGTCGAACGCTGCGCCGGGCGGGATGAATCCGCCCGACGGCGCCCGGAAGCGCCCGATCATCATCATTCAACTCTCCTCCAGGAATGCGATCTCATGGCTGCCTCGATGGCCGAGCCTGCCGCCGAAGTGTTGCGCTTCGCCCTGCTGCCTGCGGACGCCGCGCGCGGGCGCGTGCTCGCGCGCTACGGCGACCTTGCGCTGGTGGCGGTCGATGGGCCGCCGCCGCAGGCGTGGGCGAGCTGGAGCGACCTCGATCCGGTGGCGGTCAATGGCGTGGCGCGCGTGCTGCCGCCGGGGGTGTTCGCGCCCGGCGAGGGGCCGCGCTGCATCCTGCGCTTCGCCGGGCCGATCGCGCCCGCCTGGCGCGAGACGCTGGCCGCGCTGGGCTGGGTGCCGCGCTTCGACTGCCCGCCCTTCGGCGTCTGTGCCGATATCGGGCCCGACGTCGACGCCCTGCGTGCGGCCCTGCCGGCCCTGCGCGCGATCGGCTCCTACGAGGCGCAGGACTGTGCGCGCGCCGGCAGCGGCCGGGTCGACGCCCTGCCCCGGACCTTCGACGCAGTGGCCTTCACCGAGTCCGACCGCGCGCGGCTCGAGCAGGCGCTTGCCGACGCCGGCCTGCAGGTGGTCGAGACCAGCCGCTACAAGCTGCGCGTGGTCGGCGGCGCCGACGCGATCGCACATCTGCGCGATGCGGTCGGGGTGAAGATCGCCGATCCCGGTGCGCTGCCGCGTATCGCCTCGGCCTCGCTCGGGCTCGCGATCGGTGTGGTGCCCGCACCCGCTCCGGCCAATCTTGCCGGCGACGATCCGCCGGGCGCCGGCGAGCTCATCGCCTTCGCCGACACCGGCCTGGGCACCGGCGACCCTGCCGCGCCGCATCCCGACTTCGCCGGCCGGGTGCACGCCATCCATAGTTGGCCGGTATCCGCCGGCTGGGCGGGCTTCGTGCGGGCGCCGGAAGCGGACGATGGCGGCGCCGACCGCGGCACCGGGCACGGCACCCACGTGACCGGCCTGGCGGCGGGCGACGGCAGCATGAGCGCAGGGCGGCTGCGCGGCATCGCGCCCGGTGCGCGCGTGCTGATGCAGGCCATCGAACAGTACATCGAGCCGCTGCCGGCCTGGCGCAGCCAACTGCCGCCCGGCTTCTACCTTGCCGGCCGCCCGCTCGACCTGCGCGAGCTGCTCGAGCAGGCGCGCGCTGCCGGCGCCACCATCCACGCCAATGCCTGGGGGGTGGAGGCCGCCGGCGCCTACACCGACGATAGCTGGGAGTGCGATCATTTCCTGCACGAGCACCCCGAGTCCTTGCTGATCTTCGCCGCCGGCAACGCCGGGCGCGACCGCAACCGCGACGGCCGCGTCGATGCAGGCACCTTGTACGCCCCGGCAACCGCCAAGAATGTGCTCAGCGTCGGCGCCACCGAAGGCCCGGACGCCGGCGTCGGCCTGCGTGGTGGCTGGGCGGCGCTCGACACCGCAGGCACGCGCTTTCCCGATCCCGCCCAGCGCGCGGCGCCGGTGTCGGGCAACAGCGAGCGCCTGGCGCTGCTGTCGAGCTGCGGGCCGACGCTCGACGGCCGCATCAAGCCCGAGCTGTGCGCGCCCGGCACCAACCTTGCCGCGGCGCGCAGCACCGCGACCTCGGCGCGCGGCTGGGGCCTGGCGAACCCGCTGCCCTGGTACCAGTACCTCGGCGGCACCTCGATGGCGACCGGCGTGGTCGCGGGCGCGGCGGCCGTGCTGCGTCAGCGCTGGCGTCAGGCGCTCGGCCGTGCGCCCGGCGGCGCGGCGTTGAAGGCGCTGCTGATCCACGGCGCCCAGCCGGTGCGCCGGCGCGACGGCAGCGGCGAGGAGGACCGCCACTGCGCCGGCTTCGGCCGCCTGTGGCTGGCCGCCAGCCTGCCGGGTGCGGACGGTCCGGTGCTGGTGGAAGATCCGGCCGGCCTGGCGACCGGCGGCCTGCGCGAGATCGCCTGGCAGGGGCCCGGCCGCCTGCGCGCGGTGCTGTGCTGGTACGACGCGCCGGGCGAGACCCTGGTCAATGATCTCGATCTCGTGCTGCTCGAAGCCGGCGGCGCGGTGCGCGCCTGGGGCAACCACCCGGCGGGCGCCGTCGGCAGCCCCGACCGGCGCAACACGGTCGAGTGCATCGACCTCGAACTGGACGCGGGGCGGTGGACCTTGCAGGTGCGCGGCGTGAACGTGCCGCTCGGTCCGCAGCCCTGGGCGCTGGCGATGAGTCCGGGCGCCGGCCAGCCGGTCGCGCCGCAACCGCCGACGCCGCAACCGCCGACGCCCGAGCCAGGCACGCCCGGGCCAGGCACGCCCGGATCGCCGTCTCAGCCGCCTTCTGAACCGCCGCTCCTGCCGCCGCCGGGAACCGCACCCGGCCCCGTGCCCGGACCGACACCCGGCCCCGCACCGGAGCCCGACCCGGACGCTGGCACGTCCGCGCCGCGCTGGCGGCTCGCGCTGCCGTGGTCGGCGATCCGCGGCGTCGGCGCGGCACGCGCGCGCAGCCTGGAGGCAGCGCTGCCCGGCGGTCTGGCGGCCTAGACTGCCGGCGTGCCCGCCGACGGCGCGTTGAGCTTCCTGCCTGCCGCGCTGCGGCGGCAGATCCAGGATCTGGCTGCCTTCGTCAGCACCCCGCCGCCGGCGGTGGCGGCGCTGGCGCGGGCGTCTGCGGACCGTCGCGTGCTCGACGGCCCGCCCAGCGGAGTCAATGCAGGCGACTGGCAGGCGCTGGTCGCTGCGCTGGCACCCCTGCTCGACGCACTCGACCGCAGCGTCGCGCGCGCCGCCTGTGGCGAAAGCCTGTTCCGATGAACCACCCAAGAGGAGTGCATCATGGCTGACAACACCGAAAACCCGGGCAAGGCCAAGCCCACCCGGACCCGTTCGGCCGGCGCCACCCCGCCGGCCACTGCCGTACCCGAGGGCAGCATCCTCTCGGCCGATGCGCTGATCCCCGGCGTTGGCGGCGCGCTCGCGCTCGAGGCCGATGTCTCGGGCGAGCTCGCGCAGATCGCGCCCAGCTTCGGCGACATCCTGGCCTCCATCGGCCGCGGCGTCGCCGACTCGCAGACCGCGCTCGACCGCGGCCTGGTCAGCACCGCGACAACGCTGTCGCAGGCCAACATCACCGTGGTCACCGACGTCGTGCAGGAGCTCAACGACGACGGCCTGCCGGTGCCCTCGGCGACCCAGCTCGTGACCCAGAACGTGTCGCTGATCAACTTCGTGCGCCCCACCGCCCACCAGTGGAGCCACGTCGCGCTGCGCATGGACATGACCGTGGGCGCGGTCGACAGCGAGCGCGGCATCACCGTCACCAGCACGAGCGACAGCAGCCGGGTCGCCAACGTGGGCCTGTTCTTCGGCTTCCTCGGCATCGGCGTATCCTCGTTCAAGAGCAACTCGACCTTCCGCAAGGAGGAGTCCGACTTCGAGTCCAACTGGGCCGAGGGCCGGGTGGTGATGGACGCGCTGCTGCAGCCACGCGACGTCGAGGGCTTCGATCCGCCGGCCGAAGTGACGATCGGACCGCAGATCTTCCTCGCGCTCGGCAGCGTGCAGGAGACGCTGACCTCGGGCGTGGTGACCGCGCGCTCGACCGACATCGTGATCACCGTGCGCAAGGCCGACGGCTCGGTGAACCCCGCGGTGGCGATCGACGTCGATCCGGGTCCCTTCGACCTGTCGTTTGCCACCACCGACGGCTTCACCGGCAACACCACCAACGCCAGCGGCCAGTGCCGCGTCACGCTGTCGCGCAACATTCCCAGCCCGCTGTTCCAGCGCCGCGCGCGCGGCACGGTGACCGCGACCCTGGGCCAGATCGAACGCAGCCTGAGCGTGTCGCTTTGAGCGCCGCCGCGGATAGGAGAAACCATCATGCCTGACCTGCTTCCTTCCCTCGCCACAGTGCTCGCCGAGGACGCCAACGTCGCCGACGAGCTGCGCGGTGCCGGCATTGCCTTCGGCACCCTGGTCGAGCGCACCGGCGCGGCGGTCGCCGCCACGCAGCTGGAGCTCGACACCTCGAGCGCGGCCACCGCCTCGGCGCTGGCCTCGACGCTGGTGAACGTGATCGCCGTACGCGAGCGCGTGTTCCGCGACGACGGCACGCTCGACCATGTCACCAACCATGTGCGGCCGCTGCCGCTGATCAGCTTCATCGACCCGGTGTTCTACCAATGGACCAGCGTGCGCCTGCAGGGCGAGTTCTTCGCGCGCGAGTTCGCGGCCTCGTCGGAGACTTCGACCACGACCTCGTCGTCGGACTCCGGCCTGTTCGGCTCCGGCCTGTCCATGGTGCTGGGGCCGGGGTTCCTGCGCAGCGGCAGCGCCTCCAGCTCGCGCACCACCGAGGCGGAGGTGTCCACCGATGTCTCGCTCGGCCGCATCCGCGCCAGCGCCCTGCTCGAGCCGCGCGACGACGTCGGCATTCCGAAGCCGAACCAGGTGATCCGCGGCCCGCGCCTGGCGCTGATCCAGGGCGAGATCGCCGACGACATCGACGGCGACACCGTGGTCGGGCGCACCATGAGCATGCTGCTGCAGTTCACCCGCCGCGACGGCACGGCGATTGCCGGCAAGGCGCTGTCGATCGAGACCTCGGGCGTGCCCTGGCGCCACCTCGGCACCGGGGTAACGGATGCGTCCGGGCAGATCCAGATCGAGCTGCGCCGTGACTTCCTCGACGAGGACGCCGACTCCACGCCGGCGAACTTCATCATCACTGCGCGCATCGGCCTGGTCAGCAACTCGGTGACCGTCACCTTCTGAGCGGGCGAAGGGGGCAGCCAGGCGGTCGCCCCCCGCTCGCAGGAGCACCCATGAACACGACGCTTCCGGCGGGCGCGATCGCCAGCCAGCAGGCGGTGGAACTCGGCGAGCTGCTCGCCAGCACGGTGGTGTCGGTGGCCGAGGCTCAGGAAGGCCTCGACCGCCACGCCAGCGCACGCCTGGACGCCATGGAGCGCGGCGACGCCGACGCGCCGCGCGTGCCGCCGCTGTGGTACACCTTCACCGACGTGTCGCTCGAGGTCGCCTTGTCGGCCTCGGTGCAGCGCGCCACGGCCAATGCGCCGGCGCAGTTGATGTCGCGCCCGGTGGACCCGCGCAACGTCAGCCTGTATGGCTACCAGGCCTCGAGCAGTCTGGTGGTGCGCGTGCGCCTGGCGCCGCGCGGCACCATGCCCGACGTCACGCCCCAATCCTGATCAACCCGTTCTCACCCGCGACCGCCCATGCCCATCGACCCCAAGGACCCCCGCATCGCCGCCGCCTCGCTGCTCGACCCGCGCCTGATCGACGCGATGGAGTTCAAGCCGGTGGGCAGCTCCAGCCTGGTGAACCTCGACGGTCGGCTCGGCGTGTTCACCCCGGTCGCCGATGGCGACAGCGGCGCCGACAACACCGAGGCGGTGATCGCCGCGCTGCGCAAGGAACTCACCCGCCTCGAGAGCGAGAACGCCGCGCTGCGCCGCCAGCTCGCCGAGGTCGAGGCCGCGCGCAAGCGCAGCCCGGACGACTTCGCCAGCGCGGTCGCGCACACCCTCGACACCCTGCAGCACAAGCTCGCGCAGACCACCAACCCGGTGAGCCGCTTCGCGGTGCGCGAGGTCGCGATCGACGCCCAGGTCACGGTGGATGTGTCGCCGCTGGGCACGCTCGAGTACCGCTTCGTGCGCCCGGAGGACAACATCGACCCGTCCAAGTTGTCGCGCATCCGGCTCGACCTCGTGCCGCTGCCGCGCGAGGACGCCGGCCTGAGCGCGGGGCCGGAGTTCAGCCCCTACGCCGGCGTCGAGGACATCATCGGTGTCGGCGAGACCTGGCGCGGTTCGCTCAACCGCCAGCAGATCTACACCATCAACGACCTGCTGGTGGCGGGGTCGCGGCTCAAGTCGAGCGCCGAGCTGGCGGCGCTGGTGGGCGTGGATCGCACCCGGCTCGCCGAGTGGATGGGCCACGCCGAGTTGCTGTCGGTGCGCGCGATCGATCCGCGCGCGGCCGATGTGCTGTGGGCGGTGGGAATGCGCGACCTGGCGACGCTCGCGGGCGCATCCGCCGAGGAAGTGGCCGCGAAGTACAACGACGAGGTCGCGCGTCGCGCGCAGAAGAACCTGGCGCCGATCGACGCCGAACAGGCGAAGGCCTGGGTCGAGGCCGCGATCAAGTACAACGGGCGACCGCGCGAAGGGGCTTGAGCGCTCGCGTCGTTCAGCGCCCGCCGGCGGCTGGCCGGGTAAGCCAGTCGAGCAGACGGTCCATCAGCGCGTGCGTGGCGGCGAAGTGCCTGGAAGCTTCGGCGAGGATCTTTTCCTCGTCCTGAATCCAGCGCGCCGGCACCAGCTCGGCGCGGCAGTTGTCGATGATTGCGCGCAGGCTGTCGGCGGTCATCTCGAGGTGGAATTGCAGCCCGATCGCACGCTCGCCGAGCTGGAAGGC
>JAGOEI010000019.1:13717-22690 GCA_017997795.1 Thauera sp. | reverse complement strand
CGTCGGCGAGGTTCTCCGGCGTGGCCTCGTCCTGCAGCAGCTCAGGGACGATGCCCTCGTTGCACAGGATGTTCGGCAGGCCGACCCAGGGCAGATAGGCCATGTGCTTCATCAGCCGGTACTGCCACTTGCCGATGCGGTAGGTGATCACCATCGGGCGCTTGAGCAGCGCGGCCTCGAGGCTGGCCGTGCCGCTCGCCACCAGCACCACGTCGGCCGCAGTCATCGCGTCCACCGCGTGGCCGAACAGCATGCGGATCGGCAGTTCGGTGGCTTCGTTGCGGTGCAGGGCCTCCTCGAAGATCAGCCGTGTCTCGCGCGTGGCGAGCGGCACCAGGAAGCGCAGTTCGGGATCGCGCTCGAGCAGAAGGCGCGCGGTCGCGATGTAGGTGTCGGCGAGGTTGCGCACCTCGGACTGGCGGCTGCCGGGCAGCATCGCGATCACTTTGCGCGCCAGCGGAATCTCGAGGCGCTCGCGGGTTTCCTCACGGTTGGGGTGGAGCGGGAAGACGTCTGCGAGCGGGTGGCCGACGTAGCTCACCGGCACGCCGGCGCGCTCGTAGAGCTCGGGCTCGAAGGGGAACAGGCACAGCATGTGCGAGACCGAGCGCGCGATGCGCTTGATCCGCCCGCCGCGCCAGGCCCAGATCGACGGGCTGACGAAATGGATCGCCGGGATGCCGGCGTCGCGCGTCTTGCCTTCGAGCCACAGGTTGAAGTCGGGCGCATCGACGCCGATGAAGGCGGTGGGACGCTCGCGCCGGATCTGCGCGAGCAGCTCGCGGCGGATGCCGGAGAGTTCGCGGTAGCGCTTGATCGCATCCACGTAGCCATGGACCGCGAGCAGCTCGCACGGCCAGCGCACGTCGAAGCCTTCGGCCTGCATCTTGGGGCCGCCGATGCCGAAGAACTCGGCATCGGGCAGATGCTGGCGCAACGCGCGGATCAGATGGCTGGCAAGCAGGTCGCCGGAGGTTTCGCCGGCGACCATCGCGATGCGGACGGTCATTGCGTCGCTACAGCCTCAGCGCACGAGGCCGCGACCGGATGCGGCGATGAACTCGGAGAACAGGCCGACTTCGGGCTGGGCGGTGGCGATCTCGGCCACGCGCTGGCGGGCTTCATCGAGCGTCAGGCCGGAGCGATACAGCGCGCGGTAGGCACGCTTGATCGCGGCGATGCCTTCGGCCGAGTAGCCGCGGCGCTTGAGGCCTTCGCTGTTGATGCCGTGCGGCTTGGCCGGGTTGCCGGCGACGGTGACGAAGGGCGGCAGGTCCTGCAGCAACACGGTGCCGACACCGCAGAAGCTGTGCGCGCCGACGCGGCAGAACTGATGCACGCCGGTGAAGCCGCCGAGAATCGCCCAGTCGCCCACATGGACATGACCGGCGAGCGTGGCGTTGTTGGCGAAGATCGTGTGGTCGCCGACCTGGCAGTCGTGCGCGACGTGCACATAGGCCATGATCCAGTTGTCGTTGCCGACACGGGTGACGTGCGCGTCCTGGCTGGTGCCGACGTTGAACGAGCAGAATTCGCGGATCGTGTTGCGATCGCCGATTTCCAGGCGCGTGGGCTCGGCGTCGTATTTCTTGTCCTGCGGGCTGGCGCCGATCGAGCAGAACTGGAAGATCTCGTTGTCGCGACCGATGCGGGTGTGGCCCTCGACGACCACGTGCGGGCCGATGCGCGTGCCCTCGCCGATCTCGACATGCTCGCCGATCAGCGAATAGGCGCCGACGCTGACGTTGGCGCCGAGCTTCGCGCCCGGATGGACGATGGCGGTGGGATGAATCATAGCGTCTTGATCGCGCACATCAGCTCGGCCTCGGCCGCAAGCTCGCCGTCGACGCTGGCGCGCGCCTTGTATTTGTAGATGTTGCGCTTGGCGTGGGTGATCTCGACGTCGAAGATCAACTGGTCGCCCGGCACCACCGGACGCTTGAAGCGCGCCTTGTCGATGCCGGCGAAATACACCACGGAATTGTCGTCCGGCTTCACGCCAGTGCTCTTGAACGACAGCAGCGCGGCGGCCTGGGCCATCGCCTCGATGATCAGCACGCCCGGCATCACCGGGTGATGCGGGAAGTGCCCCGGGAAGAAAGGCTCGTTCATGGTCACGTTCTTCAGCCCGCGCGCGCGCACGCCCGGCTCGATCTCCAGCATGCGGTCGATGAGCAGGAAGGGATAGCGGTGCGGCAGGTACTGCAGGATTTCCTTGATGTCCATGATGGCTCAGCCCGGCGTGCGGTCTGCGGGACCGTCGCTTTGTTGTTCGAGTTGGCGGACGCGCTTGGCGAGCGCATCCAGGTGGCGCAGATGGGAGAAATTCTTCACCCAGTCGCCATGGGTTTGCAGTGGCAGGTTGCCGGTATAGACGCCCGGTTTGGTGATCGGCTTGGCGACCAGCGTCCACGCCGACACCACCACGTCGTCCGCGACGCTGAGGTGGCCGGAGATACCGGCCTGGCCGCCGATCATGCAGCGCGCGCCGATCTGCGCACTGCCGGCGACACCGGCGCAGCCGGCCATGATGGTGTGGTCACCGATGCGTACGTTGTGGGCAATCTGGATCAGGTTGTCGAGCTTCACGCCGTCGCCGATGACGGTGTCGTCGAGCGCGCCGCGGTCGATCGTGGTGTTGGCGCCGATCTCGACGTCGCTGCCGATGACGACCCGACCGGTCTGCGGAATCTTGACCCAGGCGCCGGAGCGCTCGCGTGCGAAGCCGAAACCGTCGGCACCGATGACCACGCCCGAATGCAGGATGCAGTCCTCGCCGATCACGCAGTCGTGATAGACCGTGACGTTCGCGTACAAGCGGGTGCCACGCCCGATGCGTGTGCCGCGGCCGACGAAGCAGTTGGGGCCGATCACCACGTGTTCGCCGAGTTCGACGCCCTCTTCCACGCAGGCACCGGGGCCGACCTCGACGCTGGCCGGTACGCTGCAATCCACCGCAGCCAGGCGATGCACACCGGCGCGCGGCGCGGGCGGCGGGCTGAAGAGCTGGGCGACGCGGGCGAAATACAGGTAGGGATCGGGCGTGACGATCAGCGCCCGATGGGCGAGTTGCTCGCGCGTGTCGGGGCCGACGATCAATGCGCTGGCCGCGCAGCCACTGACCTGTGAGAGGTACTTGCGGTTGGCAAGGAAGGCGAGCTCGCCCTCCCCCGCCTTTTCCAGCGTGGCGACACGGGCCACGCCAACGTTGCCGTCACCGTGGAGTTCGCCACCGAGGCGATCGACCAGTTCTTGCAGTCGGAACATGCGCGCTGAGACCTGCGTGGACTTACTTGGCGTCAGACAGGGACTTGATGACCTTGTCGGTGAGGTCGATGCGCGGATTCGCGTACACCGCTTCCTGGAAGATGATGTCGTAGTTTTCCTGCTCGGCGAGTTCCTTCACCGTGCGGTTGGCCTTGTCCAGCACCGAGGCGAGTTCTTCGTTGCGGCGCTGGTTGAGGTCTTCGCGGAATTCGCGCTGCTTGCGCTGGAAGTCGCGGTTGAGCTCGTTCAACGCGCGCTCCTTGTTGCGGCGATCGCCATCGGCCATGGTGGGGCCGTTGCGCTCGAGGTCTTCCTGCATCGACTTGAGATCGCGGGCGATGCGCTGAAGCTCCTGATCGCGCTTCTCGAATTCCTTCTCGAGGCGCTGCTGCGCGCGCACGGCGGGCGCAGCTTCACGCATCACGCGGTCGGAGTTCACGAAGCCGATCTTGGTCTCGGCGATGGCGGCCTGGGACAGGCCGAGCAGCGCGGCTGCGACCAGGGAGAGGGTACTGACTTTCATTTATGCCTCCGGATGGAACTGGGTTGCGGGCAGGTCAGAAGACGCTGCCGAGCTGAAACTGGAATCGCTGGATTTCGTCGTTGTCTTTCTTGTTGAGCGGGTGGCCGAAGCTGAACTTGAGCGGCCCGATCGGCGAGCTCCACGAGAACGCAAGGCCGGTACTGTAGCGCAGGTCGTCGAAGCGGACATCCTGCTCGACGAAGCTGTCGCTCCCGAGCGGTTGCTCGTCTTCGCCCCACACGTAGCCGGCGTCGAAGAACGCCGACACGCGGAAAGAACGGTCCTTGCCCGCTCCCGGCATCGGGAAATAGAACTCGGCGTTGCCGACCACCTTGCGCGTACCACCGGTCGACGTGATGTCGCCGTCGGTGTCGCGGAACTTCGGACCAATGGAGCCCTGGTCGTAGCCCCGTACCGAACCGATGCCGCCAACGTAATAGTTCTTGTAGAAAGGCACCTGCTTGCCGCCGAAACCCTTGGCCCAACCCACGTCGGCGTTGAGCATCAGCGCGTAGTCGCTGCCGATCGGGAACCAGTGCTGATACTGGTAGCCGAGCTTGCCGTAGCGAAGATCGCCAACCGGCACCGTCACCTCGCCGTACACGCGCTGGTAAGTACCGGAGCGCGGATAGGTGAAGCTGTCACGGTTGTCGCGCGACCAGCCCACCGTGGCCAGCAGGCTGCGAACGGTCACATCGCCCGTACCGTCAGGGTTGTTGCAACCACCAAAGTCCTTGCAGAAGTCCTTGTACAGCTTCGGGCTCAGCGTATAGGTGGTGATCTCGGTCTGGTCAGCGGTCAGGCCGAAGTTGATCTGGTCGTCCTCGGCAATCGGCCAACCCAGACGGATACCCGCACCGGTCGACACGGTCTTGTACGGCGACACGCTGTCGAGCTCGTCGGCGTCGTAGGTGCGGTGGTACAGATCCCAGCCCAGGCTCACGCCATCGACCGTGTAATACGGATTGGTGAACGACAAGGCCAGCGTACGACTCGACTGGCTGGTATTGAGGCCAAGCGTCAGCGAATTGCCGCTGCCGAACAGGTTCTGCTGTGCGATCGACGCCGACAGCACGATGTTCTCGGCGCTGGAGAAACCGGCGCCGAGCATCAGGTTGCCGGTCGGACGTTCCTTGACGCTGAAGTTCACATCGACCTGGTCGGTCGTGCCGGGCACGGGCGGGGTCTCGACGTTCACCTCGTCGAAGAAGCCGAGGCGGTCGATGCGGGTGCGCGAGCGGTTGATCGCCGCCGCGTCGTACCAGCCGCCTTCCATCTGCCGCATCTCGCGGCGCACGACCTCGTCGCGCGTCTTGGTGTTGCCGCCGACGTTGATGCGGCGCACATACACACGACGGCCTGGATCGACGAAGACGGTGAATGCAACCTCGCGCTTTTCCTTGTCGACCTCGGGCGCCGCGTTGACGTTGGCGAAGGCGTAGCCTTCGTTGCCGAGGCGGTCGGTGATGGCTTTCGTGGTTTCGGTGAGCTTTTCGCGCGAGAAGATCTCGCCCGGGCGCATCTTCGCGAGCGCGAGGTACTCGGATTCGGGCAGCACCAGATCGCCGGTGAAGCGCAGGCCGGTCACGGTGTATTGCTCACCCTCGGTGATGTTGACCGTGATGAAGATGTCTTTCTTGTCGGGTGTGATCGAGACCTGGGTCGAGTCGATGTTGAAATCGAGGTAGCCCTGGTTCAGGTAGAACGAGCGCAGGGTCTCCAGGTCAGCCGACAGCTTCTGGCGCGAGTACTGGTCGTTCTTGGTGTACCAGGTGAGCCAGCCGGGCGTGGTGAGCTGCATCTGCTCGACCAGGTCGTCCGACTCGAAGGCCTTGGCACCGACGATGTTGATCTGGCGGATCTTGGCGACGTCGCCCTCTTCCACCGCGAAGTTGATGCCGACCCGGTTGCGCTCGAGCGGGGTCACGGTGGTGGTGACGGTGGCGGCGTACTTGCCGCGCGACAGGTACTGGCGCTTGAGCTCCTGTTCCGCGCGCTCGAGCAAGGCACGGTCGAAGATGCGCGACTCGGCGAGGCCGACCTCGCGCAGGCCGGCCTTGAGGGCGTCCTTGTCGAATTCCTTGACGCCGACGAAGGTGATGTCGGCGATCGCCGGACGTTCGTCGACCGCGACCACGATCACGTCGCCTTCGGTCTCGATGCGCACGTCGCTGAAGAACCCGGTGGCGAACAGGGCGCGGATCGCGTCCGCTGCCTGCTCCTCGCTGAAGGTTTCACCCACCCGGACCGGCAGATAGTTGAAGACGGTGCCCGCCTCGGTGCGCTGGATGCCTTCGACGCGGATGTCCTTGACGACGAAGGGGTCGAACGCGAATGCCGGCGCCGCGGCAAAAAGGGCCATGATGAGCCCGGGCAGGAGCTTGCGATTCATGCGGGAATTCAGCCGGAAATGAGACGGTTGATGTCGTTGTAGAAGGCGAATGCCATCAGCATCACCAGGAGGACGAGACCGATCTGCTGACCGATCTCCATGATGCGTTCCGGAATCGGACCGCCCTTGATGATTTCGACCGTATAGTACAACAAGTGCCCCCCATCCAGAACCGGGATGGGCAGCAGGTTCAGGACCCCCAGGCTGATGCTGATCAGGGCCACGAACTTGAGGTAATGACTGAGTCCGAGCTGCGCGGTCTGGCCTGCATAGTCGGCAATCGTCACCGGTCCGGAGAGGTTCTTCCACGACACTTCGCCGGTGAACATGCGGCCGATCATCTTCAGGCTGAGGACGCTGGTCTCCCAGGTCTGGCGCACCGCCTTGGCCAAGCCCTCGACCACGCCGTAGCGCACCTCTCCGAACATCGACACGCCCCCCGGCGCGGGCTCGGCAACGCCCACGCCGATGCGACCGATACGCTCGCCGTTCTCGGTCGCCTCGTCGGGCGTCACCTGAAAGCCGAGGATCGCCTCGCCGCGCCGCACTTCGAACGGCAGCGTGCGTCCCGGCGCCTGGCGGACCGCCAGCACGAGATCGCTCCACGCGTCGATTTCCAGCCCATCGATCATGAGCACCTCGTCGCCCGACTGCATGCCGGCACGTGCGGCAGAGCCCTCTTCCGAAATCTTGCCGATGACGGCCGGGATATGCGGCCGCCAGGGCTTGAGGCCGATGCGCGCGATGAGGTCGGCGTTGCCCTCGTCGATCGCCACGCCCGCCAGGTCGAGACGCCGGAACGCCTCCACGTCCTCGAGCGTGCGCACTTTCAGCACGAGTTCGCGGCTGTCGAGCGCATGCTGCAGGAGCACCCAGCGCAGGTCCTGCCAGCTCCGCACCGGCTCGTCATCGACCGACACCACCAGATCACCATCACGAATCCCGGCGGCCTGGGCGATTGCGGGGGTCTCGGACAGTGCCAGGCGCGGGCGCAGCTCATCGCTGCCGGCGACGAACAGGCCCCAGTACAGGACGATGGCGAGCAGGAAGTTGGCGATCGGCCCGGCGGCGACGATGGCGAACCGGCGATAGACGTTCTGGCGGTTGAAGCTGCGGTGCAGTTCCGCCGGCGCGACCGGCCCTTCGCGCTCGTCGAGCATCTTGACGTAGCCGCCGAGCGGAAAGGCTGCCAGCGACCATTCGGTGTCGTCGCGCCCCGCGCGCTTGACGATCAGGGGCTTGCCGAAGCCGATCGAGAAGCGCAGCACCTTGACCCCGCACCAGCGCGCGACGAGGTAGTGGCCCAGCTCATGGACCAGGATCAGCAGGCCAAGGGCAAGCGCGAAGGGAACGAGGTAGTCGAGCAGATTCATCTGTAAGCAGTGCGTTGGGTGATTTCGGCGCGCGCCCATTCGCGTGCGCAGGCGTCGGCGGCAAAGACCGCGTCCAGGGAATCGACCGTCTGCGTGCCGCTGCGTTCCAGGCAGGCGGCGATCACCGCAGGGATGTCGAGAAAACCGATGCGGTGATCGAGGAAGGCAGCGACCGCCTCTTCGTTCGCCGCATTGAGTACCGCCGGTCCGGCGCCGCCGGCGCGCAGCGCATCGAAAGCCAGGCGCAGACAAGGGAAGCGCTCGAGGTCGGGACGCTCGAAGTCCAGGCGGGCGATCTCGAACAGGTCGAGCGGCCGTACGCCGGCATCGATACGCTCCGGCCAGGCCATGGCGTGCGCGATCGGGGTGCGCATGTCGGGGTTGCCGAGCTGGGCGATCACCGAGCCGTCGGCGTAGTCGACCATCGAGTGGATCACGCTCTGCGGATGGACGACGACCTCGATGATGTCGGCCGGCGCGCCGAACAGCCAGTGCGCCTCGATGACTTCCAGCCCCTTGTTCATCATCGTGGCCGAATCGACCGAGATCTTGCGCCCCATGACCCAGTTCGGATGTGCGCAGGCCTGCTCGGGCGTCACCGCCGCCAGCGAATCCCGCGCCGCGGTGCGGAAGGGCCCGCCCGATGCGGTCAGCAGCACGCGGCGCACACCGGCGGCGCCCGGGCTGCGCGCATAGTTTGCGGGCAACGCCTGGAAGATCGCGTTGTGCTCGCTGTCGATCGGCAGCAGCGTGGCGCCGCCCGCCTTCACCGCATCCATGAAGAGCTGGCCGGACAGTACGAGCGCTTCCTTGTTCGCAAGCAGCACCTTCTTGCCCGCACGCGCCGCGGCCAGGGTCGGACGCAGCCCGGCCGCGCCGACGATGGCCGCCATGACCATGTCCACCGGCTCGGCCGCCGCAATGTCCTCGAGCGCGGCCTCGCCGCACAGCACCGCGGTGCGGCTGCCGGCCGACTGCAGGGCGCGGGCGAGCGCGTCTGCCGCAGCCTCCTCCCCCATCACCGCGTACTGCGGCGAAAACTGCAGGCACAGCTCGAGCAGCTTTTCGTGCTGGCGATGGGCGCTGAGCGCAAAGACCTCGAAGCGATCGGGGTGACGCGCGACGACGTCGAGCGTGCTCTGCCCGATCGAGCCGGTGGCGCCCAGGACGGTCAGGCGCCGGGGGGCGGATTCAGCCATGTGTGATGTGTTCCAGATCGAAAGCCGTGGCGGCTTTGACGCGACTCAAGCGGCCAGCCAGACCGAGGCCAGCGCCACGATGGGCAGCGTCGAGGTCAGGCTGTCGATGCGGTCGAGGATGCCGCCGTGGCCGGGAAGAATGCTGCCGCTGTCCTTGAGTCCGGCCTGGCGCTTGAGCAGCGACTCGAAGAGGTCGCCGATGACGCTGATCGCCGTCCA
>JAGOEI010000019.1:0-13617 GCA_017997795.1 Thauera sp. | reverse complement strand
GCCAGTTGCCAGAGCAGGAAGTTGCTGATGCGCTTCTCGCCGCCGGTGCGGATGAACAGATCCGGCTCCGGCGCGAAGTGCATCGACAACTCGCTCGCGAGTTCGTCTTCGCTGAAGCCATCGCGACGCTCGGGATCGCGCGCCATCAGCCGCGACATCGCGTTCATGATGTCCCAGCGCCCGCCGTAGTTGGCGGCGACCGTCAGGTTGAAGCGCTGGTTGCCGGCGGTCAGCGCCTCGGCTTCGCGGATCACCTTGACCAGCGGCGCATCGAAGCGCGACAGGTCGCCGATGACGCGGAAGCGGATGCCGTTCTCGTGCAGGCGCGCCACTTCCTTCTGCAGCGACTTGAGGAACAACTGCATCAGGAAGGACACTTCGTCCTGCGGCCGGCGCCAGTTCTCGGAACTGAACGCGAACACCGTCAGGTACTCGACGCCCTGTTCGATGCAGCCGCGGATGACCGCACGCAGGGCCTCGACCCCGCGCGAGTGCCCGGCAACGCGCGGCATCAGGCGCTTGCGCGCCCAGCGCCCGTTGCCGTCCATGATGATGGCGATATGACGGGGCACCGCCGACACCTCGGGAATGTCCCGGGTGGAGCTTCTGAAACGACCACCGGTCATGATCTGCCTCCTGTGGAACCCATGCGGGAAACGCCGATCCCGGCAGGATCAGATCTGCATCAGTTCCTGTTCTTTCTGGGCGAGCAGCTTGTCGATTTCGGTGACGTACTTGTCTGTGAGCTTCTGGATCTCGTCTTCGGCACGACGCTCGTCGTCCTCGGAGATCGTCTTGTCCTTCACCGCGTCCTTCAACTGCTGGTTGGCATCGCGGCGCAGGTTGCGGATGGCGACCTTCGTGGCCTCGCCTTCGTGACGAACCACCTTGGTGAGGTCACGGCGGCGATCTTCGGTCAGCGCCGGCATCGGCACGCGCAGCAGCTCACCCATGTTCGCCGGGTTGAGGCCGAGGTCGCTGTCGCGGATCGCGCGCTCGACCTTGCCGAGCATCGGCTTTTCCCAGGTCTGCACACCGATCGTGCGGGCGTCGATCAGGGTGATGTTGGCGACTTGGTTCACCGGCACCATCGAGCCGTAGTAATCGACCATGACGTGATCGAGCAGGCCGGTGTGGGCGCGCCCGGTGCGCACCTTGGCGAGGTCGGCCTTGAGCGCCTCGACCGACTTCTGCATCTTGCTTTCAGCGTTTTTCTTGAGTTCGGGGATCATGCGCGCATTCTCCAGGGTTCAGGAATGGACCAGCGTGCCTTCGTCTTCGCCCATCACCACGCGCTTGAGCGCGCCGGCCTTGAAGATCGAGAACACGTTGATCGGCAGTTTCTGATCGCGACAGAGCGCGAACGCGGTCGAGTCGAGCACCGCCAGGTTGCGGCCGATGGCCTCGTCGAAGCTGATGCGATGATAACGCTGCGCCTGCGGATCCTTCTTCGGGTCGGCAGTGTACACGCCATCGACCTTGGTGGCCTTGAGCACGATCTGGGCACCGATCTCGGCGCCACGCAGCGCAGCCGCGGTATCGGTGGTGAAGAAGGGGTTGCCGGTGCCGGCGGCGAAGATCACCACCCGCCCCTCTTCGAGGTGACGGATCGCGCGCCCGCGGATGTAGGGCTCGACCACCTGGTCGATGCGCAGCGCCGACTGCACCCGGGCGGGCACATCCATGCGGCGCATCGCGTCGGCCAGCGCCATCGCGTTCATCACCGTGGCCAGCATGCCCATGTAGTCGGCGGTGGCGCGGTCCATACCGGAGGCCGCGCCCTTCATGCCACGGAAGATGTTGCCGCCGCCGATCACCACGCCGACCTGCACGCCGAGACGCGTGATCTCGGCGATCTCGGAGACGATGCGGGTGACCACGTCCTCGTTGATGCCGTAGGCGTCGTCCCCCATCAGGGCCTCGCCGGAGAGCTTCAGCAGGATGCGCTTGTAGGCGGCGGACATGTCGATCTCCTTACTGCTTGGCGGCAGCGGCGGCAGCGGCCTGCTCGGCCACTTCGGCAGCGAAGTCGGTGACCTTCTTCTCGATGCCTTCGCCGACGATGTACAGCGTGAAGCCGGCGACCGAGGCGCCCTTGGCCTTGAGCAGTTGCTCGATGGTCTGCTTGCCGTCCTCGGCCTTCACGAACACCTGCGCCAGCAGCGTGACGTCCTTCAGGAACTTCTGCACCGTGCCGTCGGCGATCTTCTCAAGCATCGCTTCGGGCTTGTTGTCGGCGCGGGCCTTCTCGATGGCGATGCGGCGCTCGGCATCGATCAGGTCCTGCGACACGCCCGAGGCGTCGAGCGCCTTCGGCTTGGAGGCGGCGATGTGCATCGCGATGTCCTTGCCGAGTTGCTCGTCGCCGCCGACCACGTCCAGCAGCACGCCGATCTTGGCGCCACCGTGGATGTAGGAGAACAGCTTGCCCTTGGCCTCGACGCGGGCGAAGCGGCGGATCGACATGTTCTCGCCGATCTTGCCGACCAGCGCGGTGCGGGTGGACTCGACGGTGCCCTCGCCCATCGGCAGCGCCGACAGGGCGGCGACGTCGGCCGGGTTGTTGGCGGAGACGAGGCCGGCGCAGTTCTGCACCAGGGCCAGGAAGTCGTCGTTCTTGGCGACGAAGTCGGTCTCGCAGTTCACTTCGATGATCGAGCCGAGCTTGCCGTCGGCCGAGATGTCGATGCCGACCACGCCTTCGGCGGCGATGCGGGCCGCGGCCTTCGAGGCCTTGTTGCCGAGCTTGACGCGCAGGATCTCTTCGGCCTTGCCCATGTCGCCGGCCGCTTCGGTCAGCGCCTTCTTGCATTCCATCATCGGCGCGTCGGTCTTCTCGCGCAGTTCCTTGACCATGCTTGCGGTGATTTCCGCCATGCTAGCTCCTGAGTATCTTGGGTTGAACGTCTTGGGTACGGACACGGTGGCGCATCAAGGGCGGCTGCACCGCATGCGAAAATTCGGGACCTGCGGGACTGCCGTCGCCGATGCGAGCGGCTGCCCGGATTGCAAACGGGGCCTCGCGGCCCCGTCTGTCATCGATCAGGCCTGTTCCTGCGTGCCTTCTTCGACTTCGACGAATTCGTCGCCGCCGGCATCGACGATTTCCTGCAGCACCTGGCTGCGACCCTGCAGCACCGCGTCGGCCACGCCACGGGCGTAGAGGCGGATCGCGCGCGACGAGTCGTCGTTACCGGGGATGATGTAGTCCACGCCTTCGGGCGAGTGGTTGGTATCGACCACGGCCACGACCGGGATGCCCAGCTTCTGGGCTTCGGTGATGGCGATCTTGTGGTAGCCGACGTCGATCACGAACAGCGCGTCAGGCAGGCCGCCCATTTCCTTGATGCCGCCGATCGACTTCTGCAGCTTCTCGAGTTCGCGGCGCACGGTCAGCGCCTCGCGCTTGGACAGACGCTCGACCGAGCCGTCTTCCATCATCGCCTCGACTTCCTTCAGGCGCTTGATCGACTGCTTGACGGTCTTGAAGTTGGTCAGCATGCCGCCGAGCCAGCGCTCATCCACGAACGGCATGCCGGCGCGCTGCGCTTCCTCGGCGATGATCTCGCGGGCCTGGCGCTTGGTGCTGACGAACATGATGTTGCCGCGGTTGGCAGCGAGCTTGCGCACGAAGTCCATGGCTTCGTTGTACTTCACCATCGTCTTCTCGAGGTTGACGATGTGGATCTTGTTGCGCTGGCCGAAGATGTAGGGGGCCATGCGCGGGTTCCAGAAGCGGGTCTGGTGACCAAAGTGGACGCCGGCTTCCAGCATCTGACGCATCGTGACGGACATGTGTGACTCCAAACTATTAAAGGGTTCAAACCTCCGCCCCGTGGATGCCGTGCAGATCGGCGCCAAGCGCCGCCTTGCACCGCGAATACGCCACCTGAAACCACGAATGGGACCGCTTTCGGTGCCTTCATTCGTGCGCTCCGGATGGACCCTTTGCCACGGGACGTGCGGATTTTGCCTGCCTGAACAGACAAGCCCGCGATGTTAGCACGTGTAGATGAGCGGACTCAAGGCGTGCACCGTCCCGGGTTTGCCGCACAGGGGCTGCATGCGATAGCCTTGGTGCTTTCCAGCCCCCGTTCCAGAAGAAAATACAATGAGCATCGTCATCAAGACCGCGGAAGAGATCGCGCACATGCGCGTAGCCTGCAGGCTGGCCGCCGAAGTACTCGACTACATCGAGCCTTTCGTGAAGCCGGGCGTGACCACGGGCGAACTCGACCGCTTGTGCCACGACTTCATGGTCAATGTGCAGAACACCATCCCGGCGCCGCTCAACTACGCCCCTCCCGGCTACAGCCCCTACCCCAAGTCGATCTGCACCTCGATCAATCACCAGGTCTGCCATGGCGTGCCGGGTGAGAAAGCGCTGAAGAAGGGCGACATCGTCAACCTGGACATCACGGTGATCAAGGACGGCTTCCATGGCGACACCAGCCGCATGTTCCTGGTCGGTGGCGAGGCGGCGGCGAGCATCATCGCAAAGCGCCTGACCCAGATCACCTACGAGTGCATGTGGCTCGGCATCGCCGCGGTCAAGCCGGGCGGCCGCCTGGGCGACATCGGCGCCGTCATCCAGAAGCACGCCGAAGGCAATGGCTTCTCGGTGGTGCGCGAATTCTGCGGCCACGGCATCGGGCGCAAGTTTCACGAGGAGCCGCAGGTGCTGCATTACGGCAAGGCCGGCACCGGCCCCGAGCTGAAGCCGGGGATGATCTTCACCATCGAGCCGATGATCAACGCCGGCAAGGCGGCGATCTCCGAGCTGCCCGACGGGTGGACGATCGTGACCAAGGACCGCAGCCTGTCGGCGCAGTGGGAACACACCGTCGTCATCACCGAGACCGGGGTCGAGGTGCTGACCTTGTCCGAAAAGGCCCCGCCCCCGCCCGCAATGGTTGCCGCCCAGTTCGCCTGAGCGACGTCCTCCGGAGCCCGCCATGAACGATGCGCTGACCACCGCCCTGCAACCCGTGCTGGCAGAAGCGCGCAAGCGCATGGCGGAGAGCATGGCTGCGCTGCGTGCCGAGTACGAGGCACGCCCGCACACCGCCACCTTGCTCAAGGGGCGCGCCGCGCTCGTCGACGGGGAGATCGCCCGCCTGTGGGCGACCTGCGAGATGCCGACCGCGGCGGCCGTGGTGGCGGTCGGCGGCTATGGTCGCGGCGAGCTGTTTCCGGCATCGGACGTCGATCTGCTGATCCTGCTCCCCGAGCCTCCCGACGCGGCCATGCAGGCGCGGCTGTCGACGCTGGTGGGCGGACTGTGGGACATGGGGCTCGAGATCGGGCATTCCGTGCGCACGGTCGATGAGTGCCTGATCGCAGCCGCCGACGACATCACGGTGCAGACGAGCCTGCTCGAGGCCCGGCTGTTGACCGGCAGCGACACCCTGTTCGCCGAACTGGTCAGCCGTTACCGCGAGGCGCTGGACGTACGCGCGTTCTACAAGGCCAAGCTGCTCGAGCAGGAACAGCGCTACGCGCGCTTCAACGAGACGCCCTACGCGCTCGAACCCAACTGCAAGGAGAGCCCCGGCGGCCTGCGCGACCTGCAGATGCTGGGCTGGATCGCCCGTGCGGCCGGCCTCGGCCTCAGTTGGCGCGACCTCGCCCGTCGTCGCCTGATCACCGGCGGCGAAGCGAGCGAGCTGCGCAACGTCGAGCGCTTCCTGCAGCACCTGCGGATCCGGCTGCATTACCTCACCGGGCGTGCCGAGGACCGCCTGCTGTTCGACCACCAGGAAAAGATCGCGCGCGCGCTCGACATCGACTCCACCGCCACGCGCCGCGCATCCGAAGTGCTGATGCAGCGCTACTACGTCACCGCCAAGATGGTGATGCAGTTGAACACCGTGCTGCTGCAGAACTATGGCAGCGTGATCTTCCCCGACCGCGGCGCGGCAATCGTGATCAATGCGCGCTTCCAGGTCGTGCGCGAGCTGCTCGACATTCGCCACGAGGACGTCTTCGAGCGCCATCCTGCAGCGCTGCTCGAATGCTTCCTGCTGCTGCAGCAGCGCTCCGAACTCAAGGGCATGACTGCGCGCACCCTGCGCGCGCTGTGGATCAACCGCAACCGCGTCAATGCCGCCTTCCGCGCCCGGCCCGAGCACCGCGAGCTCTTCCTGCAGCTCCT
This sequence comes from Thauera sp., assembly GCA_017997795.1. Classification (GTDB taxonomy): domain Bacteria; phylum Pseudomonadota; class Gammaproteobacteria; order Burkholderiales; family Rhodocyclaceae; genus Thauera. The sequence goes on along the minus strand of JAGOEI010000019.1, from coordinate 7,463 downwards.
GCAGCAAAAGCGCGGCATCGTGCGCGCCTTCCGGCGCATGAACGAGTACGGCATCCTGTCGCGCTACATTCCGTCGTGGCGGCGCATCGTCGGCCAGATGCAGCACGACCTCTTCCACGTGTATACGGTCGACCAGCACATCCTGATGGTGCTGCGCAACGTACGCCGGTTCACGATGGGCGAGCACGCACACGAATACCCGCTGATGACGCGGCTGATCATCGCCTTCGACCGCCACTGGCTGCTCTACATCGCCGCCCTCTTCCACGACATCGCCAAGGGCCGCGGCGGCGACCATTCGACGCTCGGCATGGTCGATGCGCGCGAGTTCTGCACCACGCACGGGCTTGCCCCCGAGGACACCGCGCTCGTGGTCTGGCTGGTCGAGCAGCACCTCACCATGTCGCGCGTTGCGCAGAAGGAAGACACCTCCGACCCCGAGGTCATCGAGCGCTTCGCCCGGATCGTCGGCGACGAGCGCCAGCTGACCGCGCTCTACCTGCTCACCCATGCCGACGTACGCGGCACCAGCCCCAAGGTGTGGAATGGCTGGAAGGGCAAGCTGCTCGAAGACCTGTTCTTCGCCACCCAGCGCCTGCTGCGCGGCGCCACGCCGCAGGAGGCGCTCGGGCTCGACGGGCGTCTGGAGGATGCACGCCGGCAGTTGCGCTTTCATGGCCTGCGCCCGGGCGTCGAGGACGAACTGTGGGAACGGCTCGACCCGGTGTACTTCATGCGCCATTCGGCCGAGGAAATCGCCTGGCACACGCGGGTGCTGTACTACCGCACCACCACCGATGAGCCGGTGGTGAAGGCGCGCGTCGCCGAAGACGAGGACGGCGTGCAGGTCATGGTGTTCACCCGCGACCAGAAGGACCTGTTCGTGCGCCTCACCGGGTTCTTCGGGCGCATGGGCTTCACCATCCTCGACGCCAAGGTGCACACCACCCGCCACGGCTACGCGCTCGACAGCTTCATGCTGCAGGACCCGGGTCGCCAGGCGGCCTACCGCGACATCGTTATCCTCATCGAACACGAACTCACCGCCCGCCTGCAGCAGCCCGGCGTGCCCGAGCGCCCGTCACGCGGCCGGATGTCGCGCCACGTCAAGCATTTCCCGATCAGCCCCGAGGTCAGCATCCGCCCCGACGAAGCCGGGCGCCATCACGTGCTCTCGCTCACCGCGGCCGACCGGCCCGGGCTGCTCTTCGATGTGGCCTCGGTTCTCGCCGACCATGGGATCCGCCTGCACACCGCGAAGATCGCCACGCTCGGCGAGCGCGTGGAAGACACCTTCCTGCTCACCGGCCAGACGCTTGCGCAAGACGCACAGGTGCTCAAGATCGAGCGCGAGCTGCTCGATCGCCTGCAGGTTTAGGCGTGCGGGCGGGACCGATCCCGCCCGCACGCAGGCCAGATCGCGTCAGTGCCCCTTGCCGGACAGCCTGTCCATCGCGGCGTAGAGCAGCCCGGAGAACAGGAAGGTCACATGGATGCCGACCATCCAGCCGAGCTGGCGGTCGGACAGGTTGTGCGCATTCATGAAGGCCTTGAGCAGCTCGATCCCGGAGATCGCCACGATCGAGCCGATCAGCTTGAGCTTGAGATCGGAAAAGCCGATGTGCCCCATCCACTCCGGGCGGTCCTGGTGCGAGTGCAGGTCGTCCATCTTGGACACGAAGTTCTCGTAGCCGCTGAAGATGATGATGATCAGCAAGTTCATGATCAGCGCCACGTCCACCAGCGACAGCACACCGATGATCAGCTCGCTGCCCGTTGCCGTCCAGATGTGGGAGAACAGGCCGAAGAGTTCCTTGGCGAACTTCACCAGCAGCAGCACCATCGCCAGCACCAGGCCGAAATACACCGGCGCCATCAGCCAGCGGCTGGTGAAGAGCACGTGCTCGAAAGTACTTTCAACGCGTTTCATTCGTCTGCGACCTCAAACGTGACACAAGCACTCGAGCACGTCGCGCACCCGGACCATGGATTCCTGCAACACCAGTTCGATGTCGTCGAAGTGGATGCCGTGCTCGCTCGACGAGCGTCCGGCGGCGTAATTCACCACCACGCCGATGGCGGCGTACGGCAGCTCCAGCTCACGCGCTAGCGCCGCCTCGGGCATCCCGGTCATGCCGACGATGTCGGCGCCATCGCGCTCGAGGCGGTTGATCTCCGCGGCCGATTCGAGGCGCGGCCCCTGCGTGCTGGCATAGACGCCGCCATCGACGGCGCTGTCGCCCGCGGCGCGGATCGCCGCCAGCACGCGGCGGCGCAAGGGCTCGTCATACGGATGGGTGAAGTCGACGTGGCGCACAGGGGTGTCGCCGCCCTCGAAGAAGGTGCTCTTGCGGCCCCAGGTGTAGTCGATGATCTGGTCCGGCACGATCAGCGTCCCGGGCGCCAGGTCGGCGCGGATGCCACCCACCGACGCCACCGATACGATGCCGCTGACGCGGGCTTCCTTCAGCGCCCAGATGTTGGCGCGGTAATTGACCAGATGCGGCGGGATGGTGTGGCCGTAGCCGTGGCGGGCGAGGAACACCACCGGCTCGTTGCACATGCGCCCGAACACCAGCGCGCCCGAGGGCTCGCCATAGGGCGTGCGCGCAACCTCGCGCCGCTCGATCTCCATGTTCGACAACTGGGTGAGTCCGCTGCCGCCGATGATCGCTAGCATTCCTGGTCCTTCCGAAAACTGGGCGCGCGATTCTAGCACGCCCCCCGGAATCCTCGAGAATTCCATGCTGCGCCGCCGCAGGCCATGATAGAATCCGCGTCCTTTCAGAGACTTCCCGCCTCCATGTCCCGCGCCATCCGCAACATCGCCATCATCGCCCACGTCGACCACGGCAAGACCACCCTCGTCGACCAACTGCTGCGCCAGTCCGGCACCTTCCGTGAGAACCAGCAGGTCGCCGAACGCGTCATGGACTCGGGGGACATCGAGAAGGAACGCGGCATCACGATCCTGTCGAAGAACTGCGCGATCCAGTACGGCGACACCCACATCAACATCGTCGACACCCCGGGCCACGCCGACTTCGGCGGCGAGGTCGAGCGCGTGCTGTCGATGGTCGACAGCGTGCTGCTGCTGGTGGACGCCGTCGAAGGTCCGATGCCGCAGACCCGCTTCGTCACCCGCAAGGCGCTCGCGCTGGGTCTCAAGCCGATCGTGGTCATCAACAAGATCGACCGCCCGGGCGCGCGTCCGGACTGGGTGATCAACCACACCTTCGACCTCTTCGACAAGCTCGGCGCCACCGAAGAGCAGCTCGACTTCCCGGTCATCTACGCCTCGGGCCTCAACGGCTTCGCGGTGATCAACGAGCACGACGAGCGCACGGACATGCGCCCGCTGTTCGAGGCCATCCTCGAGCACGTGCCCGCACCCGAAGTCGACGCCGACGGCCCGCTGCAGATCCAGGTGTGCTCGCTCGACTACTCCACCTACATGGGCCAGCTCGGCATCGGTCGCATCAAGCGCGGCCGCGTGCGTCCCAACCAGGAAGTCGTCGTCATGTACGGCGAGGAGAACCGCGGCAAGGGCAAGGTCAGCCAGATCCTCACCTTCGAGGGCCTGGAGCGCAAACCCTCCGAGCTGGCCGAGGCCGGCGACATCGTGCTGATCGCGGGCATCCAGCAGGTCAACATCGGCGTCACCCTGTGCGACCCGGACTGCCTCGAGGGCATGAAGCCGATCGCGGTCGACGAGCCGACGCTGACCATGAACTTCATGGTCAACACCTCGCCGCTGGCCGGCCGCGAAGGCAAGTACGTCACCAGCCGCCAGATCCGCGAGCGCCTCGAGAAGGAACTGCTCAAGAACGTCGCCCTGCGCGTGACCTACACCGGCGACTCGGACGTGTTCGAAGTCGCCGGGCGCGGCGAGCTGCACCTCACCATCCTGCTCGAGAACATGCGCCGTGAAGGCTACGAGCTGGCGGTGGGCCGCCCGCGCGTGGTGTACAAAGAGATCGATGGCATCAAGTGCGAGCCCTACGAGATGCTCACCGTCGACGTCGAGGAAGACCACCAGGGCAGCGTCATGGAAGAGCTCGGTCGTCGCCGTGGCGAACTCCAGGACATGCAGCCGGACGGCAAGGGTCGCGTGCGCCTCGAGTACCGCATCCCGGCCCGCGGCCTGATCGGCTTCCAGGGCGAGTTCCTCACCATGACGCGCGGCACCGGTCTGGCCAGCCACGTCTTCGACGACTACGGCCCGATGGCCGGCGCGATGGCCGAACGCCGCAACGGCGTGCTGATCTCGCAGAACGACGGCGACGCCGTGGCCTACGCGCTGTGGAACCTGCAGGACCGCGGCCGCATGTTCGTGAGCCCGGGCGATGCGCTGTACGAAGGCATGATCATCGGCATCCACACCCGCGACAACGACCTCGTCGTGAACCCGATCAAGGGCAAGCAGCTCACCAACGTGCGCGCCTCGGGCACCGACGAAGCCGTGCGCCTGATCACCCCGATCCAGCTCACGCTGGAGTCCGCGATCGAGTTCATCGCCGACGACGAGCTGGTCGAGATCACGCCCAAGAGCATCCGCCTGCGCAAACGTCACCTGAAGGAAACCGAGCGCAAGCGCGCGGCCAAAGCCGAAGGCTGAAGCCCGCCCGAGACCGCGCCTGAGCGACGCGATTCGGTCGCCGCAGAACGCACCGAGGCCCCGCCGGGATGATCCCGCCGGGGCCTCGGCGTTTCGGGACGCCCCTGGCGCCCCGCTCCTCGTCGCGGCAGCGCCCCGCCCCTGGCGGCGGACGCTGCCGCGGGCGGGTGATTACTTCTTCTTGCCGCCGGCGCTCTCGGCGCCGAAGCGGCCGTTCAGGTACTGGGCGAAGTCGGCGCCGGTTTCCGGGTGACGCAGGCCGAACTCGATCGTCGCCTTCAGGTAGCCGAGCTTCGAGCCACAGTCGTAGCGCACGCCATCGAACTGGAAGGCCAGCACGGCCTCTTCCTTGAGCAGCGAGGCGATCGCGTCGGTGAGCTGGTACTCGCCACCGGCGCCGGGCTTCAAGGCACGGATGTGATCGAAGATGCGCGGGGTCAGGATGTAGCGGCCAACCACGGCCTGAGTGGTGGGCGCCTCCTCGGGCTTGGGCTTCTCGATGATGCCGGTCATGCGCTGCACCTGGCCCTTGTCGGTTTCGGTGCTGACGATGCCGTAGCTGCGGGTTTCCTCGCGCGGCACGTTCATGGTGCCGAGCACCGAGCAGCGGTGGTAGTTATAGACATCCACCATCTGCTTCAACACCGGCGTGCCGTCCTTGTTGTCGAGCAGGTCGTCGGCGAGGATCACCGCAAAGGCCTCGTCGCTGACCACGTGGCTCGCACAGCGCACCGCATGGCCGAGGCCGAGCGCCTCCGACTGGCGGATGTAGATGCAGTTGACGCCCTTGGGCACCGTCTGGCGCACGATCTCGAGCAATTGCTTCTTGCCGCGCGCCTCGAGCTCGGTCTCGAGCTCGTAGGCCTTGTCGAAGTGGTCCTCGATCGAGCGCTTGGTGCGGCCGGTGATGAAGATCATGTCGGTGATGCCGGCGGCGACCGCCTCTTCGACGGCGTACTGGATCAGGGGCTTGTCGACGATCGGGAGCATCTCCTTCGGGCTCGCCTTGGTGGCGGGCAGGAAGCGCGTGCCCATGCCGGCAACCGGGAAAATCGCCTTGGTGACTTTCTTCATTTTTATTGCTCTCCCATGAATAGAGGGTGTTGCGACGCAACAGCGGGCGCGATCATGCGCCAAGCAGGCCTGGCTTGCATCAGGCGTTTGTATCCGTTTCGTTCAGCAGCGCACGCAGGCCATCCTCGTCGAGGATCGCGAGCCCGAGCGCCTGCGCCTTGTCGAGCTTGGAGCCGGCCTCGGCGCCGGCGACCACGTAGTGCGTCTTCTTCGACACCGAACCGGCCACCTTGCCGCCGCGAGCCTCGATCAGCGCCTTGGCCTCGTCGCGGGTGAGCGTCGGCAGCGTGCCGGTGAGCACGAAGGTCTTGCCGGCGAGCGCGCCGGCGACCGTGCCCTGCGGCTCGCCCTCGGCCCACTGCACGCCGGCGGCGCGCAGTTGCTCGATCACCTCGCGATTGTGCGGCTCGGCGAAGAAGTCGGCGATGCACTGCGCCACGATCGGGCCCACGTCGGGCACCTGCTGCAGCGCGTCGGCGTCGGCAGCGACCAGCGCGTCGAGATTGCCGAAGTGCCGCGCCAGCTCGCGCGCGGTGGCCTCGCCGACGTTGCGGATGCCGAGCGCGAAGATGAAGCGCGCCAGCGTGGTGCTGCGGCTCTTCTCGATCGCCAGCAGCAGGTTGTGCGCCGATTTCTCGCCCATGCGCTCGAGGTTGGCGAGCGCGAGCACGCCCAGGCGGTAGAGATCCACCGGCGTCTTGACGATGGCCGCATCGACGAGCTGGTCGACCAGCTTGTCGCCCAGGCCCTCGATGTCCATCGCGCGCCGGCTGGCAAAGTGCAGCAAGGCCTGCTTGCGCTGCGCCGGGCAGAACAGCCCGCCGGTGCAGCGCGCCACCGCCTCGTCCTCACCACGCACCACGTGCGAGCCGCACACCGGGCAGGTGGGGAACTTGTCCAGCAGCACGAAGCGCGGCGGCTCGCCGGTTCGGCGCTCCAGCACCGGCGCGACGACCTCGGGGATCACGTCGCCGGCGCGGCGAACGATCACCCAATCGCCGATGCGCACGTCCTTGCGGTCGATCTCGTCCTGATTGTGCAGGGTGGCGTTGGTCACCGTGACGCCGCCGACAAAGACCGGCTCCAGGCGCGCGACCGGCGTCAGCGCGCCGGTGCGGCCGACCTGCACCTCGATGTCGCGCAGCAGGGTCACCGCCTCCTGCGCGGGATACTTGTGCGCCACCGCCCAGCGCGGCTCGCGGGTGACGAAGCCGAGCTGCTGCTGCAGCGCGCGCGAATTGACCTTGTACACCACGCCGTCGATGTCGAAGGGCAGCGTGTCGCGCAGCGCGCCGATGCGCGCGTGGAAGTCGGCCAGCCCCTGTGCGCCCTGCACCACCGCGCGGTGCGCACACACCGGCAGACCGAAGGCGGCGATCGCGTCGAGCACTTCGGCGTGGGTTGCGGGCGCGCTCCACTCGCCGGTGTCGCCGAGCCCGTAGGCGAAGAAGGACAGCGGCCGGCGCGCGGCGATGCCGGGGTCGAGCTGACGGATGCTGCCGGCGGCGGCGTTGCGCGGATTGACGAAGGTCTTGTCGCCGGCCTCGGCCTGCCGGGTGTTGAGGCGCTCGAAGTCGTCGCGGCGCATGTACACCTCGCCGCGGATCTCGAGCACCGCCGGCGCCTCGCCGGAGAGGCGCAGCGGGATGGCCTTGACCGTGCGCACGTTGCTGGTGACGTCCTCGCCGGTCTCGCCGTCGCCGCGGGTCGCGGCCTGGACCAACACGCCGTCCTCGTAGCGCAGGCTGATCGCCAGGCCGTCGAACTTGAG
>JAGOEI010000121.1 GCA_017997795.1 Thauera sp. | reverse complement strand
CGCCTGCTCGCGTTGGGCCTGGACGGCGTGATCACCGATCGCGTCGATCATTTTCGCGCCTGAACTCGCGCACGCTGGGCGGGGTCCGGAACTCGCCGCTGCGCGCGGGCTCTACCGCTGGTTACTTCCCTTGGCTAGATCATCATGTCCTTACGTTCAAGGTTTGGCGCGCTTGCGATCGCCGGCGTCGTGACTGCATCCCTTGCCGCGCCGGCAATTGCGCAGGCGGCAGATTCCGCGCAATGCCTGGTCCCGGGCGCCTGGGTACGGCCCGATGGCGCGGCGCCGCAGCGTGTGGAAGGCACCGGGCTGATTGCGGCCATGGCGCAGCGCGCGGTCGTGTTGCTCGGCGAACAGCACGACGACATGGATCACCACCGCTGGCAGTTGCAGACGCTGGCCGCGCTGCACGCGCAGCGCCCGGACCTGGTGATCGGCTTCGAGATGTTCCCGCGCCGGGTGCAAGCCGTCCTCGACCGCTGGGTGGCGGGCGAACTCACCGAGTCCGAGTTCCTCGCGCAGAGCGAGTGGAGCAAGGTGTGGAGCATGCCGGCGGAGCTCTACCTGCCGCTGTTCCACTTTGCGCGCATGAACCGGATCCCGATGCTGGCCTTGAACATCGAGCCGACGCTCACGCGGACCATTGCCGAGAAGGGCTGGGCGGGCGTTCCCGAGGGGCAGCGCGAGGGGGTGGGGCAGGCCGCGCCGCCACTCGCGGACTACGAGGATTTCCTGTTCGAGATCCACGGGCAACACGCGCTTGCGCGTGGAAAGTCCGCAGACAAGGCGGCACGCAGCGATGCAGGATTTCGCAACTTCGTCGACTCGCAACTCGCCTGGGACCGCGCGATGGCCGAAGCCCTGGTGACGGGGCGCAAGCGCCATGCGAGTGCTGACGGGAGTCTGCCGTTGGCGGTTGCGGTGATGGGAAACGGCCATGTGCGCTACGGCCATGGCGTTGCGCATCAGTTGCGTGACCTGGGAGAGAACAGCATCGGGCAGTTGATGCCGGTCGGATCGGATACGGCGTGTGGCGAGCTTCGTGCCGGGCTGGCGGACGCGGTGTTCGCGGTGCCGGTCGCGCGCCAGAGCGCACCGCCGCCGCCGCGATTGGGCGTCGCGCTGGAAGAACATGCCGAGGGTGTGCGTATCGCCGAAGTCACCCCAGGTAGCCTGGCCCAGCGCACCGGGCTGCGGGCCGACGACATCATCATCGAGGCGGCCGGCAAGGCGGTGAAGCGGCCGCTGCATCTGATCTCCGCCGTAAGCGTCCAGCCGGGCGGGACCTGGTTGCCGCTCAAGCTGCGGCGCGACGGGGAGTCGATCGAGATGGTGGTGCGTTTCCCGGTCGAGCGTTGAGATGCGGGGTGCGGGTGTGTTGGTGGAGACGGCAGGGGGCGATGTCGCCCGACGTACATTCGGGGACGGCCTGCGGCGATGGGGCTGGAGGCTGTTGCAGGTTTTCGTGGTCGGTGCGGTCGGCGTGGGCGCCGTGCAGGCGGCGCCGGATCTGGTGCTCGACGTCGTCCTCGACCCCGAATCGAGGCGGCTCGAGGTTGCGGCCGAAGTGATCCCGGCGCAGCGCGACTTCGAGTTCGTGCTTCACGAGACGCTGCAGCCCGGGGACGCGAGCATCGACGGTCGCGCGGTGCGCGTGCGCCCGGCGGGGCAGCGCGATGGGTGGCGCGCGTGGCGGGTCGAGGTGCCGCAGGGCGCAACGCTGAAGCTCAACTATGCAGGCACGCTGCCAGCGCTCGAGCGCGAGCGTGACCACCGCGGCGTGCTGCAGGGCATGCCGCCGATGGCCTCGCCCGAGGGCAGCTACCTGCCGGCCGGGGCGGGGTGGTATCCGCGTCCGGCGGCGCTGTTTTCCTACCGCGTGAGCCTGAGCGTGAAGGGCGGCCAGCGTGCGCTGGTTGCGGGGCGGCTCGAGGACGAAAGCCTGCCTGCAACGCCGGCCGACCCCTACGGCGCGCGCTTCGCTTTCGATCAGCCGACCGACGGCATCGACCTGATGGCGGGGCCGTGGTCGGTGCGCGAACGGCGCCTGGAGCAGGCCGATGGTCGGCCATTGCGCCTGCGCACCTATTTCCCCGCTGGCCTGGACCAGATCGCGGGCCTGGCCGATGCCTATCTGGCCGACAGCCAGGCTTACATCGAGCGCTACAGCGCGCTGATCGGCGCCTACCCCTTCACCGAGTTCTCGGTGGTCGCCAGCCCGCTGCCGACCGGCTTCGGCATGCCGACGCTGACTTACATCGGCGAGCAGGTGCTGCGGCTGCCCTTCATCCGTGCCACTTCGCTGGGGCACGAGATCCTGCACAACTGGTGGGGCAACGGCGTGATGGTGGACTACGCCCGCGGCAACTGGTCCGAGGGGCTCACCACCTTCATGGCCGATTACGCCTACAAGGAAGCCGAGTCCCCGGCCGGCGCGCGCGAGATGCGGCTGGGCTGGCTGCGGGACTTTGCGGCGGTTCCGGCGGGCGGCCACCAGGCGCTGGCCGATTTCCGCTCGCGCACCCATGGCGCGGCCGCCGCGGTGGGTTATGGCAAGGCCGCGATGGTGTTCGTGATGTTGCGTGACGTGATCGGCGAGGAGGCCTTCGCACGTGGGATCCGCCTGTTCTGGGAGCGGGAGCGTTTTCGCGTCGCCGGCTGGCCGGAACTGCAGCGCGCGTTCGAGGAGGCGTCGGGGCGCCCGCTGGCGGGTTTCTTCCGCCAGTGGCTGACGCTGCGCGGTGGCCCGGCATTGAAGCTGGAGCGGGCGCAATTGCTGTCGGAGGCGGGTGCGAGCACGGCCAGCAAGGGCGCGGTTGATTCCGGGCCGATGAAGGTGTCCGGTGGCGCGGGATACCGCCTCCGGCTGACGCTTGCGCAGCCGGAGCCCGCTTACGCTCTGAGTGTGCCCGTGCAACTGACGGCCGGCGAAAGGCAGGAGACACGCTGGGTCGACATCGATGGCGCGCACGCAGTGCTCGATCTGGTGCTCGACTTCGCGCCGACCGAGGTGCGCCTCGACCCCGAGCTGCGGGTCTGGCGCCTGCCGGATGCCTCGCAGCTTCCGCCCATCCTGCGCCAGTGGATCGTCGCGCGCGCGCCGCGGCTGGTGATCGCCGACGCGCTGCCAGCGCTCGGACGGGCGGGAGATGTGGGCGATGCGGGCTTGGCCGAGGCGGCCGATGCGCTCGCGCGCAGGCTCTTCGAGCGCCCGCCGGCGCGCAGTGATGCAAGCGCGCTCGGCAGCGGCAAGGAGCCGGTCTTGCTGGTGGGCACCCACGAAGCGGTGACGCGCGTGCTGCGAGGCGCCGGCCTGCCCGCTGCACCCGAAACCCTGGCGCCGGGCGGCGATGTGCGGGTGTGGACCGCGCGCGCGGCGGGTGGTCCGCCGCTGGCCGTGGTGGCGGCAAAGGACGCCGCGGCCCTGCAGGCCGTCGCCCGTCCCTTGCCCCACTACGGCAGCCAGAGCTGGTTGGTGTTCGAGGGCGGTCGGGTGCTCGCGCGTGGGGTGTGGGAAGCGCCCGGCCCCGCGGTGGCGGTGGAGCGCTGAGTGTGCGCGCGCGCGGGCGCTGCCGGCTCGCCGACCGCTGATCGCAGCAAGATCGGCTCGCCGGCAATGCTAGACTCCCGCCCGAATCGTTCGTCCGGAGTTCCCATGCAGCCACGCCATCTGGTCCTGAGCACCGCGCTCGTCGTTTCGTCCTTCCTTGGTTCTGCGCACGCCGACGAAGCGGCCTTCGCCTCCTGCCTCGCCAGCTTGCGCGCCGATGCGCAGGCCAAGGGCGTGAGCGGCGCGACCTACGACGCCCACACTGCGGCCCTCACGCCCGACATGGCGGTCATCGGCTTTCTCGACGCCCAGCCCGAATTCGTCACGCCGATCTGGGATTACCTCGCCGCGCTGGTCGACGACGAGCGCGTGGCAGACGGCCGCGCCATGCTGGCCGAATGGGCGCCGGTGCTGGCGCGGGTCGAGGCCGAATATGGTGTGGATGCCGCGACCGTGGTTGCGGTGTGGGGAGTGGAAAGCAATTACGGACGCAACTTCGGCAGCCGGCCGCTGCTGACTTCGCTGTCGACGCTGTCGTGCTTCGGCCGGCGTCAGAGCTTCTTCCGTGGCGAGTTCTTCACCACGCTCAGGATCATCCAGGAAGGTCACGTTGCACCCGACCGCCTGACCGGCTCGTGGGCAGGCGCCTTCGGGCATACCCAGTTCATGCCATCGACCTTCATGCGCCTGGCGGTGGATTTCGACGGCGACGGCCGGCGCGACCTGGTCGACAGCGTGCCCGATGCGCTCGCATCGACGGCCAACTTCCTCAAGCGCGCGGGCTGGCGGAGCGATCTGCCCTGGGGCTTCGAGGTCAGTCTGCCGCGCGGAATGGACGTCTCGGGGGCGGGGCGGCGCAACAAGCAGCCGATCTCGGCGTGGGCCGCGCGCGGTGTGCGGCGTATCGATGGCGCGCCCATGCCTGCCGCGGCGACGCCGGCCGGGCTGCTGCTGCCTGCAGGCAAGGACGGACCGGCCTTCCTGGTCACGCGCAACTTCGATGCGGTGTATTCGTACAACGCCGCCGAGAGTTACGGCCTGGCGATCGCGCATCTTTCGGATCGCCTGCGCGGGGGGGCTCCCTTCGCGACCCCGTGGCCGACCGACGATCCCGGCCTGTCGCGTGCCGAGCGTCGCGAGCTGCAGCAATTGCTGATCGCCCGCGGCCACGACATCGGCGAGGCCGACGGCATGATCGGCGCGCGCACGCGCGAGGCGCTCAAGCTCGAGCAGGCTGCGCTCGGCCTGGCTGCCGACGGTCGCGCCGGCCAGCGCGTGCTGCAGGCGCTGCGCGCCAGCCCGCGACCCTGATCCGGCGTCTGCGCACAGTCTGGTTCAGGCCGGCGTGCGGCGCCGGTTCGCACGCTCGGTGCGGCGCTCCCCGTCCTGCGTCTGGGCGAGCACTTCCTGCACGTAGTCCAGGTGCTCGCATGCGACTCGACGGGCATCATCGGCACGACGGTCCATGATCGCCTTGTACAAGGCTTCGTGCTGCGCGAGCAGCTTGTCGCGGATCTCCCCGCCTTGCGGGTACATGCCGCCGATGTTGGTCACCACATTGCGTTCGAGCAGATCGAAGAGGCTGCGGATCGTGTGCAGCAGCACCGCGTTGTGGCTGGCTTCGGCGATCGCGAGGTGGAACAGCGCATCGTTGCGCCCCTCCTCGGCGCGGCTGATCCGCCCCTGCCGCAGATAGCTGTCCTGCACGCGCTCGAAGGCGGTCTTCAGGCGCTCGCGGTCGGGCTCGGTTGCGCGCAGCGCGGCGTAATAGGCGCAGGAGCCTTCGAGCGTATGGCGGAATTCGATCAGATCGCGCTGGGCTTCGGGGTTGTGTTCGAGGAGTTCGATCATCGGGTCGCGGAACGATGAACCGAGCGATTCGCTGACGAAGGTCCCGCCGCCGTGCCGGCTGATCAGCAGCCCGCGCGCGACCAGTTTCTGGATCGCTTCACGCAACGAGGGCCTCGACACGCCGAATTCTTCCGCCAGTGCGCGCTCGGCCGGCAGGCGCTCGCCCGCCCGAAAGCTGCCCTCGAGGATCAAGGTCTCGATGCGCGCGATGATGTCGTCGGACAGACGGCGTTGTTGCAGGGGCGCGGCTTTCATGAACGGTTTTCCTGGGATGCGTGTGCGCGCGGCATGGGCCGACGGGTACGTGGAATCTAGCGCCCGCGCGGGGTGCGGGCAAGCCTCCTCATTGCCTGCCAAAGCGGGTGCGGGAAAGGGGGTTATGTCGTCATCGGGAAATTTGATCATTTGCATTGACAGCTATTGGAGTCTCCCCTAGTCTAGGTCACAAAGTGGTTAAGTGGTAAGACCAATAGTGACTTTTCGATCAAATCAAACTTCTGCAAGGAGGGGGCATCCGATGGCTTTTGCGACAACCGTGATACTCGTGGCGGGCGCTCGGTGCCGCCTTTTCGTGGGGAGATAAGAGATGCAATCCGGTACCTTGGCCCTCCTGGCCTTCTCTCCGATCCTGCTCGCCGCAATCCTGCTGGTCGGCCTGCGCTGGCCGGCAAAGCGTGCGATGCCGGTCGTCTATGTCATTACCGCGCTCATCGGTCTGTTCGTGTGGGACATGAGCGTTAACCGTGTGCTCGCCTCGACCCTGCAGGGCCTGGTGATCACCATCGGCGTGCTGTGGATCATCTTCGGCGCGATCCTGCTGCTGAACACGCTGAAGTACTCCGGCGGCATCTCGGCCATTCGCGCCGGCTTCGCCAAGATCAGCCCGGACCGCCGCATCCAGGCGATCATCATCGGCTGGCTGTTCGGCTGCTTCATCGAGGGCGCGTCCGGTTTCGGCACGCCTGCGGCGATCGCGGCGCCGCTGCTGGTGGCGATCGGTTTTCCGGCGATGGCGGCGGTACTGCTCGGCATGCTGGTGCAGAGCACGCCGGTGTCCTTCGGCGCGGTGGGCACGCCGATCATCATCGGCGTCAATAGCGGCCTCGACACCGCCGCGATTGGCGCGCAACTGGTGTCCAGGGGCTCGAGCTGGGACATCTTCCTGCAGCTCATCACCAGCAACGTGGCGATCGTGCACGCGCTGGTCGGCACGGTGATGCCGGTGGTGATGGCGATGATGCTCACCCGTTTCTTCGGCAAGGAGAAGAGCTGGAAGGCGGGCCTCGAGGTCGTGCCGTTCGCGCTCTTCTCGGGGCTGGCTTTCACCGTGCCCTATGCCTTCACCGGTGTGTTCCTCGGACCCGAGTTTCCGTCGCTGCTCGGCGGTCTCGTCGGGCTGTCGATCGTCACCACGGCGGCGCGCTTCGGCTTCCTGGTGCCCAAGCGCAGCTGGGATTTCGCCGACCCGAAGGAGTGGCCGAGCGAGTGGATGGGCAGCGTCGAGATGAAGCTCGACCAGATGCCGCATCACCAGCAGATCGGCATGGTGCGCGCGTGGCTGCCCTATGTGCTCGTCGGCCTGCTGCTGGTCATGAGCCGGG
>JAGOEI010000120.1 GCA_017997795.1 Thauera sp. | reverse complement strand
GCGCGCATGCGCAGCCACGGCATCGAGATCGTGTCGCGCGAGATGGTGGCCTTCGAGTGGCTGCAGCGCGGCGGCACCGAGCTGTTCCGCGAGGTCAACCGCGACTTCATCCGCTAGGTGCAGCGAGGCCGTAAGGCGGGAAGTGGGGCCGGCGTAAAACCCGGCCCCACGTCGTTTCATCAGGGCTCGATCGCGATCCCGCGCAGTGGCTCGCCGTTGCCGATGGTGCCGATCGCGCTCGCCTGGCCGGTCGCCAGGTCGATGCGATAGAGCGTCGGCGCGGGTGCGTCGCGGGTCGTCAGTGCAGCGAGCGCGGTGTTGGTCACGTCCGAAATGTCGAAGTGGGCGTCGCTGATCCCAGCCACGCCGAGCGCGCCGACCGTGCTCAGTTGCCCGCTGTTGGGCGACACCACCGGCTCGACGCCTTCCACAGAGCCCTGGCGCACGAGCGCGCCGAGCTCGCCGTCGATGGCGAAGTTGGTCGTCAGCTTCTCGTTGTCGTTGTTGTACGTGTAGGCCGCGGCGATCACGCGCGGTGTGTGTCCGGCGTTGGCGTCGTCGCTGCGGAAGGCGAGCGCGCCGTCGGGCTGCAGCCCTTCGGTATCCGGTTTGAAATCCACCAGTGCCCCGGTCTCGGGGTGCGCACGCAGGTTCTGGCCGCGGTCGGACACGATGCGGATGCGGTCGGCCGCCGGGTTGAAGTCGAAGCCGAAGCGTGTGCCCTCGAGCGCGAGCGCGAACGGCGTGTCACCCACCGGCTTCAGCGCGCCGCTGTCCACATCGACGGTGAACACGCGCCCGCTGCTGCCGAGCGCGAACATCACCCCATAGGCCACCCGATAGTCGATGCCGAGGACGCGCTCGTTGGGCGCGAGTCCGTAAAGCGTCACGCTGCGGGTGATTTTCTGCGGGTCGGCCGCAGAAACGGCGATAAGCTGATGCGACTCGCTTACGGCGTAAAGCCGGATCTTGTCGAGCGTCGTCTGCGCGAGCGCCGGCACGGCGAAAGCGGCGGCGCACAGGCCGAGCATCGGTAGCGCCAGGCGAGTGATGGAATGCGGCATCGGGAGTCCTTTGACAGGTTCATGAACGATCGCCGCCGAAGATAAACCGGTCCTGCACTATCGGAGCGTGATCAAGTTGGCATTGGAGTCGGGTCGTCTGCGGCATGTCCTGGTCGCGGTGGTGGGGGCGTTGGCATGCCCGGTGGCGATGGCTGCGAGCCTCGTGCTGCAGGTCATCGACGAGCACGGGGCCGCGGTGGAGAACGCGGCGGTGGCGCTCAAGCCGGTGGGCACGGCCGCGCCGTTCAAGCCCGCCAAGGCCGAGATCGTCCAGCAGGGCAAGCGCTTCATCCCGCTGATGACGGCGGTGCCGACCGGGACTTCGATCAGCTTTCCCAACCTCGATACCGTGCGCCACCATGTGTATTCGTTCTCGCCTGCCAAGCCCTTCGAGCTCAAGCTCTACATCGGCACGCCGGCCGCGCCGGTGGTGTTCGACAAGCCCGGGGTGGTGGTGATGGGCTGCAACATCCATGACCCGATGGTGGCCTACGTCGTGGTCTCTGATACGCCCTGGGTGGGCGTCAGCGATGCCGCCGGCCAGGTGCGCATCGACGGCGCGCCGGCGGACGAGTACGAACTCGAGTACTGGCATCCGCGCTGGGCGGGAGGCACGAACGAACTCGCGCGCCAGCCGCTGCGCCTGCGCGGCGAGGACCGTCACACCCTGGTGATCGGAGCACGGCCCTGATGCGAGTCGGTCTCTCGAAGGGTTTCCGGAACGGTTTCAGGAAGCTGCAGTGGCGGATCGCGGCGTGGACCGCGCTCATCCTGCTGTCGGTGCAGATCGGCGGCCTGTTCCTGTTCGAACACATCGGGCGCAGCAGCGCGCTCGACGAGGTGAGGGCGCAGCTCGAGACCGGTGATCGCGTGTTCGCCCGCCTGCTCGAGCAGCGCGCCGACCAGCTCGCGCAGGCGGCGCGGGTGCTGGCGGCGGACTACGGGTTTCGTGCGGCGCTGCAGTCGTCCGATCGCGACACCGTGGTGTCGGCGCTGGAGAACCACGGCTCGCGCATCGGTGCGCGCCAGATGCTGCTGATCGGCCTCGACGGCCAACTGGTCGCGGCCCATCCGCCGGGCGCGGGTGTGCAGCCGGGGGGCTTGGCGGACTTGATCGCCGGCGCACGCGAGCGTGGCAGCGCCACCGGCTTCCAGTCCGTCGAGCAGACGCTTTACCAGCTCGTGGTCGTGCCGGTGATGGCGCCGGTGCCGGTGGCCTGGGTGGCGGTCGGCTTTGCGGTGGATGAGGCCTTCGCGCTCGACCTCAAGCGCCTGACCGGACTCGACGTCAGCCTGCTGCGCCAGCCTGCGGGCGCTGCGGCAGTGCGCGTGGTCAGCACGCTGCCGCGCGCACCGCAGGCCGTGCAGTTGGCACGCGAGGACGTGGGCTCGATGCAGATCGACGGCATCGAGCATGCGGGGCTGCGCCACGTCGTGGATGCAAAGGCCGACGAGCAGGTCACGGCCGTGCTGCAGCTCTCCCTCGAGCGCGCGCTCGAGCCCTGGGAGCGCCTGTACCGGGAATGGGCCGGTCTGTCGGTGGCTGCCACGCTGGTGATGCTGCTCGCCAGCGTGTGGATGGGGCGCACCATCGCCGCGCCGGTGACGCGGCTGGCCGAGTTTGCCCATCGGGTCGAGGACGGCGACTACGCGGCGCCCCCGCCGGCGCAGCGCGACGACGAGATCGGCCGCCTGGCCGACGCCTTCGGGCTGATGACCGAGGCCATCGCCAGCCGCGAGGCGCGCATCACCGAGCTGGCCTATCGCGACGCGCTCACCGGCCTGCCCAACCGCGTGCATTTCATCGCCGGACTCGAGCGCTGCCTGCAGGCGGCGGATGCCGCCGGGCACACGCTGGCGGTGCTCACCCTCGACCTCGACCGCTTCAAGCTCATCAACGACACCCTCGGTCACGCCTTCGGCGACCTGGTGCTGCAGGAGGTCGGCAACCGCCTGCTGCGCGCCGGCGTGCGCCAGCGCGACGTCGGCGAGCAACTGCGCATGGCCGGGAACGGCGTCGCGCGCCTCGGCGGCGACGAATTCGCGGTGCTGGTGCCCGACGCCGACGCGTGGGCGGCGCGGGTGGTGGCCGACCGCATCGCCACGGCGCTCGAGCAGCCGATGAGCCTGCAGGGGCAACTGGTGGACGTGCGCGCCAGCATCGGCATCGCGCTCTTTCCGGATCACGGCGGCGCGGCCGGCGACCTGATGCGTTGCGCCGACGTCGCCATGTACAAGGCCAAGCACAGCCACACCGGCGTCAGCCTCTACGACCCGGCGCACCACAGCCGCAACGCCGCGCGCCTGTCGCTGCTCACCGAGCTGCGTCAGGCCGTCGAGGGCGACGAGCTGGTGCTGTACTTCCAGCCCAAGTACGCCTTCCGCGCCGAGGACGGCCTGAGCGTGGAGGCGCTGGTGCGCTGGGTGCATCCGCAGCGCGGCTTCGTGCCGCCGATGGAGTTCATCCCCTTTGCCGAGCAGACCGGCTACATCAAGACCATCACGCTGTGGGTGCTCGAGCGCGCGGTGCGCCAGTGCGCCGAGTGGCATCGCGCCGGGCGCCGGGTGCGCGTGGCGGTCAATCTGTCGGCGCGCGACCTGCTGCAGGCCGAGCTGCCGGAGCGTTTCCGCGCCATGCTCGAGCGCCACGGCTGCGCGGCGAGCTGGATCACGCTCGAGATCACCGAGAGCGCGGTGCTCGACGATCCGGGCAAGGCGCTGGCCAACCTCGAGCGCCTGCGCGCCACCGGTTGCCAGCTCTCGATCGACGACTATGGCACCGGCTATTCGTCGCTGTCCTATGTGCGCCAGATGCCGGTGCAGGAGCTGAAGATCGACCGCAGCTTCGTGATGAACCTGCTCACCCAGCCCGACGACGAGATCATCGTGCGCTCGACGATCGAGCTCGCGCACAACATGGGCCTGGTGGTGACGGCCGAGGGCGTCGAGACCGAGGCCGTGCTCAGGCGCCTGGGGGCGCTCGGCTGCGATCGTGCGCAGGGCTATTTCATCGGCAAGCCGATGGCGGCGGTGGATCTGGTCGCCTGGATGGATGGCTCGCCGTGGGCGCGTGGCGGGCATCACGGCCGGGCCGGCGCAGAACCGCCGGCGGTGGCGGTGGGTGCCTGACCTAGGGAAAACGCGGCTTCCCCCTCGAATGCGCATCGCGTAGCCTGATTGCTTCTTGATCGGCGACGCAACAAGCAGCTCCTCGGGCCAGTCAGTCGAGCAACGCCGTTACACCGACTGCCGGAGTCTTGCCGTGCGCCTCGCCGTGACCTGAACAACAACAGGGGGCGAGAGATGGAAAATCGGGACAAGAACCGGCTGGCTGCAAACGTGGATGCGGTGGTGGAACAGATCGGCGCACGCTTGCCGGCCGAGCAGGCGCGGGCGGTGAGCGCGTTCGCAACGCGATTCTTTGCGCAGGTGGACCCGGAGGATCTCGAGTCGCTGTCGGTCTCGGACCTCTACGGCGCCGTGCTCAGCCAGTGGCATTTCATCGCCCGCCGCACCGCCGGGAGCGTCGTCCGCGTGTTCAACCCGCGGCTCGACGAGCATGGCTGGGAGTCGGCGCACACCGTCATCGAGATCGTCGGCGACGACATGCCCTTCCTGGTCGACTCGGTGACCATGGAGATCAACCGCCAGGGCCTGACCCTGCACCTCATCATCCACCCGGTGCTGCGCGTGGTGCGCGACGAAGGCGGGCAACTGCTGCGACTGGCCGACAAGGGCGAGGCCGAAGCGCGCGCCGAGTCGGTGATGCATCTCGAGGTCGACCGGCGCACCGATCCGGCCGACATCAAGGCCTTGCGCGAAGGCCTCGAGCACGTGCTGGCCGACGTGCGCGCGGCGGTCACCGACTGGCCGCGGATGCGCGAGCGCCTGCAGGAAGTCATCGCCGACATCGACGCCATGCCGGCGACGATCGACGCCGAGGAGCGCGCCGAAGCGCGCGCCTTCCTCGAATGGCTGGCGGAGGACAACTTCGTGCTGCTCGGCTGCCGCGACTACGGCCTCGTCAGCAGCGACGAGGGCAACGAGCTGCGCATCGCGTCCGGCTCCGGGCTGGGCCTGCTGCGCGGGGAGGGCGAGGATGGCCAGTCGCGCTCGTTCGCCGCCCTGCCGCCACAGCTCAAGGCCCAGGCCCACGTGCCAGGCGTGCTCACCATCACCAAATCCAACACCCGCTCGACGGTGCACCGGCCGGGCTACCTCGACTTCCTGGGCGTCAAGACCTACGACGCCGAGGGCCGCGTGAGTGGCGAGCGCCGCGTGATCGGCCTGCTCGCGTCGACGGCCTACGGCACCACGCCCGCACAGATTCCCTTGCTGCGGCGCAAGGTGGCGGCGGTGATCGAGCGCGCCGGTCTGCCGGCCGGCGGCCATGCGGCCAAGACGCTGCAGACCATCATCGAGCGTTATCCGCGCGACGAGCTCTTCCAGATCGGCACCGACGAGCTCTTCGGTCATGTGATGGGCATCCTGCGCCTGGGCGAGCGCCTGCGCACGCGACTGTTCGTGCGCTGCGATCCGTTCGCACGCTTCGTGTCCTGCCTCATCTACGTGCCGCGCGAGCACTACAACACCGACCAGCGCAAGCGCATGCAGGCGGTGCTGATGGAAGCCTTCAACGGCGCCGCGTCCGAGTTCGACGTGCAGTTCTCGGACTCTGCGCTGGCCCGCATCCTGATCACGGTGCGCACGCAGGACTCGACCATCCCGCCCTTCGACACCCGCGAACTCGAGCAACGCCTGATCCGCGCCTCGCGGCGCTGGGAAGACGAGCTGCAGCAGGCGCTGGTCGAGCAGTGCGGCGAGGAACGCGGCCTGGCGCTGATGCGGCGCTACGGCAGCGGCTTCCCCGCCGGCTACCGCGAGGACTACTCGCCGCGCATGGCGGTGTTCGACATCGAGCAGATGGAGGCGCTGGCCGATGCCGAGGCGCTCGGGCTCAACCTCTACGTGCCGCTCGAGGCTCCTGCGGGGCGGCTGAACCTGCGCCTGTACCGCCTGGACGCGCCGGTGCCCCTGTCGCAGAGCCTGCCCATGCTCGAGAAGATGGGCGTCAAGGTGATGGACGAGCGCCCCTCCGACATCCAGCGCCAGGACGGACGCACGCTGTGGATGCATGACTTCGGCCTGCACTACGCCGGGGCGGAGAACCTCAACATCCACGACGTGCGCCCGCTGTTCCAGGACGCCTTCCTGCGCGCCTGGCGCGGCGAGGTCGAGAACGACGACTTCAACCGCCTCGTGCTGCTCGCCGGGCTGTCGTGGCGCGAGGTCAGCGTGCTGCGCGGCTACGCCCGCTACATGCGCCAGGCCGCGTTCACCTTCAGCCTGGCCTACATGGAGCAGACGCTGGCGGCGTATCCGAAGCTGGCGCGTGCGCTGTTCGAACTCTTCCGCGCCCGCTTCGACCCCGCGCTGGCGGGCGACCGCGACGCGCAGTGCGCGGCGCTGGTGGCTGGCATCGAGGCCGAGCTCAACAACGTCGCCAACCTCGACGAGGACCGCATCCTGCGTCAGTTCCTGGCCATGATCCAGGCCACGCTGCGCACCAACTGGTTCCAGCGCGGCAAGGACGGCGCCCCCAAGGCCTACACCTCGTTCAAGCTCCTGCCGGCGAAGATCCCCAACCTGCCGCAGCCCTTGCCGATGTTCGAGATCTTCGTGTATTCGCCGCGGCTCGAGGGCGTGCACCTGCGCGGCGGCAAGGTCGCGCGCGGTGGCCTGCGCTGGTCCGATCGCATGGAGGACTTCCGCACCGAAATCCTCGGCCTGGTGAAGGCGCAGATCGTCAAGAACGCGGTGATCGTGCCGGTGGGCTCGAAAGGCGGCTTCGTGGTCAAGTGTCCGCCTGCGGAGGGCGGTCGCGAGGCGCTGCTCGCCGAAGGCATCGCCTGCTATCGCAACTTCCTGCGCGGCCTGCTCGACCTCACCGA
>JAGOEI010000119.1 GCA_017997795.1 Thauera sp. | reverse complement strand
GGCACCGCGCCGAGCTCATCCATCAGCTCCTCGAGCATCGCCGGATGCGGCTTCGAGAAGCACTCGTCGGCGCAACGCGTGGCGTGGAAATACGCGCCCAGCCCGGAGTGACCGAGCGCGCGGTTCAACCCGAGCCGGCTCTTTCCGGTGGCCACCGCGAGCATGTGCCCACGCGCCGCGAGCGTGTCGATCATCTCGGCCACGCCGTCGAACAGCGTGAGCTCGTGATCCGAAGACAGGTAGTGATGGCGGTAACGCTCGACCATGCGCGGATACGAAGCCTCGTCCAGGTCGGGCACCGCATGCCGCAGCGCATCGCCCAGGCCGAGCCCGATCACATAGCGCGCGCGCTCTTCGGGGATCTCGGCCAGGCCGAGATCGCGGGTCGCGGCCTGCATCGCACGCACGATCGCCCCCGCGGAGTCCATCAGCGTGCCGTCCCAGTCGAAGACGATCAGATCGAAACGCTCAGCCATGTCTTTTCTCCCCGGTGTCGAGCCGGTCGATGAAGGATTGCAGGTCTTCGGGCAGCGCCGACTCGAACGCCAGCGCCTCGCCCATCAGCGGATGCGCAAAGCGCAACTGCGCGGCGTGCAGGAACATGCGCTTGAGCCCCTCGCCCTCGAGGCGCTTGTTGAGCGCAAAGTCGCCGTACTTGTCGTCGCCGCACAACGGAAAGCCCAGGTGCGTCAGATGCACGCGAATCTGATGCGTGCGCCCAGTCTTCAGTTCCACCTCGAGCAGGCTGTAGTCGTGCCAGCGCTTCACCAGCCGCACGATGCTGTGCGCGGCCTTGCCTTCCTCGCTCACCCGCACGCGGCGCTCGCCGTCGGCGGTCAGGTATTTGTGCAGCGCCGCCTTCACGTGCTGCAGCGGATTCGACCAGCGCCCCGGCAC
The DNA here is from genome assembly GCA_017997795.1 of Thauera sp. Classification (GTDB taxonomy): domain Bacteria; phylum Pseudomonadota; class Gammaproteobacteria; order Burkholderiales; family Rhodocyclaceae; genus Thauera. Next base: position 6,156 of record JAGOEI010000119.1, on the reverse strand, counting down.
CAGCGTCAGGTAGCGCTTCTCGACGCGACCCTCGCGCATCATGTCGTGCAGCGCGGTGAGCGCCGAGCGCTTCTTGGCGACGATCAGCAACCCCGAGGTCTCGCGATCCAGACGGTGAGCCAGCTCGAGCATGCGTGCCTCGGGCCGCTGCGCGCGCAACTGCTCGATCACGCCGTAGCTCACCCCGCTGCCGCCATGCACCGCCTTGCCCGAGGGCTTGTCGATCACCAGCAGCGCGTCGTCCTCGAACACCACCGGCAGCGCCTTGCCCACCGGCGCGGGCGCCGTGCGCGTCGGCTCGGCCACGCGGATCGGCGGAATGCGCACCTCGTCGCCTTCCTGCAGGCGATAGGTCTGCTGCACGCGCCCGCCATTGACCCTCACCTCGCCGCTGCGCAGGATGCGGTACACGTGGCTCTTGGGGACGCCCTTGGCGATGCGCATCAGGTAGTTGTCGATGCGCTGCCCGGCGGCCGCCTCGTCGATGCGCTCGTGCCGGACTGCAATGGCTTTGCCTTCAATGATCGTCATGAAATATACTTCTGCGCGGTTAAACCGGTCGCGGCCAGCCAAGTGCGGCAAGTCCAAATGTCCGTCAGGTCGAAACACCTGCTCCGGAGGACGTACGCAGACTGCTGGCAAAGAGCCCTGAAGAGCGCTCCCGGCTTGACCGTTGCCCGCCATCCAAGGCCGAAAAGGCGCCGATGGTAACGCAACAGACCACCTTCGACATACCCATCCAGCCCTCGGGTTGGATTTTGACGCGCAAGCCGCACACGCAGGATCAAATGCTCCGGCCCGAAGCCCACACGGCACGCCGGGCGGGAGCAAGAGAATTTCGACCAGCCGACCCATCACAGCCCGACAAACCCACCGGATGAAAGCAGCAGTCCTACCCAATCGCTCCTGATCCCGGAAAGCGCGATGGTGCGCGCCGTTCGTCCTGCCCGTGTGTCTTTTCGCGGGAGAACGATCCAAATGAAGCGCATGCTTTTCAATGCGACGCAGGCCGAAGAACTGCGCGTCGCGATCGTGGACGGTCAGAAACTGATCGACCTCGATATCGAATCGGCCGCCAAGGAAGAACGCAAGAGCAACATCTACAAGGCCGTCATCACCCGCATCGAGCCCAGTCTCGAAGCGGCGTTCGTCGACTACGGCGCGGAGCGCCACGGCTTTCTGCCCTTCAAGGAGATCTCGCGTTCCTACTTCCAGCCCGGCGTCGACGCCAGCAAGGCCTCCATCAAGGAAGCGCTGAGGGAAGGCCAGGAGCTCATCGTCCAGGTCGAGAAGGACGAGCGCGGCAACAAGGGTGCGGCGCTCACCACCTACATCTCGCTCGCCGGCCGCTACCTGGTGCTGATGCCCAACAACCCGCGCGGTGGAGGTGTGTCGCGCCGGGTCGAGGGTGACGAGCGCGCCGAACTGCGCGACGCCATGGACCAGCTCGACGTGCCGCAGGGCGTGAGCCTGATCGCGCGCACCGCCGCGATCGGCCGCAGCGCCGAAGAGCTGCAGTGGGACCTCAACTACCTGATGCAGTTGTGGACCGCGATCGAAGGGGCGGCCCAGAGCCAGTCCGGTGCCTTCCTGATCTACCAGGAAGGCAGCCTCGTGATCCGTGCGATCCGCGACTACTTTCAACCCGACATCGGCGAGATCCTGATCGACACCGACGACATCTACGAGCAGGCCACGCAGTTCATGGCCCACGTGATGCCGGGCAACGTCGCCCGTGTGAAGCGCTACAGCGACGACGTGCCGCTGTTCTCGCGCTTCCAGATCGAGCACCAGATCGAGTCCGCCTATTCGCGCCAGGTGACGCTGCCTTCGGGCGGCGCCGTGGTCATCGACCACACCGAGGCGCTGGTGTCGATCGACGTCAACTCGGGCCGCGCCACCAAGGGCTCGGACATCGAGGAGACCGCCTTCCGCACCAACTGCGAGGCGGCCGACGAGATCGCCCGCCAGTTGCGCCTGCGCGACCTGGGCGGGCTGATCGTCATCGACTTCATCGACATGGAGTCGGCCAAGAACCAGCGCGAGGTCGAGAACCGCCTGCGCGACGCGCTGCGCCACGACCGCGCCCGCGTGCAGACCGGCAAGATCAGCCGCTTCGGCCTGCTCGAGCTGTCGCGCCAGCGCCTGCGCCCGGCGCTCGCCGAGACCAGCTACATCACCTGCCCGCGCTGCAACGGCACCGGCCACATCCGCAGCACCGAATCGTCCGCGCTGCACATCGTGCGCATCCTCGAAGAAGAGGCGATGAAGGACAACACCGGCGCAGTGCACCTGCAGGTGCCGGTCGACGTCGCCACCTTCCTGCTCAACGAGAAGCGGGTCGACATCGCCCGCATCGAGATGCGCCACAAGGTGCAGCTCATCATCGTGCCGAACCGCCACCTCGAGACGCCGGCGCACGAGATCATCCGCCTGCGCCACGACCAGTTGAACGCGGAAGACATCGCGCTGGCGAGCTACCAGATGGTGCAGAAGCCCGCCGAGGAAGACGCCCGCCTGCCGTCCAAGGCCAACGAGCGCCCTGCCCGTCCCGAAGCCGCGGTCAAGGGCATCGCCCCCGCCCAGCCCGCGCCGATGGCCGCGCCCGAGCCCGCACCGGCTCCCGCGCCGGTCGCTCCGGCACCGCAGGGGCTGTTCGCCCGCATCATGAGCTGGTTCGGGGCCGGCAAGCCCGAGGCTGCACCGGCACCCGCCGCTGTGGTCGAGGAGGCGCCCAAGCGCGAGCCGCGCGCCCGCGGCGAGCGCAGCGGCGAAGGCCGTCGCAGCAATGGCAACCGCGGCCGCCGCGGTGAGCGTGGCGAGCGCGAAGGCGGCGATACGCAGCAGCCGGCTGGTCGCGGTGCTCGTGCCGAACGTGGCGAGCGCGCGGAAGGCGGCGACAAGCCCCAGCGCGTCAGCGGCGAGCGCCCCGAACGCGCAGAACGTCCGGAGCGGGCCGAGCGTCCCGAAGGTGGGCGCGGCCGCGGTCGCAACCAGCGCGGCAATCGCGGCGAAGAGGCCGGCGAGCGCACCGACAAGCTGGTCGAGGAGCGTAGCGACGAAGATCTGCTGAAGGTCGGCGCGGCGGCTGCGGTCGCCGCCGTCGTGGTCGATGACGCGAGTGCTGCCGAGGCAGGCACCACCCCCGCCGCGGAAAACGTCGGCGAGGACGGCGCCCCGACCGAGAAGCGCCGCCGCCGCGGCCGCGGCCGTGGTCGTCGCTCGGGCGAAGGCCAGGCTGCAGGCGCGCTCGACGCCGAAGCCGGCGAGAGCAGCGAGAGCGGCGAGGAAGGGCGCGACGAGGGCGCTGCCCAATCGTCCGCCGCCGCGGCTGCGCCAGTTGTCGCCGATGCCGAGGCAAGCGCGCCGCAGGATGCGCTGGCCGCGACCGCAGCGGAAGCGATCGAAGCACCCGCCGCCGCTGACCTGCAAGCCGAAGCAGCACCACAAGCAGAACAGGCTGCAGCCGAACTGCCGGTCGTCGCGTCTGCGGCACAGGCTGTGGAAGCAGCGCCGGCGGAGCACGTCGAGCAGGCGCTCGCACCCGTCCCGGTTGCAGCGGAATCTTCTGCCGCAACCGAGCCCGTGTCCGAGGTCGTCGCGTCCGCGCCCGATGTCGTCGAAACCGCCGAACCGGCGGCGACGACCACGGTGCCGGATTCCGTCGAGTCGAGCGAAGTCGCGGCCACGCAGGTCGTGACCGAAGCCGAGGTGGTGGAAGCGGCCAGCGCAACCGAAGCGATGGCCGCTGCCGAGGTCGTGGCGCCGGCAGTCGAACAGGCGTCGGCTGTGACCGCGGCGTCCGAGCCCGCTCAGGAGGCCGCTGCCACCACGGCCGCGGTCGCCTCCGAAGCCGCGCCAGAACGGGCGCCGAGCGCACCGATCACGTTGCCCACGCAGCAGGGTGACAGCGGACTGATCAAGATCGAAACCGATCCGTCCAAGCTCGCTCAGTTCGGAAGCGGCGCCGTCGAGCCGCCGGCACGCCTCGGCCGCAAGCCGCGCCCCGCGCCGGTGATCGTGGAAGAGCCGCTGCAGCAGGTCGAGACGCAGAAGTAAGACCCGCGCGTCGTCGCACAAAAAGGCCACCTCTCAACGGGTGGCCTTTTTATTGCTTGGCGATGGCGACGGTAATCCGGCCGCAACAGCGATAAGCGATCGATCACGATCCGGACAGGCCCCGCGCGCCCTACACCCGCGCGGACACCGTCTCCAGCAAGCCGCGCACCCCGTGCTCGCACATGTCGAGCACCAGGTCGAAGCCGCGGGGACCACCGTAATACGGATCCGGCACCTCAGCCTCGAACCGCCCCGAGCCGTCGAACTGCATGAACAGGCCGAGCCGCGGATGATAGACGGGTGGACACAGGCGCCGCATCGTCTCCAGATGCCCGCGATCCATCCCCAGCACCAGATCGAACTCCTGGAAATCGCGCAGCTCCAGCTTGCGCGCACGCAAACCGGACAGATCGTAGCCGCGCTGCATGGCGAACTTCTGCGCGCGCGGATCGGGCGCCTCGCCCACGTGGTAACCCTGCGTGCCGGCCGAATCCACCTCGATCCGCCCGCCCAGCCCACCGGTCTCTATGAAATGCCGCGCCACGCCCTCCGCGGTGGGCGAACGGCAGATGTTCCCCGTGCACACGAACAGGATCCTGGTCATGTCTTCCCCTCCTCGATTTCTTGCTCTTCAAACGCTGCCGTGCTGGTCTGCGCCAAACGCGCGCTGGCGAAGCTTGAACAGCTCGTCGCGCGCTGCAGCGGCCTTCTCGAACTCCAGGTTGCGGGCGTGCTCCTGCATCTCCTTTTCCAGGCGCTTGATCGCCCGCGCCAGCGCCTTCTCGTCCATCACCGCGTAGTCGCTGCCCTTGTCGGCCACGCGTGCGGCGTCGCGCTTGGCGCCATCCGAATCATAGACCCCGTCGATGATGTCCTTGATCCGTTTCGTCACCGACTTCGGCACGATGCCGTTGGCCTCGTTGAAGGCGATCTGTTTCTGCCGCCGGCGCTCGGTCTCGCCGATCGCGGCCTTCATCGAGTCGGTGATGCGGTCGGCGTAGAGGATGGCCGTGCCGTGCAGGTGGCGCGCAGCGCGGCCGATGGTCTGGATCAGCGAGCGCTCCGAGCGCAGGAAGCCCTCCTTGTCCGCGTCCAGGATCGTCACCAGCGACACCTCGGGGATGTCCAGGCCCTCACGCAGCAGGTTGATGCCCACCAGCACGTCGAACTCGCCCAGGCGCAGGTCGCGGATGATCTCCACGCGCTCCACGGTGTCGATGTCCGAGTGCAGGTAGCGCACGCGGATGCCGTTGTCGGCGAGGTAGTCGGTGAGGTCCTCGGCCATGCGCTTGGTGAGCACGGTGACCAGCACGCGCTCGTTTACCGCCAGGCGCTTCTTGATCTCGCCGAGCAGGTCGTCCACCTGCGTCATCGCCGGGCGCACCTCGACCATCGGGTCGATCAGGCCGGTCGGGCGCACCACCTGCTCCACCACCTGCCCCTGGTGCTCCTCCTCGTACTTCGCCGGCGTCGCCGAGACGAAGACGGTCTGCGGCATCAGGCGCTCGAACTCGTCGAACTTGAGCGGCCGGTTGTCCAGCGCCGAGGGCAGGCGGAAGCCGTAGCCGACCAGGTTCTCCTTGCGCGAACGGTCGCCCTTGTACATGCCGCCGACCTGGCCGATGGCGACGTGCGACTCGTCGATGAACATCAGGCCGTCTGCGGGCAGGTAATCGATCAGCGTCGGCGGCGGCTCTCCCGGACCGCGCCCGGACATGTGGCGGGAGTAATTCTCGATGCCCTTGCAGAAGCCCATCTCGTTCAGCATCTCGAGGTCGAAACGGGTGCGCTGCTCGATGCGCTGCGCCTCCACCAGCTTGCCCTCACGCTGGAAGGTGGCGATGCGCTCCTTCAGCTCCTCCTTGATCGCCTCGATCGCCTGCAGCACGGTGGCGCGCGGGGTCACGTAGTGGCTCGACGGATACACGGTGAAGCGCGCCAGCTTGTGCTTGAGGTGGCCGGTGAGCGGGTCGAACAGGGTCAGGTGCTCGATCTCGTCGTCGAACATCTCGATGCGCACCGCGAGCTCGGCGTTCTCGGCCGGGAAGACGTCGATCACGTCGCCGCGCACGCGGAAGGTGCCGCGGCGGAAGTCGA